>DJPH01000068.1:0-54035 GCA_002439755.1 Prevotellaceae bacterium UBA6417 | reverse complement strand
AACTTCTTCACGCCTTTCCCGGCGTACTTCAAATAAAGGTTGCGGGTGTAGCCTACGGGGATGGTCGACTTAATGACCATCACAGCATCGGGATTCACGTCCAATACCAAATCGATGACCTCCTCCACATGGCTTGTGTCGAAGTAGTTCTTCACCGGGTCATAGTTGGTCGGAGCGGCTATCACCACGAAGTCGGCATCGGCATAGGCCGAACGGCCGTCCAACGTGGCCGTCAGGTTCAGCGGCTTCTCCGCCAGATACTTCTCAATGTAGTCGTCCTGGATGGGAGAAATCCTGTTGTTCAGTTTCTCCACCTTTTCGGGGATCACATCCACCGCCGTCACATGATGATGCTGCGACAGCAGCGTGGCGATGCTCAGTCCCACGTAGCCCGTTCCGGCCACGGCAACACGGATGTCTTTGTATTCACGCATATTTCTTGATTTTTCTTTCTATCTACTCCTATTTTTCTTATACTGAAATGAAAAGAAAGCATTGAATAACTGTAACACACGTCGACATTTCATGCCAAATCAAAATGGAGGGGTCAAATTAGTAAATGCGATCTTCATAGATGGCCTCAAGTTTCTTTACACTCAGGCAATATTCCAATTAGTTGTACTCCTACTTAAAATTGCAACTCGATAGCTCGTTCTCTTTTCATATCATACTCTTTGTCAAAGACTGAATGATAGGGTATATATCTATCATACATGTAAAACTCTTTGGATCTTCCTTCGGTGGAGGCCATACCCTGGCAATAGTATGACAACCGGGAATAAAGCAACAGACATACAGACATATTCACAATCGGACGATACTTCCGCAAGATCTCCGGATTCAGTATCATGTCCGAATAAATATATAAGAACGGTATTATGAAATAATTGGCCAGACGGACCAATGGAAGATATACCATACCTATAATGCTCACGAAAAAATACATGTTCAATATAAACAGGTCTGACTTCGTCCCTCGCTTTTGGGATATATACATACAAAAGAAAAGAGGAAACAGACATGCAAACTGGCCGATTATCCCGAAAACATTCAGCCCTTCGCTTTGCAGAACCGACTCGCTCTTATCACCCAGCAGGGCATTATCCAAAAACAATGTAGAGTTAAGGATTTCCAAAATAAACGATACGTAATATGACACTACCAAAGCGAAAACAATAGGCACGAGGTAAGATTTCCAGCCTCTTGATTTTGACAAGAAGGGATACATGACCGGCAAAACCATCAAGAAAATCGCCGAAGCATGAAACATGAACGCCACGACACATATCAGATAATACTTTACATAGTTGCCGTTGACCAGGAATCTGTATCCCACTATAAACATCGCTACCGCCAGTGACTCACGCATAATCTCGGTATTGAAATAAGGATAATACAGGAAATAATAAAGAACAACGAAAGTGAATCTATGCCTGACCTCCTTAGCGGCACAATAGAATATTACGCCATTCAGAACAAAAGAGTTGACCAACTGAACTATGACAAAATCGTCTGTGATGGTTTTGCAAGCTGCTTGATAAAGAGTCCACAAAGGTTGGAATCCTTCACTTAAATCCCATGCGCCTTTTACAAACAGCTCGCTTAAATCCTTAGCATAAGAAAAATACATTTCATATCTTAGAGAATCCCCACCCACGCGGAAACGCAGCCCCATAAGCAAGAACAACACACAAAACTCGAACCAATAATATCCGTCATATTTGTGGCTGCTTTGTTCTTGCTTAAAGAGAAGCGGAATTATCAGCAATAAAGCTATGACTACATATATAAGCATACTCAGACTATCGTTTGTTCTATAAATTCAAGCATTCTCGTGGGAGACAACATGCATTTGACAGATGCGGGGATGACAACTTTTTTGTCTATCCATCCGCTTATAGGTACACTCTCGTTGACTATATGTACGAAATCGGGACTGTAATATCTGCTCTCGACAACGTCTGTATTGTTCGTAAGCAGATGTTTGTCATACATAATCGCTTCCCACAATCTGAAAGTGTTGCCGTTGGCACCTTTCTGCATGATTTCAAGTATGCATTTGCTTTGAGCCACATAAGACAGATTTTCCTTGTACGATATAGTCTTGTTGTAAATCAATCCATCTCCGACTATCTGCTTGTCTGATGGCACATCTGTTATAAAGAACTTGCACTTGAGCCCCTCTTCAGTACACTTTTTATAGGCATCGATGATCTCATTGTACCTATCCTTGCTTGCGCCACAAAAGAATACATCAATCCTTTCATTTGAAGTTGCTTTCAGTTCCAATTTTGAATAGGGAGTTGGATAGTATTGCAGCCCATAACGCCGGCAATCGCCTTTGTCGTAAGAGAGTATCAGATCAAATTCTTTCTTATACTTACACATGTCGTAATACGGCAGGCTCGACGCTACGTCGTGCATATAGAGCACCAACTTTGCACCAGGATAACGTTTGCGCAAATAAGCCGGATAGTCAGAATTAAGGACTGCAAATTCGCACCCAAAAAACAGGAAGCACAGATTCTTACTACCGAAAGGGTTTGGAAACAGCCATGGATTTACGATTTTGCACAATGGCGTCTTCAGGAATCTGTTCAGCTTGATATTGAAATTAGCTCTTACAAGGAATCGCTTGAATTTTGATTGTATACCATCTATGTAACTGGAATAATACATGACATTGTCAAGGCCGCATACATCAGAATATGCAGCCCTATAATATCCGGCCGTACCTCCGGCAATAATATAATTAAACCTCATAATAATCAAATTACAGATTTCACCTTCGCTATTATAACTTTCCTCTCGGTAGCTGTCATCAATAAGCCATAAACACTGCCGCAAACTATAATAACAGAAAGCAAAGAGGTTGTCACAAACTTAAGCCAGCCCGATGTAAGCATGGCAATACAGGATACAGGGACAACTGTAAGGATTATAGTGCAACAAATCTTTCTTAAAATGGAGCTGCAATAATCATGAATGCAAAATCCCGTATACTTCTTCATGAAATACAGACCTATCATCATATTAATTATTCCACGAGTCAATATCCGGCTTGAAAAGACCAATACAGGATTCATTCTCATGCATAACAACAAACTGCAGCAAACCAAATCCAACAAGAAAGACAGAGAAATGGAAATCTGATAATTGCGAATGTTCCCACTGGCAGTTATGGTTGTATTAAAAACTCCGGTCGTAGCATCGATGATTGTACAAACTAATATCAGCTGGCAAAATTCCTTGGTATATAGTGGAACATCATCACCCAACCACAAAGACAGGATAAAGCCCATGTTTACAATCAACGGCAATGCCATCAAATAGCAAAGTGCGAAAGAAAACTTTGAAGACTGGTTGATTAACTTGAATAGCGCAACATAATCCTTTTGAGCATACAGTTTGATTATCTGAGGGGTGAATGCGGTAGAGAAGCCGTTGACAAACTTTGAAACTGCGATGTTCACTTGGCCGGCAAACCCCAAAGCCGTATTTGCTACCAAGCCTACAAAATTATTCATCAACAGGTTCGTCCCCTGCTGGGTTGCCGTGTTCGTTCCGGAGCCGAGAAGTGTCCATCCTGAAAAAGACAGGATTCTCATACTATATTCCTTATCCCAAACAAACCTGAAGCGGTAGGCCTCAAATTTTCTGCGTACATATATATAATAGCAAAGGTACAGGACAATAGCAACCAAAGCTACAGATGCGGAGTAGTATATCAATGAGTCTCCGTAGATTGTCATTAGCAGGAATATTATACCCAGTTGCAATACGGCCTCTAATATTGACATCCAGGCAAACATGGACATTTGTTCATGAGCCACCACGACTGCATCATATGGAATGCGAATCATATGTATGCAGAAAACAGCAATGGCAAACTGATACACCCACATAGCGGCTGATTGCCGTTCAACAGGTATATCTGTCCAGTGAGTGATAATCCATAACCCTATCGTTTCGCCCAGCACAAAGCCTATGAGAGCAATAGCAATATGAAGAGTCATACAAACCGAAAAAACTTTTCTTAAAACATCTCGGCTGCTTTTCTTCCCTAGCTCGTAGGTGATAAAACGACTTGTCGCCTTTGTTTGCGCAACTTGAAAAAAGCTCATTAATGCAACAATGCCACCAGCCACATTGTATATGCCCAAGTCCTTCGCACCAAGCACCTGAAGCACGACACGTGAAGTATATAATGATACTATCAGGACTACGATAGTTCTGATATACAAATATAAGGTATTCTTTGCTATTCGCTTATTGTCACTTGCTGATGTCATCGTTATTTATAGATGGTATCACTTTTCGCCTTGATGGCTAAATGGACTTTCCCTTATACATCTCCTCATAATATCTCTCGTACTCTCCACTGGTAACATTGGCCAGCCAGTCCTCATTGTCGAGATACCACCTCACGGTCTTCTCAATTCCCTCCTCAAACTGAAGGCTTGGCTCCCAACCGAGCTCTTTTTGGAGTTTAGAGGAATCAATGGCATAACGTGCGTCATGACCGGGACGATCTTTGACATAAGTAATGAGATTGAGGTCCTCGCCTTCCGTACGACCGAGCAAGCGATCAACTGTCTTGATGACTGTCTTGATAATGTCAATGTTCTTCCATTCGTTGAAACCACCGATATTATATGTTTCGGCAACCTTGCCTTCATGAAAAATCAAGTCGATGGCACGGGCATGGTCTTCCACATACAGCCAGTCGCGTACATTCTCGCCCTTGCCATAGACCGGCAACGGTTTGCGGTGACGGATATTGTTGATGAAAAGAGGTATCAGCTTCTCGGGAAACTGATAAGGGCCATAGTTGTTGGAACAATTTGTCACGATGGTTGGCATTCCGTAGGTATCATGAAAAGCACGGACAAAATGATCGCTGCTCGCCTTGGATGCGGAATAAGGGGAATGAGGATTGTACTTGGTTGTCTCATAGAAGAAATCATCACCGTAAGCAAGGTGATGTTCCTCTGAACTTGCTTTGGTGGTGAACGGAGGCTGGATGCCTTCTGGATGCGTCATCTTCAAAGCACCATATACCTCGTCTGTAGAGATATGATAAAAACGTTTGCCCCCGTACTTCTCAGGTAAGGACTCCCAATAGAGTTTGGCAGCTTGCAGAAGAGCCAGCGTACCCATCACGTTGGTACGGGCAAATGTAAACGGGTCTTTAATGGAGCGATCCACATGGCTCTCGGCCGCAAGATGAATAATGCCGTCAACATACTCTTCCTGCATCAATTTGTAAAACGCATCAAAATCGCAGATGTCCATCTTGACGAACTTGTAGTTGGGCTTTTCCTCAACGTCTTTCAGGTTCGCAAGATTACCGGCATAGGTCAGCTTGTCAAGATTGATGATTTTATACTCAGGATATTTGTTCACAAATAGGCGAACTACATGTGAACCGATAAAGCCCGCTCCACCTGTAATTACAATTGAACGCTTATATTTTGCCATAATTTTGTATGCTATATTCTTTAGTCATATAGATTTTCGTCTATGGAAAAGGGCGAATCAAAATTTTTCAGAAGAACGTGCTTTGTGTCCTTTTCCGAAAGAATAGCCTGACCAGCAGGAATTTTCCATTCAATACCGATACTGCTATCCAGGATGCTTATGCCACCATCCGCCTCCGGATGATAGAAATTATCACACTTATATTGGAATATGGCTGTCTCTGAAAGCACAGCAAAGCCGTGAGCGAAACCTCTTGGCACAAAGAACTGGCGGTGATTGTCTTCAGACAACTCCACTGCTACATGCTGTCCGTAAGTCGGACTTCCCTTGCGGATGTCAACGGCAACATCAAGCACTTTTCCTCTTACACAACGCACCAGCTTGCTTTGCGTAAATGGAGGGCGTTGAAAATGCAAACCACGCATCACGCCATAGATTGACATACTCTCGTTATCCTGCACAAAGTTTATCTTGCGGACTTTCTCTTCAAACTCCCTTTGTGAAAATGATTCGAAGAAATAGCCTCTGGAATCCTTGAACACTTTGGGCTCAATGATGACTACTCCATCTATCGCTGTCTTTATTACTTCCATCACCTTACTGCTTTTGTAGGTTATTGATACACTCTTTCAAAGAATCCGTCCAATAAGGCACCTTCACTCCGAATGTTTCCTTAATCTTGCTCTTGTCCAACACCGAATAAGCCGGACGTTTCACCGGACTGGGATACTCAGTACTGTGACAAGGATTGATTTCACATTTTACATGTCCGCCATACTCGGCTATCATCTTTGCAAAATCGAACCAGGAGCATACTCCCTCGTTGGAGAAATGATAAATGCCAGTCCTGGTATAGTATGATGATGAAGCCTCTTTCTTATAATCTTCAATAATCACCTCAATAGCTTTGGCCAAGTCGAAAGCATAAGTAGGAGTACCGCACTGGTCAAATACAACCTTTAATGCAGATTTCGTTCCAGTCAGGTTGAGCATCGTTTTGCAAAAGTTCTTGCCGAACTCGGAGTAAAGCCATGCCGTGCGGATAATGACGTATTTGCAGCCTGTCGCAATAATCTTTTGCTCGCCATGAAGTTTGGTCGTACCGTATACACCTGTCGGCGTTCCTTTCCGGTCTTCCTTACAGGGAGTGTTGTACGGCTCCTTTCCGAATACATAGTCTGTGGAAATCTGTACAAGCAATCCTTTTGTCTCTTTCATTATCTTGGCAAGGTTTTCCGGTGCATCGGCATTGAGCTTTTCGGCAAGAGCTGCAAGCTTCTCGTCAGTTTCACAGGCATCGACATTTGTCCATGCTGCACAATTGACTATAACTTCAATCTTTTCATCTGCCACAATCTTCCGGATAGCTTTCAAATCGGTAATGTCAAGATATGTAGTCGCTACACCTTCCACTTGACTTACATCTGTAAATATATAGTGGTCAGAGCTGTTTTTGGCAATAACACGCATCTCATTACCAAGCTGTCCGTTGGCACCTGTTACAAGTATGTTCATGCTATTGAAATCAGACTTTATTTGTTTGTTTCACCTCGTCAATAACTCTCATGAGATACTGCCCGTATTGGTTCTTCAGCATTGGCTTTGCCAACTCTCGCATACGATTCTCATCAATCCAACCTTGACGGTAGGCAATGTCTTCCAAACAGGCCACCTTCAGCCCCTGGCGCTTTTCCAACACTTCTATATAATTTGAAGCTTCGCTCAATGAATCGTGCGTACCTGTGTCAAGCCATGCAAAACCACGACCAAGAGTCTGCACTTTCAGCTCTCCATCACGGAGAAACCACTGATTGACAGAAGTAATCTCGTACTCACCTCTCGCAGAAGGTTTTATTTTACCGGCAATATTGACCACTTTATTAGGATAGAAATACAAGCCGACCACTGCATAATTGCTCTTCGGATATGTGGGTTTCTCTTCGATAGAGAGACAAATACCATTCTCATCAAACTCCGCCACGCCATAACGCTCCGGATCCTGCACCCAATAGCCAAATACCGTTGCCTTCTTTTCTTCCTCAGCTGCACGAACCGCCTCTTTGAGTTTGGCCGTAAAACCATTGCCTTGAAAAATATTGTCACCAAGAACAAGGCACACGCTGTCTTCACCGATAAAATCTTTACCTATAGTGAAGGCCTGCGCCAGCCCATCAGGTGACGGTTGCTCGGCATAAGTAAAGTGCACGCCATAGTCAGAACCATCGCCAAGCAGGCGTTTAAAACCTGGAAGATCATATGGCGTTGAAATAACGAGTATATCACGAATACCAGCAAGCATCAGCACACTGATAGGATAATACACCATTGGTTTGTCATAAATCGGCATCAGTTGTTTGCTTATACCTTTGGTAATGGGATACAGACGAGTACCGCTACCACCTGCCAATACTATTCCTTTCATAAAACTGCTATTATAGTACTTGTCTTATAGAGTAAATACTGACTTCTACCATTTATTCAATCCTCTTTACCTTATAATCTTCAATACTTTAACAGGTTTATCCACAAGTTCATAATTTTGATATGCATCTTGAACAAAGAAGACTTCAAGACGTTTGAAAAGACTTATTACATCTTTAAGTTCAGCCCCCTCAATGGCTATCTTTACAGCCTTTGTTTTGTCCCCATCTTTATCAATACATAGTATTTCAAAAGTAACCTTATCTGAATTATCGCCAGCATAAAAGGCAACCCCAATAGGCTCATAACGATTGGTGTCTCCACCTAATTCTTCCAAATATTGCTCCAGAGTTTGAAAATCGCTGCGGTCGGCTGCACAAGTGCCGATATAATCATTGTACTGAAGTTTTGCTTTCATGATTATAGTTTAATCGTTCAACATACTAAGTTTTTTACATCACGGACGTGCGCTCATGCGGCGCACGTCCGGAAGTTTTTAGGTTTCATGCAAAAGGGTTACTTGTCGATGTTCTTCTTGACCTTCTGCATTTTCTCGTTCAGTTCGGAAGAAGGGCGGAAACGCACGCGGAGCTTTTCAATGTCTTCGGCTTCCACCTCGTCGGCAGTAGCTTTCATCTTTACTTTGGCTGACGGCGTGAAAATACCCAATGAGCCGAAACGCACGGCATGACCTTCCTGGAGCATCCACACGGCTGTGGTGGCCATCTGGTCGAGCACTGAAAGAATGTCGCCACGGCTCATGGCACTTACCTTTTCGATCATCTCGGCCATTTTGTCGAAATCCACTGTCTGACCTTTCACCATCTGCGGACAGTACTTCTCGGTTCCGGCATCCTTACCGGCCAACACCTTCTTTTTTACGATTTTGAACTTCATGATTCTGATAATTTAAAGTGATACATATTGTGCCTCAAGTCAGTCACCTTCGGCTGTTGTGCTTTCTTTGTCTGAAGTATTCTTGCGGACCATCACTTCGCGAACCTCATTGTCGATCAGACTATACTTGACATGACGGAAGCGGGTTTTCAGGTATCCGTCGGGCTTGAACAGGCAACGGAAACGGGTGAACGACTTTTCGGTTATCTCATCGGGATTTTTTACAGATTTCGACTCGGCAGCCGGATAAAATGTTCCGAATCCTTTCAAGCGAACCGGGTGGCCTTCTTCGAGCATCCACGCCAGCACCGTCTGAAGCTCCATCAAGGTAGACATGATGTCGCCACGGCTCAGCGAACTGTTCTTTTCAATCAATTCGGCAATCTTCTCGTTGTCGACCACCGTCTCTATCCGGATTCTCGCCACATAGCGCTCCTCCAATGAACCGTTGACGGGTATTATCCTCTTCTGCTTGAAATATTTAATGGCCATTTTTCAGTTTCCTGTCATCAAAAGAAATTTTCCTCGGAGGATGTTACACGAAATTCGGCGATTTTCTGCCTAAAAATCGGCGTTTTTTCACCCAAAAATCGGCGATTTCTTGTCGAAAATCGGCGTTTTTCGGCCCAAAAATCGGCGATTTTTCGTTCAGAAATCAGCGTTTTTCGATTGTCTTGCCTTGATGTAACGGTTGATTTGCAGCTGCAAAATTGTCCACAACAGGATGTCGCACACAAACATCCACGTGAATCCTATACTTTCGTCCATCACCACGTTCAGGATGATAAAGCTGACGGAAATGCTCAGAATGGTCGCCATGGCCTTCCGCGGAGTGAGGCCGGCACGGAGCAACTTGTGGTGAATGTGGTTCTGGTCGGGCATGAAAGGGTTTTTGCCTTCGCGCAAACGACACAATACTACACGCACTACATCGAACAGGGGAACCAGCAGGGTGGAAAATGCGAAAGCCATGTCGGAGCATGTGCCTAAGGTGGTAGAGTCGCTGCCTTTCGACAGATGGATGGCCAGATAGCTCAGCACGTAGCCCAAGGTGAGACTGCCGGCATCGCCCATGAACAGCTTGCGGTGATGCTGCACGTTGCCGAACACGTTGTAGATCCAAAAAGGAACCAGCACGCCCAAAAAGCTGAACGACAACAGGGCGTAGACATACTCCCCGCGGATGGCAAGCAGTGTGCCCATGGCGGCAAAGGCTATGGCACACAAGCCTGAGGCCAGGCCATCGATGCCGTCGATCAGATTGATGGCATTGGTGATATAAACTACCAGCACTACCGTAAAAGGCATGCCCAGCCAGGCAGGAATCTCACAAATGCCCAACAAGCCGTCGAAGTTGTCTATCCAATTGCCCGACAGCACAAACAGCAGTGCCGTGGCCAGCTGAACCACGAACTTGCTGCGATAGCCTATGCCTACAAGGTCGTCGGCTATGCCGGTGAGATAGAGCGACGTGCTGCCAACGGCCAGCAACAGGAGTTCGTAGGCCGAGCTAGATGGGAACAGTCCTGCCGTGCCGAAACCTGCATAATAATGGAAGCCCGTGACCATGCACACGGTGACAAGCACCACCGGAAGGAACGAGAAACCGCCCAAACGGGGAACAGGCACCGAATGCACCTTGCGGGCATCGGGCAGGTCGAACAGCTTTTTCTTGTACGATATGACCAGAATGTTGGTTATCAGCACCACACCCAGCAACACCGACACAAGGAAGCCGGAAAATATAAAAAGGATTTCTGTCATTGCTATTATTTTAAGAGTACACGCACACACATCAACAGGACGACAGACATTCGTCTTTCCATCGAACATAAAGATGCGGATCATAGGATGATGCCGACACTACACGATAGCCTTTTTCGCGATGGAGCACCTTGATGCCGCGACACAGACACGACAACGCAGCCGAAGGAATGCCTTCCATGACCATGGGTATGCCCGAACCGTCTTTCATGCGGAGCACCGAGGGATAGCCCGAACGGTAGAGACGCGACAGCAGATAGGCCGAACGGTCGAAAGCCACCCACCAGCCGCCCATGTCGTAAAGATGCATGGCACAAACTTCTGAATTCTCGCGACTGACAATCTCGTCCGAATGCAACGACAAGAATGAGTCAAGAGTCTTAAGTACTGAAATCATATCTTTTGTAAATATTGACGAGGTATATATGACGTGGCCACAGCACAGACTCCGCGGATGGAGACGAACAGACGGTGGTCGCCTTTCACACGCCGGATGTAGCCCTCGGCACCCTTGAAAGGGCCGTCGATGACGCGCACATGCTCGCCCTTGTGAAACTCCGGACTGTCGGCTCCGAAATATTCCAGCCCTTCTTCGCCCGATGAGGCCACCAGACGGAAACGCTCCATCTCGACATCGGGAATCGCAACAGGTTCGCGGCTATAGCCTATGCGCTCAACATACAGAATCACACGGTCGGTCAGCTCACGCTGCTGCTCCAAGGCCACTTGGCGCGAAGAGCGAAAGAAAACAAGCGAGGAAATCACGGGACGGCGCACTTTCTTTTTCTTGCCGGCTTTTTCAACCACCATGGTCTCTGTCGGAAAATAGCTTTCTATTTCCCGGCTTTTCAAGTGCTCCTCTATCTCGAATACTTTGTTGAAAAACACCTTGAGTGCATACCAATGAGGTTGTCTGTCCAATTCCAACACTCTGCTTTTTTATCTCATTATATACTATAGCCGCAGCGCGAAAAGCACGTTCTTTCCATTCCCCGCACCGTTGCTTTTTATGCTTTCGGAACAGAACATGAAAAAGGTTGGTTCGCCTATCCTCACTTTACGGAGAACTCCGAATCACAGCGCGTTACCTGACCCAAGAACGTGATGCCGCAACCCCGGATGCTCGCAAAAGACAGTGCCTGACGGCAATGATATCTTTCGGTTTACATCCTGTTTCGAGTCGGTCTCTTACTAAGAGACCGACGAAGTTATCTTTAATACTATGAGCCAATACTTTACGTAATATCATAAATAACGAAAATGCGACTACTGTGCTTGACTCTGCATTTTTTGAATAGCTATTAATGAACAGACATCCTATTATTGATATGCTTTCTACACATAAACATTACGAATATACTTCGGCTTTAATGAATATCAAAGCACATTGTATCACATTGAAAATTAGATGTTTGAAAAATGGGGGGGGTAATTTTAAATGCGCTTTTGCTATAAAATTGTTGTCATCAATAAATGTTTTTTGTATCTTTGCAAACGTTTCGAGTCGGTCTCTTAGTAAGAGACCGACTCTCATATAACAAAAATCTGATTATAAGCTATCTACACAAAAAAGCCGGCTACTATTAAAAGTAACCGGCTTTTTTATGACTTAAAGTAGCCTGTTAATTCAGGAATCCGAGCAATACGCCTGCTGCCAATGCTGAGCCGATAACACCGGCTACATTCGGTCCCATGGCATGCATCAGCAAATAGTTCTTGCGGTCGTATTCCAAGCCCAATTGGTTGGAGATACGTGCGGCCATAGGAACAGCCGAAACTCCGGCGTTTCCAATCAGCGGATTGAGTTTCTTGTCCTTGGGAAGGAACAAATTCATGAACTTAACAAACAGCACGCCCGAAGCAGTAGCAATGATAAACGAGACTGCTCCAAGTATGAAAATCATGATTGTGTTCATGGTCAGGAACTCGCTGGCCTGCGTCGAGCAACCCACCGTAAGACCCAGCAACATAACGATGGCATCATTGAGAGCCGAGCCTGCAGTTTTGGCCAAACGTGTGGTCTTGGTGCTTTCTTTCAACAAATTGCCGAAGAAGAGCATTCCGAGCAAAGGCAAACCGGAGGGCACCAGGAATGCAGTCATGAGCAAACCTGCGATGGGGAATATGATGCGTTCGGTCTGCGAAACCTGACGCTGCGGCTTCATGTGGATAACACGTTCTTTCTTGGTAGTAAGCAAACGCATCAACGGCGGCTGAATCAACGGGACGAGAGCCATATAGGAATAGGCGCACACAGCGATAGCTCCCATCAAGTTGGGTGCCAACTTGGACGACAGGAAGATGGCCGTAGGTCCATCGGCACCACCGATGATGGCAATGCCGGCAGCCTGATTGGGCTCGAATCCCATCAGGAGTGCTATCATGTAAGCACCGAAGATGCCGAATTGGGCAGCACCTCCCACCAAAAGCAGCTTAGGGTTGGCCAAGAGAGCCGTAAAGTCGGTCAAAGCACCAATCCCCAAAAAGATAAGCGGCGGATACCATCCGTTGCGGACTCCCGAATAGAAAAAATTAAGCACGGAGTTGTCTTCGTAAAGTCCTATTTCAAGACCGACAGCCTTGAATGGGATGTTGCCCAAAATGATACCGAAACCTATCGGGATGAGCAATAAGGGTTCGAAGTCTTTCTTGATGGCCAAGTAGATGAAGAGTGCTCCGACCAGAATCATTGCGATGTTGCCCCACTCGGCACAGGCAAAACCCGTGAAAGTAAGGAAATCGCTGAACTTGGTAGTCAGAAATGACCAGGTATCCATTTTATCCTATGGTTAAGAGCACCGTACCCTCCATCACAGAGTCACCCTTGTTGACGGAGATGGCTGTAACAGTTCCGCTGCACTCTGCAGTGATTTCATTTTCCATTTTCATGGCCTCAAGAATCAGTACCACCTGACCTTCTGTCACCTGATCGCCAACAGCCACCTTTATGTCGTTGATAACACCCGGCAGCGGAGCCTTGAGGGCCTTTCCTCCGGCGGCAGGTGCGGGAGCTGCGGCAGGCTTGGGAGCGGTTGGTGCAGGTGCTGCAGCTGGAGCCGCCTTGGGAGCTTGTGTCTGAACCGGTTTGGGAGCTGCCGGTTTGGGAGTTGCAGCCACCGGCTTTTCCATCTCGATTTGGTAAGATACACCATTTACTGCCACATTGGCAATGTTTCCCTCTACTGAGTTGATGTTGACGGTATAGTCCACACCGTTTACTTTATACTTGTATTCTTTCATCTTTGTTTATGTTTTTATTGGTTAATGTCTTTTGATTCCTTGGTTTAATCCGAAACTTTTCAAGCTCCATTCCGAATGGTGCGGCAGTATGGTGATACGTCCGCTTTCTTCATCGTGCAAGCCCTGACTGTTGCAATAGCTGTCGAGGGCCAGAGCGATGAGGGCAACCTCAACGGCCTTGCCCGCAGTTTGCGGAGAAACATGCTCAGGACTTTTCACTTCACAAACCTCGTTGCCGTCAGAAATAAGTTCGAGCTCGAAATTGCCTGACTTGATTTTAAGGATACTCATTATATATAATGTATACTTGATTTAATGGTTAAAACGATTTTCCATGGCGATTCCGCGCTGCGGCCAGGGAGACCGGGTAGGCAGAATTGTGATCACACCGCTTTCCTCGTCATGCATATCGTGCTCGTATTCATAAAGAGCCATTGCGATTACAGCCTTTACGGCATCGTCGGCATCGGCCATTGCCTCATGCAGGGCCATGGCAGCTACGGCCACATCGACAGATGCATTCGAAACGGGCTTTTGGGGAGTCACGGTTTGGGCTGCCGCTTTCTTGCCGTTGAACTTTCTCATCAGATTGCCAAACAAGACAAAAAGGATGGAAAGTACTATCAACCCCGAAAATACGATGCCCATGCCCAATATGGTCATTACGAAGCCATGTGGGTCGTGTTCCTTGAACTCGGCTATCTTGTCGACTTTCTTTGCTGTGTTGTCGTTGGGCGAATCGGGAGTGACCAACGAAGGCTCGCACTTACGCCATCCGTTTTCAAAAAGAGCCCACGAACAATTTTCGGGCAAAGAAGCCGGCACCGTGACCGAATCGATCAGCACCGTTCCGTTGGCCTCATAAAGGGCAATGAAATTGTCTTTTCCCGGTTGCAACCGGAATCCGGCATGCAGAGTCCCCATGTTGGTACGGCCGTCGGCAAAAATCACGATCTGGCTTTTGGGAGCCAGACTGGTTCGCTCATCGCCACGCGGAATCTGAGACATCCGTGCAATACGCTGAGGTGCCGACATGTCGGGATTCAACACCGAGCGGTCGTTCGTGATGTAACATCCGCCTACGTTGATCGTACTCCAGGAGGTATTGCCTATCTCTATCCATGCGGAGCGGTTGTCATATTCATCGACAAGACCGTCGGCATTGTCTACAACGACTTCCGTCAACTTCAAGTTGGCCAATCCTTGTGCATATCCGTTTGCCACGGATGCGCACAAAAGGAAGGAGGCCAAGATTCTATTGATTTTCATCTTTGCAAGAATTTACAAAGGAATATTCCCGTGCTTTTTGGCCGGGCGCGTCTCACGCTTGGTAGCTAATTGCGCCAAAGCCCTGCAAATGCGGAAGCGCGTATTGCGCGGTTCAATCACATCGTCTATGTAGCCGTATTTGGCAGCCTGATAGGGATTCGTAAACAGTTCGTTATATTCTTCTTCTTTTTCGGCAAGGAATGCTTTCGGATTCTCGGCTGTCTTGGCTTCTTTGCCATACAGGATGGAAACTGCACCGCTGGCTCCCATCACGGCCATTTCGGCCGACGGCCATGCATAGTTCAAATCGCTCTTGAGCTGTTTGCAGCCCATCACGATATGAGAATCGCCGTAGCTCTTGCGCAATGTTACGGTCACTTTGGGCACGGTTGCTTCGCCATAGGCAAAAAGAAGTTTTGCGCCATGGTCGATGATGGCATTGTATTCCTGGCCAGTTCCGGGCAGGAAGCCGGGAACATCAACAAGTGTCACGATAGGAATGTTGAAGCAGTCACAAAAACGTACGAAGCGGGCTCCCTTACGGCTTGCATTACAATCGAGCACTCCGGCAAAAGCTTTCGGCTGATTGGCCACGATTCCCACTGTCTGGCCGTTGAAACGGGCAAAGCCCACGATGATGTTTTTGGCAAAATCCTTGTGGATTTCAAACAATTCGCCGTTGTCCACTATTGCATGAATCACTTCATACATATCGTAAGCGTGGTTGGGATTGTCGGGCAAAATTTCGTTCAAGGAATCTTCTTTGCGGTCGACCGGGTCGTTGCATTCCACACGCGGAGCTTCTTCCAAATTATTCTGAGGCAGGAACGACAATAAGGTGCGTATTTTCTGTGCCAGTTCTTCTTCCGAGCCTACTGCGAAATGGGCAACACCGCTCTTTGTACTATGTACAACGGCACCTCCAAGGTCTTCAGCCGTAACATCTTCGCCGGTAACGGTCTTTACCACTTTCGGACCGGTAAGAAACATATTGGAAACGCCCTTTAGCATGAACACAAAGTCTGTAATGGCCGGTGAATAGACAGCACCTCCGGCACATGGGCCGCAGATGGCAGATATCTGGGGAACCACGCCGCTGGCCTCGATGTTGCGCTGGAAGATTTCAGCAAATCCTCCCAATGCCGTAATGCCTTCCTGAATACGGGCTCCTCCCGAATCGTTCAACCCGATGCAGGGAACACCCATCTTCATCGATTCGTCCATCACTTTGCAGATTTTCTGTGCCATGGTTTCCGAGAGAGAACCTCCATTGACCGTGAAATCCTGTGCGAATACATAAACAAGACGCCCGTTGATGGTTCCGCTTCCAGTTACCACTCCGTCACCGAGGTATTGTTTTTTCTCCATTCCGAAATTGGTGCAACGGTGCAGCTTGAACATATCCATCTCTTCAAAGCTGCCTTCGTCCAAAAGCAAATCGATACGTTCACGAGCTGTCAGTTTTCCTTTCTCGTGCTGTTTTGCGATGGCTTTCTCTCCTCCGCCCAGACGGGCTTTGGCACGCAATTCCACCAATTTCTTGATCTTTTCCTGTTGTACACTCATATCTATGTAAAATATTTGTTGT
The DNA here is from genome assembly GCA_002439755.1 of Prevotellaceae bacterium UBA6417. GTDB lineage: Bacteria > Bacteroidota > Bacteroidia > Bacteroidales > Bacteroidaceae > UBA6382. The sequence continues at coordinate 37,375 of DJPH01000068.1, read as the reverse complement.
TATATATGTTTCAAAAATCCCGTGACATAAACGCTACAAAGATACTTCTTTTTTGCACACAAACGCCATTCGCAGTTGACATTCTCGAAGTTTTTTTGTTTATTTTCATGATGTGTCTAAAGCACAACTTTACAATCAGATTTTCACTACGATTGTCACAAAAAAGTCGTAATTTTGCACGCTCTAACAGAAAATCGTCATACGAGAATATGGCACTCAACACATCATTTACCGAACTTGGGACAAAACCCATAGGGCCGCTCCTGCTGCAATATGCCACACCGGCCGTGATAGCGATGACCGCATCTTCGCTATACAACATTATTGATGCCATCTTTATTGGCCAGGGTGTAGGACCGTTGGCCATTGCCGGCATTTCCCTGACATTTCCTGTGATGCAGCTGACAGCTGCTTTTGGAGCCATGGTCGGTGTGGGAGCTTCCACGCTGCTTTCCGTGAAATTGGGCGAAAAGGACTACGATTGCGCCCGCAAGATTTTAGGCAACGTACTTGTTCTGAACATCATCATGGGTATCGGCATCGGCATTCTGATGCAGATATTCATCAACCCCATACTTTACTTTTTCGGTGCAAGTGAAGCGACAGTAAGCTATGCCCGCGATTTCATGCGCATCATTCTGGCGGGCAATGTTATTACGCACCTATACATGGGACTCAACGCCCTGTTGCGATCTGCCAGCCATCCGCGCGAAGCCATGATGGCCACCATATACACGGTGCTTATCAATCTGGTCTTGGCGCCACTTTTCATTTACATATTTGATTGGGGCATACAGGGAGCAGCCTTGGCTACTGTCCTGTCGCAAACCTTGGTGCTTATATGGCAATTCAAATTGTTTAACAACAAATCCGAACTGCTTCATTTTGAAAAAGGAATCTACCGGTTAGACCGCAACATTGTCAACAAGTCAATCACCATCGGACTTTCTCCGTTCCTTATCAACTTGTGCGGCTGTCTGATTACGATTGTATTCAACTGGAGCTTGTCGCGTTATGGCGGCGACCTGGAAATAGCTTCTTACGGCATTGTCAACCGCCTTGGCTTTTTCTTTTTCATGATCATCATTGGTCTGAACCAAGGCATGCAGCCCATTGCCGGTTACAACTTCGGTGCACGCCGATACGACCGCTTGCGCCAGGTACTCGTCAAAACTATTACTTATGCCACTGTCATATGCATCATTGCGTTTGTCATCGGAGTGTTTTTCCCCGCATTGTCGGCACGGGCATTCACTACCGACGAAGAACTGATTGCCCATGCGGCACACGACATGCCTATCTATTTTTTCACCTACCCCATCATCGGTTTTCAAATCGTAACGACAAGTTTTTTCCAGAGCATCGGCATCGTCAAGAAAAGCATCTTTCTATCGCTTTCGCGCCAGTTGATTTTCTTACTGCCGCTGATGTTGGTAATGCCATTGTTCTACGACATAAACGGTGTGTGGTATGCCATACCTATGGCGGATACCCTATCCACTTTTGTTACGGCATACATGCTTTACAGACTCATCAAAGATTTCAAGAAACAAGATAAAATCGGAACTTATGGGAAACAATGAATTTTTCTCCATTTGTCTGGGACGCCAATTAGGCAGCGGCGGACACGACATTGCCAAAGGACTGGCCGAACGGCTGAACCTGAAATTTTATGACAAGGAACTCATCTATGTTGCTGCCTCGAAAAGCGGATACAGCCGTGAACTTTTTGAAAAGAGTGATGAGGAAAAAAGCACCATACACTCTTTCTTTACCAGTTTCATCCCTTTTTTGGGAAGCACCGACTTTTATGGCAATCAGGTTGACGAGGAATCCTTGTTCTTTATTCTGAGCCAAACCATCCGCGAACTGGCCGAAGCAGACAACTGCATCTTCGTAGGCAGATGTGCCGAGTATATCCTGCGCGAGAAAAAGAGAATGACCAGTGTTTTCATCTCGGCCGACGATGCCGACCGCGTGGCACGAATCTGCAAATTAAAGAACATTTCAAAAGAAGAGGCCAAGAAGGCAATTGTCAACAATGACAAGCACCGCTCGTCGTTCCACAACTTCTACAGCGAAAAGCGCTGGGGAGAAGCCTCTACCTATGAATTGTGCATCAATTCGAGCAAACTCGGCATTGAAAGGACGGAAGATTTCATTGAAAGCTACATAAAAGCGCGTTTCGACCTGCCATGACAAAAATAGGATTGCTTTCAGACACCCACGGCTACTGGGACGAACGATACGCAGAACATTTTGCCGAAGTTGACCAGATATGGCATGCAGGCGACATAGGAACCATGCAGGTGGCCGAGCGTCTGGCAGCCATCCATCCGCTCACCGCTGTACATGGAAATGTCGATGGAGGCGATTTGAGATACCTGTATCCCGAAAAGATCCGCTTCCGCTGCGAGGAAGTCGATGTTCTCATGAAACATATCGGCGGATATCCGGGACATTACGACCGAAGCATCGTGAACAGCCTCTTCGCACAACCGCCCCAGCTATTCATCAGCGGACATTCGCATATTCTGAAAGTACAATTCGACCGACGGCTCAACCTGCTTCACCTCAATCCCGGAGCGGCAGGACTGCAAGGATGGCAGAAAGTGCGCACCCTGATGCGTTTCACCATCAATGGGAAAGACATCAAGGACCTTGAAGTGATAGAACTGAACTGACGCTATCCCAAAATAAGGCCTACGGATAGCAACAAGGCAAATAGAAGCATATTGCGCGAAGTCTCTCCCAAAATACGGTTAAGGGCTTTTCCCTGACGTATGCGCGACATGCTTTTCCATGTTATGATGTGAAACGGCAAATAAGCCGCAGGCAGCAAGGCGGCCCACACACGTCCGTCCAAAAGCAGCAACAGGCACAAGCCACACCCTATAATGCCCGCCATCAAATAGGCATATCGGCCGAAACGCTCTCCAAGAATTGCCACCAGCGTGCGTTTGCCATCACGCCGGTCAGTATCGCGATCGCGATAGTTGTTCAATATCAGCAACGTGTCAGTCACCACACCGCAAACAACCGCCACAAGCACTGTTTCTGACGTCACGGTTCCGGCCTGCACATAGTATGTTCCCATGACCGGTACCAGCCCAAAGAACAATAGCACCAAAACATCGCCAAGACCGCAGTAGGACAGCAACGTGGTATACAGAAAGGCAAACACCACACAGCCCAACCCTATGGCCACCAACACTTCGGGGCGGCCAAAGACCAACAACGACAGTCCGCAGAAACAGGCTGAAACCAACACTATGATGATGCCCGTTTTCATGGCATTGACCGAAATCCAGCCTTGGGCACAAGCCCGTTCGGGACCCAGGCGATCGGAACGGTCGCTCCCTTTGAGGAAGTCGTAAAGATCGTTGATAAAATTGGCTGCCACCTGCATCAGGCAGGCAAACAACAGGCAGATGAACATTGCATCCGCCTTAAACTTTCCATCAGACCATGCCAAGGCCGATGCCGATGCCACAGGCATGCAGGCCGCCGTAAGTGTCTTGGGACGTGAAGCCAGCAGCCAGGCTTTCCAACTATTTTGTTTTACCATTTTTCCTTACCGTTTTTTCCAGTATCAATAAGCATCCTTTTTTGCATTAATGAAAGTCGCTTCATCCGGACGGAACGAACAGATGAAAAAAGCTTTACCATAAAAAACTCTGCGTCCGACTTTTAATTTACAGCACTGCATTTTCGATTTACAACGTCCGAAACAAGGCTAACGTGCCTTGACAAGCGACGAGCGCTTGTTTCGGGCGTAACTGCGATAGGAATCGAGCTCTATCTCTACGTCAGGTTCGCGCAGCTCTCCTTCGCGAGGCAGTGCGAAAGACAGATACTTGATAGGGATTCCACGGCTTATCCACTGTTCTTCGTAGTAAGTCTTGATTTGCAGCAACGGTAGCAGCCCTGGCGGCAATGCGGCCGCGGTTTCAGGTGCATACAAGTCTGAAGTGCAACAAAGCGGCTGTAAATTGTTTTCACGCAACAGGCAGCGTGTATAAGTGAAAAGGAAATTACTGTCGGTCTTCACATGCACAATGCCGCCTGGTTTCAAGAACGCACGATAGCGTTGCAGGAAATAGGAGGATGTAAGCCGCTTGGTAGGCATTTTCATTTGCGGATCACTGAAAGTAAGCCAAATTTCTGACACCTCGGAACTGCCGAAATAACGTTCTATAAATTCAATGCGGGTACGCAAAAAAGCCACATTGGCAAGCCCTTCGTTCAACGACTGTGTGGCACCCGTCCACATGCGCGCGCCCTTGATGTCAACGCCTACACAATTGCTATTCGGAAAAAGACGGGCAAGTCCCACAGTATATTCGCCACGCCCGCAGCCCAATTCAAGCACAATGGGATTGGAATTCTTAAAAAAATCTTGCTGCCAATGCCCCTTGAGAGGGAAAACGGCATTGCTTCCATCGGCATGGACTTTCAAATCGTCGGGCTGGAAAACGTGGGGATAAGTAGCCATATCGGCAAACTTGGACAACTTATTCTTGGACATAAAAATGTTTTTGCCTGCAAAATTAAGCAAATCAGACAGGAATGGCCCACAAAATCCAGAGAAAAGCCTTTAGGCACCAAAAAGAGGACTGCACTTTGCCATGAAAGATGACATAATTCGTATATTTGTAGACGAAACACAAATACATCAATCTTGATAAAACAAAGAACATGAAAAAATTAGGAATGAAAGCCATGCTGGTAATAATGGCAGGCGGTTTATTGTGCACTTCGTGCGTGGGTTCGTTCGGTTTGTTCAACAAACTTGCGGCTTGGAACAAGCAGGCCACCGGAAACAAGTTTTTGAACGAACTTATCTTTATTCTCATTTCACCGGCATACGCCGTATGCAGCTTAGCCGATGTGTTGGTTCTGAACACCATTGAGTTTTGGTCGGGAAACAACCCGATGGCATCGAACATAGGCAAGACCAAACAAGTCAAGGGACAAGACGGATTGATTTACGCGGTAACCTACTTAAAAGACGGATACGAAGTGCGCAATCCGAAAGGCGAAGCATTTCTGTTTCTCTACGATAAGGCTACAGACTCCTGGTCGATGACGGCCAACGGCGAAAAGAAAGAAATGTTCCGTTTTAACGAAGACGGCACCATCAAAGCCGTTCTTCCCAACGGGGAAAAAATGGATGTATCGCAAAACGAAGGAGGCCTCTACGAAGTGCGCATGGCTGTAGCCAACGACACTTATCTTTATGCACAAAGATAACAACCAGACAAAAAGTCAAGCGGCTCGTCCAAACAAATTGACGAGCCGCTTGACTTTTTATAGGTATCGAATAGCAGATGATATCAAGACTCCACAGAGGCAAAAGATGACGATTCCCTGTCTTCTTTTACCAAATCGTCATAGAACAAGGCGATGGAAGTCTGCATATATGGCGACAACAGCAAGAAACCGACGCCGAAAGTAAGGAGGCAGAGTAAAGCCCAACCGATAAAGCTCAGTAACAGTAAAAACAGCTTCATCTTGTGTCCATCCATCAGGCGCATACTCTCCGTAATGGCGGCATCATATTTCAAATCGGGGCTGTCACGCAGCACGTAAGGTGTCATGGCGTAGGACAAGGATTTGATTATTCCGGGAATCACCAAAAGCAATGACCAGAGAAATATGTAAAGGATTTGCAGAAGGTAAGTAAAGAAAATGCGGACAAAGTCCTTGTAGCCGCTGAACAGGAGCGAAAAGCCGGTTTCCTCGTCACGCGAAACAGACAGGAAATAAACCGAAAAACCCCACCCGAGAGGAAGACACAACAACGACCACAAATCAAACAGAGGGGAATCGCATCCCATCACCGTGGTTCCCAACGGAACACTGGACGTAATCAAATAGTAAACCAAAACCACAAGAACCGAACTGCCCCAACGATTATCAAGGGCGTTACGGGCAATCTTGCGAAGTTCGGAATTTGTTTTATTCATTACCTGCCTTATATAATTATTCCAATACCGTTATCCAGCCATGAACATCCGGTTCTATTCCATATTGAATGTCGCGCAATTTATGATAGAGCCTGGTACAAACAGGACCCGGCTTACCATCTTTACTGAAGACGTAGCTTTTGCCTGTTTCAAAGTCATCGATCTTGTGGATAGGCGCAATCACAGCCGCCGTTCCGCAAGCACCGGCTTCCTCAAACGTTGGGAGCTCGTCTTCGGGAACCTGACGGACTTCGACTTTCATGCCCATATCCAAGGCCAACTGCTGCAAACTTTTGTTGGTAATGGATGGAAGAATGGAAGTTGACTTCGGAGTGATATAAGTATTGTTCTTGATGCCGAAGAAATTGGCTGCTCCGCATTCGTCAATGTACTTTTTCTCTTTGGCATCGAGATAGAACTCGCAGGAATAGCCCTTTTCATGAGCCAGCTGGTTGGCTTTCAAACTTGCGGCATAGTTGCCTCCAACCTTGTACTTGCCTGTTCCCAACGGAGCCGATCGGTCATATTCGCGGACAATTACATAATCGGTGCAGGCAAAGCCTCCTTTGAAATAAGGACCGACAGGAGTAACCAAAATCAAAAACAAATATTCGTCAGAAGGATGCACTCCGATTCGCGCGCTTGTTCCTATCAGCAGCGGACGTATATATAAGGAAGCACCACTTTCGTAAGGAGGTACGAAACGTTCGTTCAGCCTGACAGCCCGCTTTGCCATCTCGACAAAAAGCTCGGTCGGGACTTCGGGCATGACAATACCGCGCGAAGTGCTTTGCAAACGTTTGGCATTCTCGTCTATGCGGAAAATGCGTATTTTCCCGTCAGGGCAGCGAAAAGCTTTTTGCCCTTCAAAGGCCTCTTGTCCGTAATGCAGGCAAGTGGCAGCAATACTCAAATTGACGGTATCCTCAGAACACGTTTCTATTTCGCCCCAATGTCCGTTGCGGTACCAGCAACGCACATTATAATCGGTACGGATGTAATTAAAAGGCAAATTGCCCCAGTCAAGATTTTCCATATATGTATAGTTACTTGGTCTTCAAAATAATCGTCATGCAAAAATAAGGAAAAAACGCGAGAAACAGCATTACACTTTAAGGAAAATGCGCTTGCGATAAAGGATATAAAGGAATATCCAGCACGTTGCTATCCATGATGTTTCTTCAGCCACACGGCGGAACTCGTCAGGCACAAGATTGATGCAGCCATCGAAGACCCTGTGCTGTATGCCATCCAAAAGGTTGAAACGCTGCGCCATATATATGGTAATGGAGTTGAGGCCTATTACTACGAAGAATTTAGCCCATTTACGCCATCCGCGCACATCGATGATGTAATAGAAAGCCGAAAGCATAATAAGCGAATAGCCTGCTACGGCACACACAAACGAACTTGACCAAAGAGCCTTGTTGATGGGAAAAACAAAGTTCCATAACCAACCCAATATAGCCATACCGATACCGGCAAGCAGCAAAAGGAGAGATTTGCGGTTGCCTGACAACTTTTCGTTCCTTATCAACTCTCCGGCAAGCATCCCAAGCAACGCCGTCGCTATGGCCGGAATGGTCGAGAACAGACCCTCCGGATCATATTCGGGACGGTAGGAATGAGCTCCAAGTATCGTTTTGTCTATCCAGCAGGCTATCGATCCTTCCTTACTGAATATGTCGGCACCGGCCGGAGCATCGGGCGCAGGAACAAAGGCCATAACCAACCAATAGCCAACCAGAATGCCGGCAACAATGGCCAAGCGAGCTTTGTTGCTTTTTACTGCCGTATAGATAAGAGCACCAAACATCCACCCCAAACCAATGCGCGATAAGACACTGCAGAAACGCAAGGTATCGAGATGCAGATTGAGCAGGCCATTGTATAACAGTCCGAGAAACACAAGCATCAGGCCGCGTCTTACGACCTTGAGATGTATCTGACCGAGCGTTTTCCCTTTATCCAACTGATTTTGCAATGAAAACGGCCATGTCACACCGGCAATAAACAGAAAAAGCGGGAATATGGTATCGTGATGCTTCAATCCTGCCCATTGGGCATGATTCATCTGATCTCCGATAAAATTCCAAATCGGTGAGTCGGGAAAAAGTGCAGCCAAAGCTGCAACCAACGAAGCTCCGCCCATAATGAAAATCATGTCAAAGCCTCTGAGTGCGTCAAGTGATTCTAATCGTTTCATACTATATTTTTATGTGTAATCGCAATTTTATATTCCGGCATGTCTCTGCTTGAGATTGCGGCAGTCGGTTGCAAAATTACAGAAAATACCATTAGAATAAAACATTTTGCACTAAAAAGAGCATTACAATACTACATCTTTTCTGCATTTGTATCAGACAAGACTTTTCAAGACCTGAAGAAAGAAAAGAAATCAAATATATTTGTTTATCTGATTTTTATGATTACCTTTGCGAAGATTTTCTCACAACAAGAACTACAAACGAATCACTTAAACAACCAAATACACATTTAAAGATGAAAAGAAGCACAATCCGTACGAACCAAGCATGGAGATTGACAGCCTTGTTTTGTCTGTTTATCACCATGGCTGGATGTTCTGACAATGACAACAATGACAATGGTGAGAACCCTCCTCTCTCAAATGTGGCATCACCGGCACGCAATCCCTACTTGGCATCAGAGCACTACAGCATCACACACTTTAATTCCGCCCAAACAGATGCGTTCCCATATGCAGTAAAAAGCATCACAAAAAATGTTGACCCGGAACAATGCGAAGGAGGTTGGAGCGGTCCGGTCAACCTGATGACCCTGTCGGCTGCAAAGGCAGGCTACATGTGGGGAATGAGTAGTGACCGTGTTTCATATTATAATTGCTCAAACGGAGGCTTCACCAAAATAGGAGAAGCTGCACTACCTGTCGGCAAGATGAAGACTGAAGAACAGCTGCGGAAGATTACTGCCAAGTATTCCACGGCTGAAGACCTTCGCGACTCTATCGTCCCCATATTGGGCGAACATCCGCAATATGCCATTGCAAGCGGAAACTACGTACTCTGCGATAAAGACAACTATGCCTATACCAACGCAGCAACCATTGTGGCACGCTATCGTCTGAAAAATGAAAACAAGCCAGAAGAAGGCATCGTACTCGACAAGCAGCTGAACATTAAGGAAAGTGTAAACGGCGTTAATCTGCTGGTCGGTGTTGTGATGACTTATGATGGTTACTTAGCCGTAGCCTACCAAAAAGGCCTGGTCATAGTAGACCGCGGTCTAACCGGCGTAAAGGCGACCTACACATTGCCTGAAAACCAAATATTGAGCAACTCCATTGCAGTTGACGAAAACGGAGGCATCTACATCGCCAGCAACAACACGGCAGCAAACGGAAAAGGCCTGATGCAAAAGATTGTTTGGAACGGAAGCAAACTAAGTGAAGATCAGAAAGATGGAGCATGGCAGTCCGAATATGATGGAGGCCCGGAAGCACCCTGCATCAAGATGGGTTACGGAACAGGGTCCACCCCCACCCTGATGGGATTCGGTAAGGATGAAGATAAGTTGGTTGTAATCACCGACGGCGCACAACGCATGAAGCTCGTAGCATTCTGGCGTGATGGCATACCGGCCGATGCAAAAGAAAAAGTGGCTGGCAATCCACGTATAGCCGACCAATACGAAGTAAGCTGCGGACTTCCCGAAGGAACTCAATGGATTCAGTCCGAACAATCTGTGGTAGCTGCCGGCTATGGAGCCTTTGTTGTCAACAATATCACAACCGCCAATAACATGATACACGACAAAATTGTCGGTGTATTGTCGCTCGGTCCCATCTACTCGGCTCCTTACGGCGTTGAACGTCTGAAATGGAATACAAAAGAAAATAAATGGGAAACAGTATGGAGCCGTCCTGATGTCTGCTCAATCAGCATGATACCATCTGTAAGTACAGCATCCGAAATGGTGTTCGTCAACGGTTATAGCAAGAACGATGGTTGGGAAGTAACCGGACTTGACTGGAACACAGGAGCAACGAAACATCGCGTTGTCTTCGGAGACACAAGCCGCGGAAACGGTGCCTATGCCATTATTCAATACCTCGAAAACGGAGACCTGCTGTTCAACTCTATAAGCGGTCCATACAGAGTAAAGCTCTAAGAAAGCCACATTATGGCTCTCCGCCGGCAAGACAAGCAAGCGGCATGTGCGTACAAGCACATGCCGCTATTCGTTGTACACGCAGAGGGCAGCGGACGTATGCAACATTTCGTTTGGAAATTACCAACACACAAACCTGCACAAGCACAGACAACAATAGAGAAATACACATGACATAATGATTAAATTGACGAATAAAAAGCCGCTGATAGTAGCTACATTCAAATATTATTTCTATTTTTGCAAGGAAAATCCTTGCAGACAAGGATGGACACTACGAGGCATGAGCCCATAGGAAGAAAAGACATATAAACTAATAATTTCAAATTCAAATCATTTCAATTTTAATTCAACAAAATGGAAACAAAAGACAACAAAGCTACGGCAAGCACAAAAAAGCCGGTAGCAAAGAAAAAGACCGGTTTTACAGGTATTAAATCCGCATTCATTGTGATTATTATCTGTTTGGTAGTATCATTCCTGAACTTCTACCTGAACTTCGGTAACGGTGTACACTTCCAAGGAGGTGACAATGCCAACAACCCAGTCGACCTGCTCGGTACAATTTATAAGGGCGGTGTCATCGTACCCGTCATCCACGGTTTATTCCTGACAGTTGTAGTATTAGGTATTGAACGTGCATTAGCATTGAAGACCGCGTTTGGAAAAACAAGCCTTTTCAAATTCGTTCAAAACACACGTGCAGCCCTCGCAAAAAACGATTTGGGCGAAGTACAGAAGATCTGCGACAAACAAGGTGGAACTGTTGCCAACGTTGTATCAGCAACCCTCGCTAAATACAAAGAAGTAGACACAGACACTATCCTGACAAAAGAACAGAAGGTATTGGCCATCCAAAAGGAACTCGATGAAGCAACAGCTCTCGAAATGCCGACTCTGCAACAGAACCTGCCGATTCTTGCCACATTGACCACTTTGGGTGTGTTGCTCGGACTTCTCGGTACGGTACTCGGTATGATCACCTCATTCCAAGCTTTGGCCGGTGGTGGTGGCGCAGACTCTGCAGCACTTTCAGTAGGTATCTCTGAAGCCCTTATCAACACAGCATCAGGTATTGCCACATCAGCATTGGCCGTAACACTTTACAACTACTTCACCAACAAGATTGACCACTTGACATACAGCCTTGACGAAGTAGGCTTCACCTTGGTACAAACATTCTCAGCAACCCACTAATTAATAAAGAAGGTAGATAAATATGGGACGTTTTAATATCAAAAAACACGACACATTCATAGACATGACGCCTATGAGTGACGTCATGGTCCTATTGCTTACCTTTTTTATGCTTACATCTACTTTTATCAAGCCGGAACCAGTAAAAGTCAATACACCAGGTTCTGTATCGGAAATTAAAGTACCCGATAAAAATGTATTGACAATTCTGGTAGAAAAGACAGGCCGCATATTCATGAGTTTCGATAAAAAAGGTGACGCAATGACGACACTTGACGAAATCTGCGAAAAATACAGCCTGACACTTTCCGCGAAAGAAAAAAGCGAGTTCGGCCAGCTTCCCGCATTCGGTTTGCCAATTCAGAACATTCCTGCACTTATGAAATTGCCGGAAGATTCGCGTGAGGCTGCTATGAGTAATGAAAGTAATAAGGGTATTCCCTGCGATAGTACGAACAATCAATTCAAAGACTGGGTATTGTGTGCAAAGGATGTCAATCCCGACCTCCGCATCTCCATTAAGGCAGACGCAGCAACACCATACAAAGTCATCAAGCAAGTAATGACCTCTCTGCAAGACATCAAGGAGAACCGTTACAACTTGATTACCAGTTTGAAGAAAGTCGAATCAGTTGATGAATAAAGGGAGGTATAGACAATGAAGACCAAACAGAAAAAGAAAGTCGTCCGCGTAGACTTTACGCCTATGGTGGACATGATGATGTTGCTCATTACCTTCTTTATGCTTTGTACCTCTTTGATTAAGCCCAAATCGATGGAAATCAACATGCCATCGAACAAGGAGGATATCAAGGAAGAACAACAGAATAAGGTAAAAGCTTCAGAAGCTATCACCCTCGTCTTCGACAAGAACAATAAGGTATATTACTATGAAGGAATTCCGGAATTGGGTTCTCTGAAAGAAGCAAACTACTCAGACAAAGCCGGAGGCCTGCGCCAAATGCTGCTTAAGCGCAACATGGTGGCCATTCAGAAAGTAAAAGCCGCACGTCAAAAATACAATACAGAAGCCGTTGGAGCTGATGCATTCAAGGAGAAAAAGCTGAAAAAGGAACTTGATGACAAGATAGAAGAAATACGTGGCGAAAAAGGTGTTCCTAATGTCATCATCAAAGGCACCGATGGAGGCTCGTATGAAAACCTCATTTCATGCTTGAACGAGATGCAAATCTGCGACATAGGCAAGTACGTTATTGTCCCCATTGACGACTTCGACAAGGAAATGATAGAGTATTACAAGAAAAATGGCACAAAGCCTGCTGGTGCAGCCGCCAACTAATAAAGGTATAGAATTATGGCAAAAGTAGATTTATACTCAAAAGATTGGTGCGAACTGGTATTCGCCAACCGCAACAAGGCATACGGAGCGTATGTTTTGCGTAAAGAAGTTGGGCAGCGTAACGCTAAAGCTCTAATAGCAGTCGCCATCGGTATTGTTGCAATATTAGTTATCGTAGTACTTAAGAACACCGTATTCTCACGCAAAGTCGACACTTCTGTCACCACTGTCACACAGCTGGCAAAATTGGAAGAAGCCAAGGTCAAAGACAAGGCCATCATTAAGAAAGTAGAGCCTAAGCGTGTAGAACCACAAAGAATCAAGAGTTCTATCAAATTTACCGCTCCTAAGATTACGAAAGACGAAGAAGTTTCAGAAGATGACGAGATGAAAACCCAGAAAGAATTGGGTGAGAGCAAGCTCTCCATCTCTATCGCTGATGTAAAGGGTAATGATGATGTTCACGGAAAAGATATCGCAGACATCAAGGAAGTAATCACTTCCAAGCCTGACGAAGAAAGCAAGATCTATGATTTCGTTGAACAACAGCCGACATTCCCTGGTGGTGAAGAAGCTCTTCTGAAATATATCACCGACCACCTTAAGTATCCGTCTGTCTCGGCAGAAAATGGAACACAAGGACGTTGTGTCGTACGTTTCGTAGTAACCGAAACCGGAGAAATCGGAGATGTTCAATTGCTTAGTCACGTAGACACCTATTGTGACCGCGAGGCCATTCGCGTAATTAAGTCTCTTCCGAAATTCTCTCCAGGACGTCAACAGGGAAAACCTGTAAAGGTTTGGTTCCAGGTTCCTGTAATCTTCGAGTTGATGTAACAAAGGTTATCATCTTGATCAAACATAAAGGAGTCGAATTATTTCGACTCCTTTTGTTTCAAAAAACACTTTTACAGCCTGTAAACCCCATCATATCAAAAGTTTTTCCTAACTTTACAAGCACAATAAAACTACAGGCTAAATGAAAAATATCAGTATCGCACTGTTCACATTATGCGTTTGCATGCTTATTCCATGCAAAGCCGTAAGCAACAATCTGCATTCCGAAGGACAAAACCCGGCACCTGTTTATTCTATCAGCCCGAATACGGTAAGCGAAGCAGTCGATTTCGTAGAACAGCTCCCCGAATTTCCGGGTGGCACGGAAGCCCTTTTGAAATACATTTCGGAACGCTTAAAATATCCTGAATCCTCAGCGAAAAAAGGAATCCAAGGGAAATGCATGGTACGCTTCATGGTAACAAAAAAAGGAAATGTCAAAAAAGTAAAGGTCATAACACATCTTGACGATGACTGCGACCGCGAAGCCATTCGCGTAATCAAGTCTTTGCCAAAATTCATTCCCGGCCGGAATGCCGGAAAACCGAAAGACGTTTGGCTCAACATCCCGGTAATATTCGTGCTTAAATAGAGAAAATAACACATCATCCCATACAGAAGGCAACCACCAACATCGTAAACAGAACAAGTATATACCTAAAGATGAAAAATATCAGTATCACTCTTATCGCCTTATGCACCACCTTGCTCATTTCGTGCAGTCAGAAAAAATCCGGAGAAGATAAAGACTACTACAAGGTAGACATTGCCATAGACGAGACATTCCGCCCCATCATTGAAGAAGAGATGCGTGTATTCAACGCCAAATATCCTGAAGCCATTCCGGCACCGCGCTATATGCCCGAGACAGATGCCATCAATCTAATGCTAAAGGACAGCGTACGTATGATACTGAGTACCCGTCCTCTCAGCCAGCAGGAAACCGATGCCATCTTCGCTTCCTATAAATTAAAGGTACGTTACAAACCTATAGCTTATGATGCAATAGCTCTCATCATCAATCCAGAAAATAAGGATTCGCTGATTTCAGTATCCGAACTCCGCAGTATCATGACAGGAAAGATTACACAATGGAAGCAGTTACAGCATGCAACAAGTAACGGAAATATCGAAGTAGTATTCGACAATGCCAACTCAAGCACTGTACGTTACATCCGAGATTCCATATGCGGTGGGACACAACTGAAGGGTAACATGAAAAGTGCAAAGACTAACGAAGATGTCATCAAATACGTAGCCCAAACGAAAAATGCATTGGGCATCATCGGTGTAGACTGGCTGCGAAACACCAACGACTCCACCAACCTCACTTTCAATAGAAAGATCAGGGTAATGAGCGTAAGCCGTTCCACTGTAACCGAGCCCAGCAACAGCTACCAGCCCGTACAATACTACATAGCAACAGGCGACTACCCGTTGACACGTTGCCTGTACATGATTACCACAGACCCGCGTACACGTACAATGGGACTCAACTTTTATTACTTTGTAAGTGACCAAGCCGGACAACTGATTATCACCAAGTCGTCCCAGCTACTTCCCTACATGCCTGTTCATGTAAAGGAAGTCGTATCAGACTAATCTCAAACACCGGCTCAGATACAATTACATCATGCACTTGTCATTGTAGCATCGCAAAAAGCGATGCTACAATGCGTAATTCTCCTTATGGCCATCAGCGATTTTCAAGGCGCAAAGCTTTCAAAAAGGAATTAAATGCGCTGTATTTTCGCCATAGTGCCATAATAATGTGAACTCTTTGTTACAATCTGCATGTCATTCCATTTTTTTGTTTTACCTTTGTGGCACATTAATTACATACAAAGAATGAAGAAGAATAGAATGTTATCGTTTGCTGCAGGAGTGCTGTTGGCTTGCAGCATTAATTTTGCTTATGCACAGACAGGAAATGAAGTACCCCCAATAACAACTGAGGCACAACAAGACGCACAAGCCTATCTGGCCGCAGTCAAGAGCAACGACGAGAAAGCCATCGCTGCCCAGAAGAAGGCCATTGTCAAGAAATACAAGAAAGAGGAAGCCATGCTGCTATCCATCGGCCAATACTTTCTACAGAACAAGAACTATAACGAGGCCATCACGTTCGCCAAGGAAGCTTTCGACCGCAACCGCAAATCAGTGGCAGCCACATTGCTTGAAGGTGATGCCTACTATGAAATGAAAAAGTATGGCGAAGCTGCCGGAAGCTATGAGCAGGCCCGTATGATTGACGAGAACGACAAACGCGCATATTTCAATCTGGTAAAGGTTTATAAGTTCATTGATCCGGAACTTTCGTTGGAAATAATGAACACAATCAAGGAAAAATATCCAGACGATCCAGCCATCGCCAAGACCATGGCATCCATCTATTATCACCAGAACGATACCGCCAAAGCCAATTCCACCTACAAGGAATACTTTAGCAAAGTGAAGCTGGAAGACGATGTTGAAGCTGCAACCGAGTATGCAGTTGTGCAATTCCTCAACAAGGACTACTCCGGTTCTCTGCGCATTGTCAATGCCATTAGCGCCAAAGCTCCCAAAGAGATCAGCCTGAACCGCATGAAGTTCTATGATAATATCGAATTGGGCAAAGTACAGGAAGCAGAGGCAGCATCGAAGGCCTTCTTCGGACAATACGCCGATACGCTCTACAACTTCAGTGACTACAAGTATGAAGGTCGTCTGCAAACCGAGCTGAAAAACATAGACAAGGCTGCCGCAGCCTATGCAAAAGCTTCCGAAATGGCTCCCGAAGATAAGAAGGCAGGCCTTTTGAAAGACCTCAGCGATGCCTATATGAAAGTAGGCAAATATGACGAAGCTGCCGGTGCATATCAGAAATACATTGACAAAGTGAACCCTGAAAGCATTGTTGAAAGATACAACAAAGGCAAGATTTATTATACGGCTCTTAGCGACACAACCCTCACTGCCGACCAGAAGAAGCATTTCATCGAAGCCGGCGATGCCCTGTTCAAGGAAGTGGCAGCCAAGGATGGCAGCTATTTAGGTCCGTTCTGGAGTGCCCGCATCAATTCCATGCTTGACCCTGAAAGTCCCAACGACATCTCTATGCAACAGTATACCGAGTCATTGAAACGCCTGGAAGGAAAGGATGAGTCTTACAATTCAAAACGTGTTGAGTGTCTGCGTTACATGACATTCTACTACTTCAAGAAGGATGACTATACCAACAGTCTGGCATACGCCGAGAAGGTATTGGCCTTGTCACCCAACGATGGTTTGGCTTCACAGATTAAGAACGTATTGTCCAAGCTTAAGAAATAAGGATAAGGCGTTACGACTTTTACATCAAGAGGGCTTGGCCAAAGATTGGCCAAGCCCTCTTGATGTATGTCCTTTTCAGGGATGACGGAAACCTTACGCCTCCGTGTTTTCGTCCATCACTTTCCTTACGTCTTCTTCTACCCTGTAGAGTTTTTTCTTGCAAAAGGCTATCAGTTCCTTTGCTTCTTTGAGCAACGAAGAAAGGCGGTCTATGTCACCCGGGTTTTCTTCTATGTCCTTTACTATTTGTTCCAGGCGTTGCTGAGCCTGTGCATAGGTAAGTTTCTGCTTTTCCATCCTGCATGTGTTTTCCAAGTTGCGTCACCAGAACCTGTTATGTGCGGCATCATATTCAAAACCGGCCTGCTGCAATTTCTTTTCGATGCAGCTGCGTTCAACTCCCATGTCGTGACACAGATCATCGAGCGATGCATATTCGTCGCGCAATTTTGCGTTGACAACGCTATACAGCATCATGGGGTCTTCTGGAAGTGTCATTCTCATTTTATTCTTAGTTATAAGTCATTCAATACCTTCATCTTGCTTTTCTGTCCGGGCCTTGTTGCCATCTATTGGGCTATGCTGTTGACTTCACCGTCGGCTAAACGCGTCACGAGCTTGTCGCCCCGCCGTATGCCGGTTACTGTCGTGACCAGCTGTCCGTCTTTCATTGTCATGCTGTAACCCATTTTCAGTATGCGTTGCGGGTCGTGCATGTTTATTTTTTGTTCCAGCAGTTCCAGGTTGCGTCGTTGCTTTTCCATGTTTCTTGTGATACGTTCCACAACGATGGTGCCCAAATGCCCGGTCTTCAATTTTTGCATTGCCATGGCATTCAACACACTTCGATACATATCGGCCAGCATGCTGTCAAGTCTTTGCTCTCCGTTTTTTCTGAAGTTTTTGAAAAACCATTCAAGGCGCATGGCCATGTTGTCCAGTCTTTTCCGTTCGTTTTCCAACACTTCTGCCAGTGCGTCATGAAGATTTTTTTCTGCATTGTCGAGCATAGCAGCGGCAATGCTCATACGCGAAATGAGGAAATCTCCCACGGCCGTGGGTGTCTTCATATGCTCATAGGCCACCATGTCCAATACAGTTTGGTCGCGCAGATGTCCTATTCCTGTGATGACGGGCAGCGGAAACTGTGCGCAATGATTGGCCAATTCGTAGGTTTCGAATCCGCTCAGGTCGCTCACGGCTCCTCCGCCGCGTATGATGACCACCACGTCCCAGTTGTTGCTTTCCGCGGCAATCTTGTCGAGGGCCGCAATGATCGACTTCTCTGTTTCGCTGCCTTGCATCAGTGCGGGAAACAGTTTGTAGCAGAACCTGTATCCATATCGGTTCTCGTCTATCTGGTGACAGAAGTCGCCATATCCTGCTGCCGTCGGTGACGATATCACGGCTATGCGTTGGGGCAAAAGGGGCAGGCTGAGTCCTTTCTGCAAGGCTGCCACGCCTTCTTTTTCCAAACGCAGCATGATTTCCCTGCGCTGGCGGGCCATGTCGCCGAGGGTGTAGGTGGGGTCTATGTCGACAACAATCAAAGAATAGCCGTAGATTTCGCTGAATGTCGGCCTTACTTCGAGCAGCACTTCTATGCCCGGCCCGAAGAGTTGCCCTGTGGTTTCCTCGAAATCCAGCTTCAGCAGCGGGAACACATCGGCCATGATGACGCCACGGGCCTTGGCAACGGGCACGCTGCTGCCGCGGCCCTTTTGTATCAGTTCTATAAAGCAGTGGCCTTTGGGCGATACTCTCACTTCGCTCAGTTCGGCCTTTACGCGGCACGCTTCATGGAATGCGCCATCTATCAGGCTGCGCACCATTGAGTTGAGCTCATACAGGGTCATTGCTGCCGAATCTGTCATCTCTGCTTTTTCTTGTATTCATCAAAAAAGCCCATGCCTTTAGGCATGAGCTCTAAACCACCTTATGTGGTGCCTCCCTGAATCGAACAGGGGACACACGGATTTTCAGTCCGATGCTCTACCAACTGAGCTAAGGCACCTGCATTTCCATGATTGCGGGTGCAAAGGTAAGACATCTTTTCCAAACAGCAAAGTTTTCTGCGTTTTTTCTTTCCTGTTATTGGCAATTCAAAAATAAAGATGTACCTTTGCACCCGCAAGACGGAAAGTAGCGCAGTTGGTAGCGCACTACGTTCGGGACGTAGGGGTCGGGCGTTCGAATCGCCTCTTTCCGACTTCAAGAAGCGGCAGACGATGCATTTCGGTTGCCGCTTCTTCTTTTTGCCTGAGCCTGAACGAAGCCACCCGACGGCCGTCCCGGCAGGTCACGGATTGCATATTTACGCCTGAAATGTGCAACTTTCCGAATAAGTTATTAACTTTGCAGCTTGTAACAACATTGACATTCCGAAATCATGGACAAGAGTTTTCTAAGGCAACTGTCAGAGTCTGTGCGCGACAACTGGAGTCGCCCGGCCTTTTCAGACTATATGGGCCGAACCTATACCTATGGCGATTTTGCCGAACGCATCGTACGTATCCGCCTACTGCTTGAGGCTTCGCGAGTAAAGCCCGGCGACAAGGTGGCCATCATTGGGCGCAATTCGGCCGGATGGGCCATGGACTTTTTCAGCATCCTGTCGTATGGCTGTGTGGCAGTGCCCATACTTCACGACTTCAAGCCTTCGAGCGTTCACCACATCATCCGCCACTCGGGAGCCAAAGCCCTGTTCGTAGCCAACAGTGTATGGGAGAACCTTGACCCGTCGCGTATGGAAGACCTCGACATTATCCTCCGCATCGACGACTTGCACATCCTTCATGCCAAACGCAAAAAGCTCCATGTAGAAGGCCTTGCCGACGCCATCTACTCGCGCCAGCATCCCTATGTGTTGCGCTTCGAAGACGTGCGTTTCCACCAGGATCGTCCCGAAGAACTGGCTGTCATCAGCTACACCTCGGGCACCAGTGGCTTTTCCAAGGGCGTGATGATTCCCTATCGTGCCCTTTGGAGCAATATGAAATTTGGCATGGACCACCTGGATGTGCTGCGGCCCGGTGCCGACATTGTGTCTATCCTGCCAATGGCCCACATGTATGGTCTCGCCTTCGAAGTCTACACCGAAGTATGCCTCGGATGCCACATCCACTTTCTTACGCGCAACCCCAGTCCGAGAGTCATCGGCGAAACCTTTAAGACCTATGCCCCCGTCCTCATAGTAGCCGTGCCACTGGTCTTAGAGAAAATAGTCAAGAAAAGCATATTTCCCCTGCTCCAGACAGCCAGGTTCAAGGTGCTGTCGCATATACCTCTGCTGCGCGAACGTCTATACAGCATTATTCGCCAAAAGCTGGAAAAAGCCCTCGGAGGCAACTTTTATGAGGTCATCATCGGCGGGGCTGCCTTCAATCCTGAGGTAGAACGCTTCCTGCGAAGAATACAGTTCAGATATACCGTAGGGTATGGAATGACCGAATGTGCCCCACTCATCTCCTATGCCGATTGGCACGACTTCAAGGAAGGCTCCGTGGGACGTGCCATCGAACGCATGCAGGTTCGCATCGATTCTGCCGACGCTTGCAACGTGCCGGGTGAAATACAAGTACATGGCGATAACGTGATGCTCGGCTACTACAATGACGAATCGGCCACACGCAATGCATTCACCGAAGACGGATGGCTGCGCACCGGCGACCTCGGAACCATAGACAGCGAAGGCAACATCTATATACGCGGACGCAGCAAAAACATGTTGCTCGGACCCAGCGGCCAGAACATCTATCCCGAAGAAATAGAGGGAGCTCTCAATGCACGTCCCTACATCTCAGAGTCGTTGGTGGTATCGCGCGACGACAAACTCGTGGCACTCATCCACCCGGAGCTTGAGAAAATGGACAGCGAAGGCATCACATCGGAACAGCTCACCCAAATACTCAAGCACGACATTGCCGAAGTAAACAAAGAGCTGCCCGCCTACTGCCGCATCAGCAATTTCCAAATCTATCAGGACGAATTCGAGAAAACACCTAAGAGAAGCATCAAACGCTTCCTCTACCAATAGCACACCACAGCAACACATCCGGCACACCAGAGAGTGTTTCACGTAGATGAAACACACTGTGCTATGTACAGGAAACACATAGTTTCCCCTATAGGAAAGACACTGTTTCATGTACATGAAACACATAGTGATATGTACAGGAAACACGTTGTTTCCCCTACATAGAACAGGTTGTTTCATGCACACAAAACAACCTGTGACACGTACACGAAACAACGTGCAGCCCTACAGACCGTCACCAGCAATATTCCTCGGAAAAACGAGAATAATGAGGCTCCTCTTCAAAACCATAGCGACGAAAGAGATCGGCAACATAGTTCATATCCTCCTCGCGCAAAGGCAACTCCTCACGATAGAAGCGATAGTAACGTGGCTGCGTAAAGTGCTTGATAGCCTCGGCCTTGGCACTTGCAGCCTTGCGCAACGGCAAATTGTCCCACAAATGACACACACCCCAGGCAACCCTCTCCTTCACCTTAGGACGGAAAGCCCGACACTCATTCAAATCTTCAGGCAGAGCCAAAGGGTTGACTGCCTTAGCATACAAATCCTTACCTCCCTCACTGACAGCAGCAAAGCGACGCAGGCACTGCTCTGCCCGGGGACATGCGGTCTGATAACAACGCGCATAAAAAACATTAGGAAAACTGTTCATGATGTATTATTTTTAATTCTACAACGTTTGATGACGCAAAGATATACATTTATTTTAAATTACACAAACTAAGTTGCGACATTTTTAAAAGAGCAGTCTGCGACATAAAAAACACAAAATCCAGCAAGCCAGTTGGCAGTTACTGTAGAAATTCGTAACTTTGTCAGATTACAAGACATATAATAAACACATCATACAACATGGGAAAAGTATTGATCATCGGCGCAGGCGGCGTAGCTACAGTCGCAGCCGTAAAGATAGCCAAGAACAGAGATGTATTCTCTGACATCATGATAGCCAGCAGAACCAAGCAGAAATGCGACGCAATAGCAGCACGCATCGGCGACCCCGCCATCCGCACTGCACAAGTCGACGCCGACAAAGTTGACCAACTTGTGGCTCTGTTCAACGATTTCAAGCCCGAGCTCGTAGTCAACCTCGCCCTGCCCTATCAGGACCTCACCATCATGGATGCCTGCCTTGAATGCGGCGTAAACTACTTGGACACAGCCAACTATGAACCAAAAGACGAAGCACACTTCGAATACAGCTGGCAATGGGCCTACAAGAAACGCTTCGAGGATGCAGGACTCACAGCCATCCTGGGTTGCGGATTCGACCCCGGAGTCAGCGGCATCTACACCGCCTATGCAGCCAAACACAAATTCGATGAAATACAATACTTAGACATCGTAGAC
Organism: Prevotellaceae bacterium UBA6417; assembly: GCA_002439755.1. Classification (GTDB taxonomy): domain Bacteria; phylum Bacteroidota; class Bacteroidia; order Bacteroidales; family Bacteroidaceae; genus UBA6382. The sequence continues at coordinate 15,219 of DJPH01000068.1, read as the reverse complement.
TGCAATGCAGGCAACCACCATAAGGCATTTGCCACCAATTTCAACCCGGAAATCAACATCAGAGAAATAACACAGAAAGGCCGGTACTACGACAACGGCAAGTGGGTTCAGACAGGAGCACTCGAAATACACAAGGCACTGACATATCCCAACATCGGCCCCCGCGAAAGCTACCTCATGTATCACGAAGAGCTTGAAAGCTTAGTAAAGAACTTCCCCACCATCAAACGAGCCCGCTTCTGGATGACCTTTGGCCAAGAATACCTCACCCACCTGCGCGTCATACAAGACATAGGCATGGCAGGCATCGAGCCCATCGACTACGAAGGCAAGAAAATAGTGCCCCTGCAATTCCTCAAAGCAGTGCTACCCAACCCGCAAGACCTCGGCGCCAACTATGACGGCGAAACCAGCATCGGCTGCCGCATACGCGGAATCAAAGACGGCAAAGAGCAGACCTATTATATATACAACAACTGCAGCCACCGTGCAGCCTACGAAGAAACCGGCATGCAAGGCGTAAGCTACACCACAGGAGTGCCCGCAATGATAGGAGCACGCATGTTCATGCTGGGACTCTGGAAAAAGCCCGGTGTATGGAACGTAGAAGAATTTGACCCGGATCCCTTCATGGCAGAACTCAACAAACAAGGACTGCCCTGGCACGAAATAACCAACGGAGACCTCGAACTGTAAGTCACCCACCACCCAACAAACATACCAACATCAACAAATGGCAAAAAAAGAAGACAACACCACAGCACTGGAAAACAAAGAAAAGCTCAAAGCCCTCCAGATGGCTATGGACAAAATAGAAAAGAGCTTTGGCAAAGGCTCCATAATGAAACTGGGCGATGAAAAGATAGAACAAGTCGACGTCATACCATCAGGCAGCATCGCACTCGACGTAGCACTGGGTGTAGGCGGCTATCCCCGCGGCCGCATCATAGAAATCTACGGCCCCGAAAGCTCCGGAAAAACAACACTGGCCATCCACGCCATAGCCGAAGCCCAAAAGGCAGGAGGCATAGCAGCCTTTATAGATGCCGAGCACGCATTCGACAGATTCTATGCAGCAAAACTCGGGGTCAACGTCGACGAACTGCTCATATCACAGCCCGACAACGGCGAACAGGCACTCGAAATAGCCGACCAGCTCATCCGCTCATCGGCCATCGACATACTCGTAGTCGACTCAGTGGCAGCCCTCACCCCCAAAAAGGAAATAGAAGGAGACATGGGAGACAACGTCGTAGGTCTGCAGGCCCGGCTCATGAGCCAGGCACTGCGCAAGCTCACGGCTACAATCAGCAAAACCAACACCACCTGCATATTCATCAACCAACTCCGCGAGAAAATAGGCATCATGTTCGGTAATCCCGAGACCACAACCGGTGGAAACGCACTGAAATTCTATTCAAGCGTGCGCCTCGACATCCGCAGAGTCACATCACTGAAGAACGGCGAAGACGTCATAGGCAACAAAGTACGCGTGAAAGTAGTCAAGAACAAAGTGGCACCACCCTTCCGACGTGCAGAATTCGAAATCACCTTCGGAGAAGGAATAAGCCGCATAGGCGAAATACTCGACATAGCCACCGAACTCGACATCCTCAAGAAAAGCGGCTCATGGTGGAGCTATGAAGGAAACAAAATAGGCCAGGGACGCGACACCGTCAAAGCACTGCTGAAAGACAATCCCGAGCTGTGCAGCGAACTGGAAACAAAGATCTATGCAGCACTGCAGGACGAAGCACTGCCCACACCAGAAGCCGACGACACCGACAACACAGAAGAGACCGAATAAACACCACACACAACACTCGTAAACCATGAAAAAGACCATCATCGGAGCAGCGGCACTATCACTGCTGCTCGCGACAACACCTGTCATGGCACAAGACAACATGACCCATCTGGAGCAAAACTTCAGAAACATATCCGACAAACAACCGCTGGCCGTCTATTGGTATTGGATAGGCGGAAACATGTCAAAAGAAGGAGTAGTGAAAGACCTGCAAGCCATGAAAAAGGTAGGAATCAACCGCGTACAAATAGGCATGATAGGCAACGACCAAGGCATTCCGCAAGGCCCCGTCAGAATGTTCACACAAGAATGGTGGGACATACTCCACACAATGTTCAAGACCGCCGGCCAGCTCGACATAGAAGTAGGGCTCTTCAATTGCCCCGGATGGAGCCAGTCAGGCGGACCGTGGGTAAAAACCTCACAGGCCATGCGCTATCTTGGCTATGTTAAAGACACCATATCAGGCCCGCTGAAACTCGCAAAAAAACTGCCCGCAGTAGGCAAAGACGCACAAGAAGTGAAAGTGCTTGCCTACCCCTTGATAGCAGACAAGGCCAACTTCGTGACCAATGAAGACATAACCAAGGCCACAACCATCAACTTCAGCAGCGACAAACCCGCAAAAGTGCGCAGCCTGGTCATCACACCAATGGAAAAGAAGTTCAACACCGAAGCCGAACTGTTCGTCAACGAAGGAGGGCAATATCGCAGCATAGAGAAGTTCAGAATGGACCGCAGCAACAGCGAAGTCAACGTAGGCTTCGATGCATTCGCGCCCATCGTCATATCACTTCCGGAAACAGAAGGGAAACAATTTCGCTTGACAGTAAAAGAAGCCGGCATCATTAAAGATGTCAAGCTCTCGGACGTGGCCGTCGTAGAACGCTATCCCGAAAAAACATTCGCAAAGATGTTTCAGACACCACTGCCCATGTGGGATGCCTACATGTGGCGCGACCAGCCCGGATACCGGCAGGCCGAATACGTGAAAGAAAGCCAGGTGACCGACATAACATCGCACATGAGTGCCGACGGCACACTGAAATGGGACGTGCCCAAAGGCAAGTGGGTCATCATGCGCACTGCCATGCTGCCCACAGGTTCGATGGACGGGCCTGCACCACCCGAAGGACAAGGACTTGAAACCGACAAAATGAGCAAAGAACATATCCGTGCCCATTTCGACAATTATATAGGACAAATACTGAAACGTATCCCGGCCGAAGACCGCAAAACATTCCGCATCGTAGTAGAAGACAGCTATGAAACAGGTGGACAGAACTGGACCGACCACATGATAGACGACTTCAAGAAAGCCTACGGCTACGACCCCGTGCCCTACATCCCCGTATACAGTGGCGTAGTTGTAGGAAACCAAGACATCTCCAACCGCTTTCTGTGGGACATGCGCCGCCTTGTTGCCGACGAAGTAGCCTATAACTACGTTGGCGGCTTGCGCGAAATCAGCAATCAGCACGGCCTGACCACATGGCTCGAAAACTATGGCCACTGGGGCTTCCCCGGTGAGTTCCTGCTTTATGGCTCGCAGTCTGACGAGATAGCAGGCGAGTTCTGGAGCTTCGGAGACCTTGGCAACATAGAAAACAGGTGCGCCTCCTCGTGCGGACACATCTATGGAAAAAAGAAAGTATGGGCAGAATCCTTCACCTGCGGCGGCCCTGACTTCACACAATATCCCGGACAAATGAAGCAAAGAGGCGACAGATTCTTCACCGAAGGCATCAACGCTACCCTGCTCCACCTGTACATACAGCAGCCCGACGACCGCGTGCCCGGATTCAACGCTAACTTTGGCAACGAGTTCAACCGTCACAATACGTGGTTCTCACAAATGGACTTGTTTGCCAAATACATGAAACGCTGCAACTTCATGCTTCAAGAAGGCCGCTACATCGCTGACGTAGCCTACTTCCTCGGAGAAGACGCACCCAAGATGACAGGCGTACGCAACCCGGAAATACCCCAGGGATATTCATACGACTATGTCAACGCCGATGTGCTGATGAACGCTCACGTGTCTGACGGCAAACTGGTATTGCAAAGCGGCATGGAATACAGCCTGCTCGTCTTGCCCAAGATAGAAACCATGCGTCCCCGCCTGCTGGCCAAGCTGAAACAACTGGTTGCCGACGGACTGGTGATGCAAGGACCGGCACCTGTCAAGTCACCAAGCCTTCAAGACTATCCCAAAGCCGATGCCGAAGTGCAGGCCATGGCCAACGAAATGTGGCAGACTCTTGACGCGCCCTATGCCGACTGCGTAACCTACGGCAAAGGACGCATCTACAAATATGCCTCCATAGAACAAATTATGAACAGCTTGGGCATCATACCCGACTTCGTGTCAACCGATGCCACCAGTCCCGTATTGTTTATCCACAAGCGGCTGTCTGACGGTGACTATTATTTTATTTCCAACCAAAGCGACAAGCCTATCAGCTTCGACGGTATATTCCGTATCAAAGGCAAAACACCGGAACTCTGGAATCCTCTGACTGCCGAAGTACGCCTGTTGCCCGAATACAATAAGCTCGAAAAAGCCACGCAGATACCTCTAAGCCTGCAACCATTTGAAAGCTCGTTCATAGCATTCAGAAGCAACGACGGCACATCCGGTCACACGGGATGCAACTATCCCGAAGGGCAAGTGCTCTGCCATATAGAAACACCTTGGACCGTTTCGTTTGAAGCAGGCAGAGGAGGCCCCTCAGCACCTGTCACATTCGATACGCTCACCGATTGGAAAAACCATCAGGACCCGCATATCAAATACTTCTCGGGTACGGCAACCTATACCAACACTTTCAAGGTTGGCAAACTCCCTGAGCAGCCCGTCTACCTCGACTTAGGCAAAGTGATGGTCATGGCCAAAGTAAAAATCAACGGCACCTATGTAGGCGGCGTATGGACAGCTCCCTATCGTCTCAATATCACGAATGCCTTGAAAAAGGGGAAGAACAGTATAGAAGTAGAAGTAGTCAACTGCTGGCGCAACCGTCTTATCGGCGAAAAGAACCTGCCCGAGAATGAACGGTTCACATTCCAGACTGCAACTTACCTGAACAAGGACTCCGAGCTTCAATCTGCCGGTCTGTTGGGCCCCGTCAAGATTGAAAGCTACAACTACACAATGATTCCCCTACACTAAGCCATCACTACAGAGATGACAAATTCACGCCTCATACGTATGGCATGGAGCATGCTACTTTGCTGCATATTGCTTCCTGCCAGAAGCATCGCACAGAGCTCCGGCATCGTTCCGGCCTCCTACGAAGAAATACATATCTTGGGAGAATTGTCGCAACGCGTTCACAAGAACTTTGACCGTTTGGAAGAGCAGAAATACCAGCCCGATCATGTATTCCTGACCGAGCAGCAATCGGGCGACTGGCCCGGCGACACCGAAGGGCGCACCATCCTTGGCCTCACTCTTGATGCACAGGCAAGCCACCGCACGCCCAAATATCTTGACGAAATCATACGCCGCATTCCCTCCAACCTTAATCAAAAAGGCTACATGGGAACCATTCACGAAGGAAAGGCTCACGAGCAACAGCTGTCGGGAAACGGATGGCTGCTGCGCGGACTTTGTGAATATTACCAATGGAAAGGTCTTCCCGAAGTGCGCAAAACCATTGCAGGCATAGCCCACAACCTGTTTCTCGAAGCAGCAGGACAATATGCCTCCTACCCCATCGACCCTGACAAGCGCAAACAAAACGTCGGAGCCGAGTCGGGAAGCATTGCCGGCATCGAAGGCAACTGGATTCTGTCTACCGATATCGGATGTGTCTTCATCGGAATGGACGGCCTTATACATGCCTATGCCATTCTCAAGGACAAAACCCTGAAGGCACCTATCGAGACGCTCATTGACAAGTTCCTAAAGGTTGACCTTACCGGAATCAAGGCACAGACCCATGCCACCCTCACGGCCTGCCGCGGACTTGTGCGCTATGCCGAGCTAACAGGTGAACGACGCTACATTGACGAAGCAGCCAGACGCTTCCGCCTTTATGTCGACAACGGCATGACAGAAAACTATGAAAACTACAATTGGTTTGACCGCTTCGAAACGTGGACCGAGCCATGCGCCATTGTCGACTCGTATATGCTGGCCATGCAACTGTGGCAGCACACCGGCGAAGCCTACTACCTTGAACAGGCAGAACGCATCTACTATAATGCCATCTGCCACACACAACGCCGCAACGGCGGCTTCGGGTGTGACAATTGCCCGGGACTGGCCACCAACACAACCCTGCTGGGCGTTCATGCCGACGAGGCCCATTGGTGCTGCACCATGCGCGGAGGCGAAGGCCTTTCGTGCGCCGTACGTTACACATGCTTCAAAGACAAGAAAGGAGTCTATCTCACATCGTTCCGCCCCGGTCGGTTCATAATGAAGCATGGCAGAAAAAATCTGTTGGACTTCAGTGTGGACACACACTATCCGTTCGGCAGCAATGTTGTAATCACCATTAACAAAAGCACGGCAAAACCGACAAGTCTGCATCTGCCCGCCCTATCGTGGATTGCCGATTTGGAAGTAAGTCTCAACGGAGAAAAAAAGAAACTGACGGCAGCCAATGGCTTTATCACCCTGACCGAAAAATTCAAGGCCGGAGACAAAATAACACTGACTTTCCGCCAACGCACAGGATTCGAGCCCGTACTCAACAAAAACAACACCCGTTCCACGTGGCGGCGTGCATTCAGCGGACCACTGATGCTGGGCATGGAGACAAACGCTCCGGTTTCGCTGCCATCGGACGCCCGCTACCAGCAAACGGGCGAACAGGAATGGATCATTGTAGGAACCGGCCAGAAACTCACCCCCGTCTACCATCTGATGTCACCCAAAGTATGGAGCGACACCAACTATCACAAATGCATCTTGTTTCAATGAAACACTAAACATCTCATAAGCATTTTCGCCAAAGGCGGATGCAGCAAGAACAATACTTGCTGCATCCGCCTTCGCTTTTGTCCCGAAAGAAAGGCTGCCATTCAGAAAGGGAGGCTTGCAAATCCGATGTCAGGGCTTGCGTTTTCGCAACAATCCGTAGCACACTGCCGACCGCACAAGCCTTTGCCGCACAAGTACTATCACAGCGGCTTCTTTTGTCAACTTAAAAAAAAGTGGTAATTTTGCCACACCAATAACAGAGCGTACTATTATGAACATATTAGAACTTTCAGAACAAGAAATCAACCGTCGCAACGCCCTGGCCGAGCTCCGTTCATTGGGCATCGACCCCTATCCGGCCGCAGAATATCCCACCAATGCCTTTTCGACCGACATCCGCGCCGAATTCAAGGACGAAGACGAGCCTCGCCAAGTCTGCATTGCAGGACGTGTGATGAGTAAACGCGTCATGGGAAAGGCCAGTTTCATGGAGCTGCAAGATTCGAAAGGCAGAATACAAGTCTATGTAACCCGCGATGACATTTGCAACGGCGAAGACAAAACAATGTATAATACCGTCTTCAAACGCCTGCTCGACCTTGGAGATATTGTCGGCGTAAAGGGCTTTGTATTCCGTACGCAGACAGGCGAAATCACCGTACATGCACGTTCGCTCACCCTGCTTTGTAAGAGCCTGAAGCCCCTGCCCGTAGTGAAACAGGACAAGGACGGAAAAACCTATGACTCGTTTGAAGACCCCGAAATGCGCTATCGCCAACGCTATGTTGACCTCATCGTCAACCCCGAAGTCAAAGGAATCTTCGCCAAACGCGCCAAAGTGCTGCAAACCATGCGGCGCGTATTAGACGAGGCCGGCTACACAGAAGTGGAAACCCCCATTCTGCAGAACATTCCGGGCGGAGCCAGCGCACGTCCGTTTATCACCCACTTCAACGCCTTGAACGTAGACATGTATATGCGCATCGCCACCGAGCTATACCTGAAACGCCTCATCGTAGGCGGATTCGAAGGCGTATATGAAATCGGCAAAAACTTCCGCAACGAAGGCATGGACCGCACGCACAATCCAGAGTTCACCTGTATGGAACTTTATGTGCAATACAAGGACTACAATTGGATGATGTCGTTTACCGAACAACTGCTCGAAACCATATGCACAGCCGTCAACGGCAAGCCCGAACAGATGATAGACGGCAACCTTGTCAGCTTTCGCGCCCCCTATCGCCGGCTGCCCATACTGGAAGCCATCAAAGAAAAGACAGGCTACGACCTGACCGGCATGGACGAAGCCGGCATACGCGACGTATGTAAAAAACTGGGCATGGAAATCGATGAAACCATGGGCAAAGGAAAACTCATCGACGAAATATTCGGTGAATACTGTGAAGGCAGCTACATACAGCCGACCTTCATCATCGACTACCCCGTAGAAATGAGCCCACTCACAAAAATGCACCGCTCCAAGCCCGGACTCACAGAGCGCTTTGAACTGATGGTCAACGGAAAAGAGCTGGCCAACGCCTATAGCGAGCTGAACGACCCCATCGATCAGGAAGAACGCTTCCAAGCACAAATGGCATTGGCCGACAAGGGAGACGACGAAGCCATGATCATTGACCACGATTTTCTGCGCGCACTGCAATACGGAATGCCTCCCACAAGCGGCATAGGCATAGGCATAGACCGACTCGTGATGCTCATGACAGGAAAGACCACCATACAGGAAATTCTGCTCTTCCCACAGATGCGTCCCGAAAAGAAAGCCCCCAAAGACGGCAACGACAAGTATACAGCCTTAGGCATCAGCGAAGAGTTGATTCCCATCCTGCAAAAATGCGGCTATAACACGGTGGAAAGCCTCCGCGACGTGAATCCGCAAAAAATACAGATGCAGATAGGCGAAATCATCAAGAAATACAAGTTGGAAACAAGCAAACCAAGTGTAGACGAAGTAAGTGCGTGGCTGACAAAGCTCTGACACCGAAACAACAAGAAACAAAAAACAATCATATAACACAAAACAATCATGGAAAATATTCGTTTGGAACTATCCAAAGCCGTTTCATTCCTGAAGGCCGGCACCGTAGAAAACTATCTGCCTAAAGCAGCTGCTGCCGTAGAAGCATTGGAAAAGGGAACCTGCCCAGGCAATGACTTCCTGGGCTGGGTCAACCTGCCCTCGTCCATCACAGCAGAATTTCTGAACGACGTAGAAGCCACGGCACAGACCTTGCGCGCACATTGCGACACCATCGTGGTAGCCGGAATAGGCGGCAGCTACTTAGGAGCACGTGCCGTTATCGAAGCCCTGCAAAACAGCTTCCAATGGCTGACCAACAAAGGGAAAGATCCCAATATCCTTTTTGCCGGCAACAACATCGGCGAAGACTACTTATATGAACTTTGCGAATATCTGAAAGACAAAAATTTCGGCGTTATCAACATATCAAAATCAGGAACAACGACCGAAACAGCCCTGGCCTTCCGCCTGCTCCGCAAACAATGTGAAGACCAGCGCGGCAAAGAAACAGCACGCAAAGTAATCGTTGCCATCACCGATACCAAAAAAGGTGCGGCACGCATCACCGCAGACAAAGAAGGCTACAAGAGCTTTGTCATCCCCGACAACGTAGGCGGACGCTTCTCGGTGCTCACACCAGTAGGACTCCTGCCAATCGCCTGTGCCGGATTTGATATCCGCCAACTCGTTGCAGGAGCCAAAAGCATGGAAGAAGCCACAAAAAGCAGCATTGACATCAAAGAAAACATCAGCGCACAGTATGCAGCCGTTAGAAATGCCCTTTATCAGCAAGCCGGCAAGAAGATAGAAATACTGGCCAACTTCCAACCCAAGCTCCACTTCATGGCCGAATGGTGGAAACAGCTCTACGGAGAAAGCGAAGGCAAAGAAAACAAAGGCATCTTCCCGGCAGCCGTAGACTTTACCACAGACCTACACTCCATGGGACAGTGGATACAAGAGGGCGAACGCACCATCTTTGAAACAGTCATCAGCGTAGAAGAAACCAACCACAAAGTGCTCTTCCCACACGATGACGAAAATCTGGACGGGCTGAACTTCCTGGAAGGAAAGCGCGTGGACGAAGTAAACAAAATGGCCGAACTCGGAACACAATTGGCCCACGTAGACGGCGGAGTGCCCAACATACGCATCGTGATGCCAAAAATCAATGAATACTACATCGGACAATTGATCTACTTCTTTGAAAAAGCCTGCGGCATCAGCGGAAACATTCTCGGTGTAAACGCTTTCAACCAACCCGGCGTAGAAGCCTACAAGAAAAACATGTTCGCACTACTCGATAAACCAGGCTACGAAGCCGAAAGCAAAGCCATCCGCGAACGCCTGGACAAAGAATAAGAACACAAAGACGAATGTTCGAAAAAAACATCAGCAAATACCTTCAACAATACGGCTTTGAGCACATTTGGCTCAAAGCTGTATTGTTTGATATGGATGGAGTACTGTTCGACTCAATGCCCATGCACGCCAAGGCATGGGCCGAAGCAGCACAACGCTTCAACTTCGACCTAACAGAAGAAGAAGCCTACGAACACGAAGGACGCACCGGAAAATCGACCATAGACATCCTGGCACAACGATGCTGGGGCAGACAAGCCACAGAAGCAGAAGAAAAACAAATATACGAAGTAAAAAGCAACATATTCAACACCCTGCCCAAAGCAAAGCCCATGCCGGGAGCCGCCGGCCTGTTACAACAAATCAAGGAAGACGGATTTCAAATAGTGCTCGTAACCGGAAGCGGACAAAAAAGCTTGTTGCAAAAGCTCAACAAGAGCTACGCGGGAATATTCAAAAGCGACTTGATGGTAACAAGCTTCGACGTAAAACAGGGAAAACCCTCGGCCGAGCCCTACCAAATGGCTCTCAAAAAGGCCGGCATCAAACCAAATGAAGCCATCGTCATAGAAAACGCCCCACTCGGAGTACGCGCCGGAGTAGCAGCCGAAATCTTTACCGTAGCCGTCAACACCGGACCACTGCCCGACAAAAAACTATTGGACGAAGGGGCAAACCTCCTGCTGCCCTCCATGCAAGCCTTGTCAGAGCAATGGATGCAATTGCGGAATGAAATACAATAACACCAAAGCAAAACAAAGGGATGACAATCATCAACGATTGCATCCCCTTCTTTTGCTTATTCAATTGGATGTGGTTTTAACTTTCTATCTTACGTCCTCTTTTATACGTTTGCAAAATTACGGCATTTTCCCAATTGGCACAATCACACAAAATAGGTATTCTACAGAACTTTGCTACTGCATACAAATGAAAGTGGTCTGAAATCAAAAGTCGCTCACGCATTCATAATCACCATCTGGGTGGCGGCCCGCCAAAACCAAAGCCTCCGAAACGCTGGTCACGCGATTGCTGCGCCTTCTTCGATTTTGTATATTTCTTGTATTGGTCTTCCGTAAAAATGCCTTTGAGATAGCGTTCATAATTAGCCGAACGGGTTCCTGCCTGCTTGGCAAACTCTTTGGCCTTTTCAGTCATTTCCATTCCCGAAGCATCATCAAGAGTAATATTCTTGCGCTCTGCAATCTCAGCACTCACTTCCGCGATATTCAAAGCCAAAAGCTTTTCCTGCTGTTCTTTGTCTAACTTATACTTGCGAACCATGCGGTTGGTCGCCTCCTGGGCAATTTTGAGAGAATCAGCGACATTGCTGTTCCAGCCTAACAGATTAATATTATTCTCGCCCAACATACGCGTTGCTATATTGGCCATCCAGTTGACGTTGCCTTTGATTTGCTCTTTCTTTTTGGCTTCATCTGCCAGATACTCCTCATACTGCTTTTCCGAAAAGAGGTCTTTTATGATACCGTCGTATTGAGTTTGAATCTCAGCCTTCATCTTTTTTATTTCGGCTTTTTGAGCTGCGTTGGCTTTCTTGACATCCATGGCCGCGTCTATTGCAGCAATGTCTTTCATACGCTTCAAATTCAATTGCTTCAGTGCAGCAGACTGTTCGCTGCTCAAGCCATATTGCTTTGTCATCGTCTTGGTTAATTCCTCAACCACTTTCATTTGAGTCTCTTGAGCCGGTGTTTTCTTCTCACTCTGTGCCATGGCGATCGGACTACTCACAAGAAAAAACGCCAACAATGCAGAGGCAATCATTCTTTTCTTCATATAACGGTCTATTAGGATTATTTTATCACTCAGAAAAATCAAAAGCCACGCTCACTCATCCACAATATTGGCTATGTCAGGCAATTCATCCTTTGTAACCACCATATTTCCGGCTTTGTCTATCGTTATGGCAAGCGGCATATACAAATCACTGCGCGGATAACACACGCTGGTAGCAAATCGCAGCCCGGCAGGAGTTACTACATCGAAAACGAGTCCCTCCAAAATGGCATTCTTCTTGAAATCAGCATTCAGATATTTATCAAACGACGTCTTGGAAAATTTCTTGCTGAAAAATTCTTTCCCGTCAAGAGTGATATTCAGCACAATGGTATTGTCATAAAATGTATCGCCCGAAACTTCGTCATGAACGCTCGGCAAGGAAATATCAGCCTTTCTGACAATGTCATATCTATAAACTTTTCCGTTCCATGTCACAGTATCGTTTACATGCGAAGGTTGTAGTTGCACTATCCCATCATGTACGGTTTCATCTGGCGGAAGACTGTCTGCCATCTCATTTTCCGTTTTTGCTGTATTATTGTTTCCACAGGCACTCCACACAAATGCCGACCATAGCAGCAACATTGACATTCCAAAACTGATGTTTTTCCAATTCACTGTCTTACTATTAATAATAAATTGCGCTGCAAAGATAATGGAAAACAAGGATTCGGTCTCAAAAATATCTGTAATTTTGTGGCATCAAAGCTCCGGCTATATTATTTAATATGAAAAAACTGAGATTTGCCGTCCTTGCATTTTTGGGTGCTCTTGTCTCTTTTTCATGCAGCAGCTCGCACGAAGAAGAGGCGTCCCCGCCGCGTTTTCGTCGTACGGTCATTATATACATGGCTGCCCAAAACAGTTTGGGAGCCACTTCTGTAACAGGATTCTCACCCTCGCAATCCGATTCCGCAGAAATCGCAAAAGGCATTCAGTACCTGCCTTCGACAGAAGACAACATCCTATTGTTCATCGATGACGCTCAAGCTCCACGCCTCTACCGCTACTATAAAACTTCTAACGGAAAGACTTTTTATAAGGTCTTGAAGAAATATACTACGGACGTTTCTTCTACAGATCCGAAGACTTTAACCGAAGTCTTGAACATAGCTTCAACCTATTGCCCTTCAAAGAGCTATGGCTTAGTGCTTTGGTCGCACGGCTCTTCGTGGTTGCCCAATATGTCGTCCGGGCTATCGACCAGGGCTTTCGGCATCGACACAGGATTGGGAGGTGACATGGAAAACGATTTGGCGGCTGACGGCAACCCCGGAAGGCAAATGGAAATCAATGAAATTGCTTCAGCCATTGCTGCCAGCGGACTGCATTTGGACTTTCTGCTTTTCGATGCCTGCCTCATGCAGTCGATTGAAGTTGCCTACACCCTTCGTCACACAGCCGACTATATCATAGGATGTCCGACCGTTACGTCCTCTTATGGATGTGTTTATCATGACCTGATCAGGTACGCACTTTTCGCATGGCCTGTCTCCGACCAAAACATAAGCCTCATTGCCGACACGCACTACAGAAGTCTGATGGAAGCCCCTGCATGGAAACCGCAATACGAAGATATGGGGTGCGTCATCTCCGTCATAAAGACATCTGAAATAGAACAGCTGGCACAATCCACCGCACACTATATCTCGCAATACGCCTCACCGGCCAATATCTCAAGCCTTTCCACCGCTACGGGCTATGTAGATTTCCGTACCGAAGGTTATCCCGATTCATACGACATGTCTGACACCATGTCACGTCTGCTTCCAGCATCCGGCTACCGCACATGGTGCGAAATTCTGGACCGCTGCGTCATTCACAGGCGCATTTCCGACTACTATTACTGGGGTCAGAAAGGCTCTCGCATTCTGAAAGCTTCAAGCAATCCTGCCACTTTCTGCGGCGTATCCATGTTTGTTCCACAAAAGAAATACGATGCCTACGGCAGCATCAACTATAACAATACTTTCAAACAAACAGAATGGTATAAGGCTGCAGGATGGGAAACCGCCGGATGGTAGCCGTTAAGGCAGACAAACTGCCGTTATATTGCGATTTTGTTGCAAAACAGACAGTGTAAATAACAAAACATATGCTTTTCCTTACAACCAATCGACAACTTGTCCAAAAATCAAACTGCATACAGAAAAGATATGAAACAAAAGTCCTACTTTTGCAGATTGATAATCAGACAAGCAAAAGAATATAAACTGAAAAATATGAATGTTGCAATTGTTGGCGCCAGTGGCGCCGTAGGCCAAGAGTTTCTGCGTATCCTTGCAGAGCGCAATTTTCCCATCGACAACTTACTTTTGTTCGGTTCAAGCCGCAGCGCAGGATCCAAATACACATTCAAGGGAAAAGAATATACTGTCAAATTGTTGCAACACAATGACGACTTTAAAGATGTTGATGTTGCTTTTACATCGGCAGGAGCCGGCATTTCGCGCGAATTTGAAAAAGACATTACGCGCTTCGGGACTGTAATGATTGATAATTCAAGTGCATTCAGAATGGATCCAGATGTGCCGTTGGTCGTGCCAGAATGCAATCCCGAAGATGCCCTTGATCGTCCGCGCAATGTCATTGCCAATCCCAACTGCACAACCATCATCATGGTTGTGGCATTAAAAGCCATCGAAGCCATCAGTCACATCAAGCGCATCCACGTATCCACCTATCAGGCTGCTAGCGGTGCAGGTGCAGCCGCCATGCAAGAGCTGTATGAGCAATACCGCCAGGCATTGGGCGGCAAAGAAGTCACTGTCAAAAAATTTCCGCACCAACTGGCTTTCAATATGATTCCGCAAGTTGATGTTTTCCTCGACAACGATTATACAAAAGAGGAGATGAAAATGTATAACGAGACACGAAAAATCATGCACAGCGACGTTCAGACAAGCGCAACCTGTGTACGTGTGCCTTCGCTCCGCTCCCATTCAGAAAGTGTATGGGTCGAAACCGAATCACCAGTCAGCCCCGAAGAAGCGCGTGCCGCATTCGAAAAGGCCGAAGGCCTGCAGGTTGACGATGACCCCAAAAACGGCCGTTATCCCATGCCGCTGTTTACTTCCGACAAGGATGATGTCTATGTTGGGCGCATCCGTAAAGATTTGGCCAACCCGAACGGGCTTACTTTCTGGCTTACAGGCGACCAGATTCGCAAGGGAGCTGCTTTGAATGCCGTTCAAATTGCAGAATATCTCATCAAGGTCGGAAATCTGAAGTAATCATCTTCAAAATCCATTCATTATTTAGTCGTCCCTACTTAAG
>DJPH01000025.1:2873-3278 GCA_002439755.1 Prevotellaceae bacterium UBA6417 | reverse complement strand
GCTGTAATACGGCTCGTATGAAATCTTGTTGGCTCCGGCAATGTGTCGCCCTGTTTCAGCAACCACGAGGTCCACGCTTACATCGAGTGCACCCTTGCCTACCTTGTCGGGTGAATAGAATGCGAATTTGCACAAGTTATATGCACCGTAAGGATTGCTGTATCCCTCATTGAAGCCCCATGGTGCCGTTTGCCATGGAGTAGTACCGCCGTAAGCATACCATGCGTCGCAATACTGGTTCCATCCGCCCCCGCTCTTTTTGAGCATACAGGTTTTGAGGAAAAGCAGCCCTTGCAACTGGCATTCATACTGGTTTTCGCTTTGCGTGCCAAGTATAGTTCCCTTGCACCATGCGCCGTATGGAATTTGCGGATTGCTCGAAGTGTATGTTCCAAGATACTTTGC
>DJPH01000025.1:0-2728 GCA_002439755.1 Prevotellaceae bacterium UBA6417 | reverse complement strand
GGTGTAGTCGCCGTCGGTAACGGCTGTAAGGTTGTTGTAGTCGATGAACATTTCATTTTCGTCGACCGAAAAGTTTTGCGTCGAGGTGGCTGAAGTTACGTTGCCCGAGTTGGGGTTGTCGCTCTCGGAAATCATGGAAAACTTGTGGAAGCTCTGCCCCGAGCGGAATATCTCAAATCCCCAGTCGCGTATGGCTGTGATGTTCTTATTGGCGTATGCGTTGCAAGTGGCGTTGAACTCGAACTGAAAATACACCTTTTTGTCTTCGTAGCATTCGTTGTCGGGCGAGTATGTCGCCTCGCAGCTTGCCGAAGTCTGCCTGAAAGTGAAATCCACGTCCGATGCCGCCAGAGGAACCGTTTCGCCGTGCCTCACAAAGTCGCAGCTCAATTTGAAGCGTTCCTTGCCAAGGAAGTCGAGATCGGAAATAAGATATGGGCGCAGTTTGATGTGGTCACCGGTAGGGTAAACCACAAGAGTATATTGCGCCCGATAATCGTCGGTCTTACTCACAAGGATTTCGCCCGAGCGCACATCGGTGCGGTTGTACCACGGGTCTATAACATCGCGTGCCAGCACTCCGCAATAGACGCTGTTGACATAGGTTTTTTGTACGCATGCCCCCAACTCCGTGTGGTTCTGCGTGATTTCGTGCGGAATGCCGTTGGCACCCTCAATCTCTACCGTTACATTGTAGCCGCTGTCGCTGCGTTTCTTTATGTCGGTTATCTTTACGCCGGCGTTTCCATACAGGAAATCTTGCACTTTGGCCACCTGCGCCTCATATTCCTGGGCGGCCCAGCCCAAAGGCAATGTGACAGCACCGGCAGAAGAGCCGGCCGTCTTGCTGATGCCGGCTGTCAGGGTGGTGAGCGAAGCTTTTACCCATTTCTCGTCGTGCATCTCCTCGGTGAACTTGCAGGCGGTGAGCAGGTCGTCAAGATGCGGAATGTTTTTGGTAAGCAGCTTCTCAATCATCGATTTCGTCCAGTCGCCCACCACACCTTTCGTGCGCGCTGCTCTGCTTGATGCCGCCTTGGTGTCCTTATCCGTTATCGGCACGGTGCGCGCATCAATTTCGCCCCATGTGTCGCTGCCGGCTTCAAAGACTGTCAGCTTGCCGTCCGCCTCACACACGTCTGACATCTGGTCAAGTCCGCCTATCCTGAGTATATGATTGTCTTCTGGGTCAACCTCGAAAAGAAAAGCCTTGTATGTATAATATTGCGAATCGTCAAGATAGTAAAGTATTGTGCCTTTGCTTTTGTTGGCATGAGCCATGAGGAACGTGCCATTATAGTATATGCCCTCCTCCCAGCCGTTGGCGGTGTCTTGCACAGCATAGTAAGTTTCTTTCTTGAAAGGGGAGTCTTCATTGTTGCCTCCTCCGTTTTCTGAGTCTTGGCATGCAACAAATGTGATGAGTGCTATTGCAGAAAGAATAATGGAAAAAAGATAACGGTAATGCATAACCAGTCTTATTTAGGTGAGACAAATTCAGTAAACGTCTTAAAAAGCCTTATTTCATAGCGTCTTGCACTAATGTAAACGTGTCAAAGGCATCTCCTGATTGCAGCCCTACCATCAACGTCCGCGGTTTACCTGTTTCATTGCTATTGATTACGACCAGCATCTGACGCTCTGATATTGTAACATGATACCAATCACCATCAAAAAGCTGATTGTTTGACTTTAAATCCATGTATTCGCCATCTTCGCAAATCTCGGAAATCCAAAAGCCGTTGTAATTGTTGCACACAAACAGGTAGCTATCACCATCAGCAGGCACTCTCACCACATCTTTTTTGTCAAGTCCGGATGGCGTGGTGACCCACTTCATCGGTTCCCATTTCCCGTCAGGATCGCTGCAACCTGCAAAAGCGAGGAGAGACATAAAAACAAAAACCAAATGAGCCTCCCAACGATTGCCGTAAATAGTTGTGATCTGCTTTATATTATTCATTTACTCCTAACTTAGAGTTTATTCGGCACAAAGTTAGTCATTTTTCTATTATCGCATTTCGTTCCCGACTAAGAGTTTCCGGCCAAAAGAAAACGGATCTTTTTCAACTCCACGCTTGAATTATTACAAAATATTTTCCATATCAAGCAAGTAGCGCTTGGCCGACAAACCTCCTGCATAGCCGGTCAAACTTCCATCGGCACCGATAACCCGATGGCATGGTATGACGATCGACATCGCATTTGCTCCGACTGCCGAAGCAACGGCACGAGTGGCTTTCGGACTTCTCAACAACAATGATAAATCAGAATAGGAAACAGTACGACCGTAGTCTATCCCGAGCAACGAATGCCAAACCCTCTTCTGAAAAGGTGTGCCGGCAAAGCGCAGAGGCAAGTCGAAAGTCCGGCGCTTCCTTCTGAAATATTCATCCAATTGGAATGCGGCTTGCCGCAACAACGGAGTATCGCCCCATTCGAAAGCAACCGCCTGAAAGTGCTTCAACAATCTGCATGAAATGACCTCTCGCCGCTTTCTTACATTCCAGTCGCACAAGCAAAGCTCACCGCCCCACTCTCCCAACACAAGCTGTCCGCAAGGTGACTGATAAGGGCTTATGACGATTGCAGAACAATGACTCATACCTGTATATGCTGATTATTCACATGCAAAGATAACCTTTTGCCATGACAAACAAGACACGGGCGACAAAGATTGCAACAAGAAATAGATGATTTTCATGCTGTAGAGTCCAACAACAAGTGC
>DJPH01000019.1 GCA_002439755.1 Prevotellaceae bacterium UBA6417 | reverse complement strand
GCCTTTTTCGCCAATGACACAACGATGAATCAAACTTAATGATCAAACCCGGATGGTTGTTGTCCGTGCATTGGAGGAACAATGATGATTTGAAATTCAGTTTTTCCTTCGGTCTCTTATCGAGTCTACCTATCCAGCTCTTTGTCGAGAACCTCGAAACGGGAGTTGTTGCTCTTGAACTCGGGCACGGTTTCTTTCATCTTGCGGACGGTATCCATTACGCGGCAGTTCAAGGCCAAGTCGGCAAGGGCATCGAAAGCGGGCAGGATGTCGTCGTACTCGTATTGGCGCACGGTGGCTATCTTTATTTTCTTATGACTTGTCGGCTTGGTGTTTTCTTCGTTGCTGAGCACTTCTTCATAGAGCTTTTCACCGGGACGGAGTCCGGTATATTCTATCATGATGTCCTTGTCGGGCTCATATCCAGCCAGTTTGATCATGCGCCTGGCCAGGTCGGCGATCTTGACGGGTTGTCCCATTTCGAATACGAAGATTTCGTTGCCCGAGCTCATGGTGGCGGCTTCCATCACCAGGCGACAGGCTTCGGGTATGGTCATGAAGAAGCGGTTGATGTCGGGATGGGTAACGGTTACCGGTCCGCCGGCTTCGATTTGCTTGCGGAACAGTGGTATTACGCTGCCGTTGCTGCCGAGCACGTTGCCGAAGCGCGTTGTGACAAACTTGGTGCGACTTTTAATGTGTCCGTTGCTGATGGCCAGTCCGAGGCTTTGTGTATAGATTTCGGCCAGACGTTTGGTGGCACCCATCACATTGGTGGGGTTGACGGCTTTGTCGGTTGAGATCATCACCATCATTTCCACGTTGTTCTTGACGCAGAAGTCGGCCACGTTGCGTGTTCCCACCACATTGGCCCTGACGGCCTCGCAGGGATTTTCTTCCATCAGGGGCACATGCTTGTAGGCTGCGGCATGAAAGACCACCTCGGGATGATATTGGTCGAACACCATGCGCAGACGGTTGGGATTGCGCACATCACCGATAAACGGCACGAACTTCAGGGAGGGATAGTTCTTTTCGAGCTCCAGCCGTATTTCGTGCAATGGTGTTTCGGCATTGTCGTAGATGATGAGTTGCTTCACATCGAGCGTTGCCATCTGCCGGCAGAGTTCGCTGCCTATGCTGCCTGCACCGCCTGTCACCATGACCACTTTGCCGGAAAAGGCACGATGCACTTCCTCGCGGTTGATGGTAATCTCGTCGCGTCCCAACAAATCCTCTATCTTGACTTCACGGATGGAGTTGCCGGCGGCCGATGACATGTCGGACTTGACAAACTCGTCTACTTCGGGCACAATCAAGGTCTTGATTGGGTGCTTCTCGTTGTGTTCACAATAAACTACCAGACGTTCCTGCTCCTCGCGCACATCGTCCTTGGTGGCAAACAGAACGGCATCGGCTCCCGTGCGCGACACAACCGCGCGAAAATCTTCTTCGCTGCAAAAATAATGTACCGGCAATTCGGAAATCTTGTACGATTTCAACTGCTTGCCGTAGTTGATAAAACCTATGACATGATATTGCGGACTCTGGTGGAGACGCAACTTTACGGCCACACTCTTGTCGCCTACGCCGTAGACCAAGACGCGCATTTTGGATCGTCCCGAACGGGCTATCACCAGGTCGTAGCCCAACAGCATGGCCACACGCACCCCTATCAACAGAAATACGGTGAGGAACATGTCGAACAGGCAGCCCAGCATCACCAGATGGCCGGGATAAAGGAAATACGTGGGAAGAGTACATGTTGTCAGACACAACAGACCGGCCTTCAGCATGGCGGCAAGCCCTATCTGCCAGGTGCTCTTGAACGAAGAATGACGGATAACGTTGTGATGTGTCCGCAGCAGCAGGAAGCAGGCCAGGCTCCAAAGAGCCGAACCGCACAACAAATAAGGCAGAGACTGCATCAGCAATCCGCCATGACTGAAAAAACGCACCAAAAAGAACGAGACACACGTGGCCGCCACTGACAAAGACAAGTCCATCAGCAGTACCAAGCGATAGCTCAAATAGCGCTTGCGTAACAATAGAGTATGTAACATCGGTAGAATATTAATCACGAGAAGGCACGACAAAACATTCGAAAACAGCAAAAACGGTTTCCGAACGGCCTTAAATCTTCTCGATAAACTTCTTGGGTATATATGAATCAAACAAGACGGCCACGCCCTGCACGGTGACGATGAACCGCATGTTGTGATGCACACGCTTGATGATGCCCTCGGCGCCCTCAAACACGCCGCCGGTGATCCGCACACGGTCACCCTGTGCCAGACTGTGCGGATATTCCACTATTTTGTCTGCACCGGCCGTTGTCACAAACATGAAGTTCTGCATTTCCTTGTCGGGAATGGCAGCCGGAATGCAGGTGCCTACCTTGCAATAGGGACTGGCAGAAAACAGATTGTCGCGACGTACATTGCAGGCAAACAAATCTGTGGTACGAGCAAAGATCAAGGAAGGAATCAAGGGTTCGTGCCGAACGGTCGTATTATAGTAAATGTCGGTACTTTCCACTCTTTTCATAGGAATATACGTATTCCAACCGGCATCAGCAAGGCGCGCCTTGACATCGGCCACCCTGTTGTGCAGAATCTTGAAAGCATACCAGTGTTCGGCTGATTTACTATCGTTCATTGAAACCCTATTTGCCGTGATAAAATTACGACCGCTTACGTTCGCCGTTATATAAAACCTCTTCTTCCCTCATCGACGAGCACACTTCGACAGGGCAAGAAAAGCTTGGTTGCACACCGACCTCTCAGTCGTTTCAACACTCGGTTTCATCCATGACCACACGGCGAAAATCCGTAAGCTTCGGAAGATGCAGTCCGTTATTTCCAGCTAAACAGACTTGTAATCCGAGCGCAAAGTTACATGTTTATTTGTAAAAACGCGGCAAACGGTTAAATGATTTTTACCCCCCCCCGTTTTTAAGTTTTTATAACAACTATACCGATTCTTCCTCAAAGCCGCCTTGGTTCTTGCACCAAGGCCATTCTGAAAGGCTTTCCGCAGGTTGAAAATACAACATTTCTTTACAAGTAAAATTCAACGAGAATGTTGTCAAACGCAAGCGGAGCGAATAATTTTGCGAGCGCAGAATTTTCAAAAAGGTGGCTTTTCTGTTTTTCGGAATACAGGATGCCATTTCACGTCAAAACGTTCATTTCGCACTTGATTCCGACTTTTCAACAACGGGGAAAAAACTGCATAAACTCTTAAAGTGGCAAATTGCCGGCAAGGATTTCAACCGCCATATATCAGACTCTGCCGGAAGGCTCTATCCTGAAAAGCTTATCGGAAGGGCGAATCTTGCAAGGCACTTTCAGAGAAACATGCCAGCCCTTCTTTGCCATTTCAACAGGCTGCAATTCGTAGCGGATTTCATCAGCCGTCAAATAAACGATGCCGGTGGTAGGCCCGGTAACACAAAGTTTGTCGCCGCGATGAAGCTCCTGCGCTTCAATGACAAACTCTGCCACACCGATTTTTGAAAAATACTTTACACCACGCCCAACATAGACTTTCCTTTCCGTGGCACTCGAACCATATTCGTCATTCCATTCACCCAAACGCTGCCCCAGGTAATAGCCATCCCAAAAGCCGCGATTAAAAACCGTCTTGAGACGTGCGTCCCATTCATCCTTCCGTTCATCGGTAAAACGTCCGTCCAATACAGCCTGCAAGGCTTCCTTATAACATTTCACCACCGTATAGACATATTCGGGACCACGAGCGCGCCCCTCTATCTTGAACACACGCACGCCGGCACCCATCATCTGGTCGAGGAAACGAATTGTCTTCAAGTCTTTGGGGCTCATGATGTATTTGTTGTCCACCTCAAGCTCCACATCCGTTTCACGGTCGCGCACGATGTAGCCCCTGCGGCAAACCTGCAGGCACTCTCCGCGGTTGGCACTATAGCCGAGATTGTCAAGACTGAGATAGCATTTTCCGCTCACTGCCATGCATAAAGCCCCGTGACAGAACATCTCGATGCGTACCGGCCGGCTATGAGGTCCGCACACATGCTCGCGCTCGATGGCATCGGCAATTTCCTGCACCTGCAGCAAATTGAGCTCGCGTGCCAGAACAACGACATCGGCGAAACCGGCATAAAACTTCAAGGCCTCGATGTTGGAAATATTCAACTGCGTGGAAAGATGGACTTCCTGCCCGATTGAACGACAATATTGCAACACACTTACGTCACTGGCAATCACAGCCGAAATGCCTGCGCTGCGTGCCGCATCGCAAATGTCGCGCATCAATGACAGATCGCGGTCATATATAATGGTATTGACTGTCAAATAGCTTTTCACGCCATGCTCCCGGCAAATGGCAGCGATGCTGTGCAGGTCATCCAGCGAGAAACGGGCTGCCGAATGAGCCCTCATGTTTAAACTGCCGATACCAAAATAAATCGAATCGGCTCCGGCTTGAAGTGCCGCATGCAAAGACTCCCACGAACCGGCAGGAGCCATTATCTCAAAATTTTCGGGGCGCATGTTGCCAAGCTGTATATCTTCTATTTGTCGTGCCACAATTATGGAATTTGATGTTCTGATAAAAAAGCCCGAACCGACACAGGCTATAAACGCTGCAAAAGTAAGGCTTTATTGCGGAAATCAACGGCAAACGAACAAAAAACTTATTTCTCAGAAGCCTGCACATACAAGGGGAAAGTAGTAACTTCGCATCCGCAACTCATTCATTGTAACACGAACATGAAAAATTACGCATTCATCCAGCTCATGATTTTGACCGGAACGCTATGGGCATCGGCAGGCAAAGCGGCATCGGCCGATCTGCTGCAAATGCTGGTCGGAACCTATACCACCGACAGCAAAAGCGACGGCATATACAGTCTGCATTTCGACCAGTCATCGGGAAAAGCCCGAATAATCAGTTCGGCAAAAATCGGGAATCCGTCGTTCCTGCGAATCTCAAAAGACGCACGACGCATCTACTCGGTATCGGAATACAACGACGAAAAAGCCTCGGCAAACATCACAGGCTTTAACCCCGGAACAGGGACATTCGGGACTACGGTTAGCATAGCGGCATCACTAACAGGGAAAGGAGCCGAAGACCCTTGCAACATCTGGTCGAATGACAGATTTGCCGTCACGGCCAATTACACGGGAGGTTCTCTCTCCGTCTTTGCCATCAGCGGCGACAAGCTTGACCTGCGGCAGCACATCCTGTTTCAAAAGCTGCTGCCCTCTTCGACCGCACACATTCATTGCGCCCTGCCGACACCCGATGGAAAGTTTCTCATGGTAACCGATTTGGGAAACGACTGCATCTATCGCTTCACCATCAATCCGCAAGCCGATGCCGGCAACGATTTGCCATTCCTGACCGACCGGCGCATCGTCTACAACGGGCCGCAAGGATGGGGACCAAGGCATTTCACATTCAGCAAAGACGGGCAATTCATGTATCTCATCAACGAACTGGGCGGTACGATTGTCGTACTGCGCTATGTCAACGGTTATCTGTTGCCCATACAAAGCCTGATGGCCGAAGAAACGCCGGCCCATGGCAGTGCCGACATCCATCTCAGTCCCGACGGACATTATCTTTACACATCGCATAGATTGAAAAACGACGGCATAGCCATCTACAAAGTCAACAAGGCAACAGGGCTGCTCACCAAGAAAGGATACCAGCAGACAGCCAGACATCCCCGCAACTTCGCCATCACGCCGAACGGGAAATACCTGCTGGTGGCCAGCCGCGACAACAATTGCATCGAAATCTACAGGAGAAACCGGCATACGGGACTTCTGGAAAACACCCGGCAAGACATCATCCTGCCAAAACCCGTCTGCATACAATTTGTCGGACTATGAAAAAACAGCAGCCAGACATGTGTCAGACTGCCGTCAGCAATTATTGTTTTAATCTGCAAACCTATTCGTACCTGATGGCTTCAATCGGATCCAGATTGGCCGCTTTCTGAGCAGGAAAATATCCGAAACCGACACCGATGACCGTGCACACGGCAAAACTGACAAGAACACTCCAAAGAGGAATGCTTGTAGGCAATCCGAACGAGCCGCAAACCAATGTGCCCAAATAGCCCACTATGATGCCAAGGATTCCACCCGTGATACTGATCATGATGGATTCTATCAGGAACTGGTTACTTATGTCAAGTCCGGTTGCGCCCACCGACATGCGAAGACCTATTTCTCGCGTCCGTTCGGTTACACTTACCAACATGATGTTCATGATGCCGATGCCGGCCACCAGCAGTGAAAAAGCTGCTGCCACAACAAGTATGATAGTAATGGTATCCATTGTGCTTGACATGGTTTTCATCATCTCTTCCTGCGAACGGATTCGGAAGTCGTCCTCCTGCTCACCTGAAAGTTTGTGATTGGTACGCAAAATCTGTGTCAGTTCCTCAATTGCATTATCGGTCAATTCCTCGGAAATGGCAGAGCAATTGATAGACGACAGATATGTCTGTGCCAGCACACGTTTCATCACAGTTGTATAAGGAGCAATGATCAGATTGTCCTGGTCCATTCCAAAAGAATTATAGCCCTTGGATTTCAAGACTCCCACTATACGAAAAGGAATGGACTTGAAACGTATCACACGTCCAACAGGATCCTGTCCGTTCGGAAAAAGTTCGTCTACCACCGTTTTGCCCACCAAACACACCTTGGCACTTTTCCTGACATCTTCGTCGGTAAAGCTTTCGCCATCTTCCACCGTCCACTGCTTGATATCAAGATAGTCGGGTGTCTCGCCATAAAGCGATGTAAGCGTATTATTGGCACCGTTAATGGCTTGTCCTGACGAAGAAACTTCGGGACTCACGTAAGATATATAGTTCTTGTCTGAAAGAATCTTCTCGTAATCCGCTATTTTCAGCGTCTGCATGGCACTCGGGTCCTGACGAACGCCGCCGCGCATATCGGCACCGGGACGAATCGTAATGATGTTCGTACCCATCTGCGATATGTTTTGTCGCACACTCTCCTTAGAGCCCTGCCCTATGGCCATCATGATAATGACCGCAGCGACACCGATAATAATGCCGAGCATGGAAAGAAACGAGCGAAACTTGTTATTGGAAATGGCTTTAAAAGCTACTTTTATGAGATTGAAAAAATTCATTGGGTAGTTTATTTAAGTAATGAAGACTAATCGTCTACCGGCTTCGGAATCTTGGCCAAAGCCTCGGCTGCCGATAATATGTTATGATTGATTTCATCGCTCCTTATCTTACCGTCGCGCAACACGATATTACGGCTGCTGTAATGAGCTATATCGGGATTATGGGTCACAAAGATAATGGTACGTCCTTCTGCATAGAGCTTTTGAAAGAGCACCAGCATTTCGAACGATGTACGGGTATCCAAATTACCTGTCGCTTCGTCGGCCAATATCACAGCCGGGTCGTTAACCAAAGCCCGGGCTATGGCCACACGTTGCATCTGACCTCCCGACATCTGGTTGCTTTTATGATAAAGGCGATCGCCCAGGCCTACGGCCTCAAGAGCTTTAACAGCAGCATCATGACGTTGTTTGGCATTAAACTTACTGTTGTACATCAATGGAAGTTCCACATTTTCAACGGCCGTCGTTTTTGGAAGCAGGTTGTAGTTCTGAAACACAAAACCGATTTTCTGGTTACGCAACCGCGCACGCTGACGCTTGGACATGGTACGCACGGACACACCATCCAAATAATATTCACCACTGGTAGGAGTATCCAAACATCCCAATTGGTTCAACAAAGTAGACTTTCCCGAACCGGAAGTACCCATAATGGTGACGAACTCTCCTTCATAAATTTTGAAACTGACTCCACGCAAAGCATGGACGGTTTCTTCACCGACGATGAAATTGCGGCGAACATTGTCCAGCTCGATGACAACTTTTCTATTCTCCTGATTCATACAAAACAAGAAAAGCTATTTAGACGATGTTTTATTCTTGTTCCTGTTAGGAGGCCCCGGCATGAAAGGATTGCTTTTCGAATTGTTTTCCTGACCTTCGGCAGTTGCCATGGCTGCAATCTCCGTGATAATCTCCTGCCCGGCTTTCAAACCGCCCGTAATTTCAGTCAAAGTGCCATTTGATATTCCGGTTGTAACGGCAACAGCCTTGAAATCCTTTCCTTCGCGTGTCCAAACCTTGTTCTTGGCTTTGCAGTCAATTATCTTTTCATCCTCAGCCAATACATTTTCGTTGGGGGCAAAGCGCAGTGCCTTTGAAGGAATAGCCAAGACATTGTTCTTTTCGGCAGTATAAATCGTCACATTAGCCGTTAATCCGGGCTTGAGTTTCAAATCCTTGTTGGGAGCCGAAATCACCACCTCATAGGTAACCACATTGCTTTCTGTAGTAGCTTCCTGACGCACTTGAGTAACACTACCCGAAAACGTGTCATCAGGAAAAGCATCAACAGTGAAAGACACACGCTGACCCACTTGTACGCCGCCAATGTCAGCTTCGTCTATATCGGCAATCACGCGCATGTCTGTCAAGTCCTTCGCTATAATAAACAAAGTAGGCGTCGTCATGGCCGATGCCACAGTCTGTCCTTCTTCCACTTCCTTGCTCAGTACAACACCATCAATAGGAGCCGTAATGGTGGCATAGCCCAAATTGGTACGAGCTTTTTGCACACTTTGCTGTTGAACACGAACCTGAGCCTGAGCTTGCTGAAAGCCCAAACGGGCATTTTCAAAATCGTTGGCACTGACAAGCCCCTTGTCATAAAGCGTCTTATAACGTTCATAATTGGCTTTTTGGTAATTCAAATTGCTTTGAGCATTTTGAAGATTGCTTTGAGCACTTACCAATTCACTTTGCAAATTCGTACGGTCAAGCTCGGCAATTACCTGACCTTTCGTTACTACACTGTTGTAATCAACATAAATCTTGCTGATTATACCGGATACTTGAGTACCCACCTCGACCTTTGTCACAGGTTCAATAGTTCCCGTAGCCGTAATGCTGGTAGTAATGTTCGTACGTTCCACCTTGTCTGTAGTATATGCAACAGTCTTTTTCTTGCTGCAGGAGGTGATAGCAAGCAGCACTGTTGCTGTTGCCGTTGCCATTGCGATTGCCAATGTTTTCGCTTTCATATTTTAGTCGTAATTATTGTTTCAAATGAAGTTCAGGATATTTATAATCTCATTTTTTCTCCTTGATAGAAGCGGAGCATTGCCAGATTGTACAATGCAGTATATTTGCTTTGCAGTTTCTGTCCTTCAGCCTGCAAAAGGTTGTTCTTACCTACTGTCAGCTCCACTATGTTCTTCAAGCCCAAACGGAATTGTTCACTTATCAAGTCATAGCTTTCCTGCATGCTTTTTACGTTGGCATTGGCGGCAATGTATTGCTGTTGGGCAGTTGTAGCATTCAACCAATGATTTTCAACATTGCTATAAAGCTGCTTGCGTGTATCTTCCAAATTCAATTCACTATTGCGAATGGCCAATTCTGCTTTTTGTACAGCCGTCTTAGTTTGTTTTTGGTCGGAAATAGGAATTGAAATGGTCAATCCAAGGGTATTGCTCATGTTGGTTTTCAATTGCTTGAACGCCCCGGTATGGATGCCGCTCGAATGACTGCTGCCAATTCCGGCGTTTGCACTGATGGAAGGATACCAGGAAGCCTTGGCGATATCTTTATCAAGTTTGGCCGAAGCAATATCCAACTTGCTGCTTTCCACTTCGGGACGGCTGCCTAAAGCCGCCTCATAAACAGAAGTCTTCGAAGGTACGGCAGCCAAAACCGATTCATCGCCGACAGTCGGAATAGCCACATCAAAGGGCTCATCGCCGTGTATTTCCAGCAATTGACGCAACTGAAGCTTATACGTTTCCAACTGAGCCTGGGCACTGACCAAGGCATACTTATCCTGTGTCAACTGGGCTTCAAGCTGAGCTACATCAACTTTAGCCAGATCGCCTACATTAACGCGCTCCTTTGCACGCGCCAATTGCATCTCAGCCACTTTTATATTGGCGCTATCAATCTTGACCGCCTCATTCTCATAAAGTATCTGAATATAGATTTGGGCAATCTGTTCCTGAATGCTGTTGGCCGTTTGCTCGGTTTCAAGTTCGGCAATACGCTGCGAATACTTGTTCTTCTCAATGTTCTTTCCGATACGACCACCGTTCCAAACTGTCCAATTGCCACTTAAAGCATAACTGCCATTATAATTAACCAGGCTTTGCGAAGTTGTCATCGTACCATTGGTCAAATTGATAGTTTGCTGACTAAACGGACGCCATGCAACGTTTTGGTTACTGTTTGCCGAAAGAGTCGGCAAACGGGCTGCTTTTGAAGCTATCAGATTCTGTTCGGCCGTTTGGGCGGCAATTTTGTTCTTCTGAACCTGAATATTGTTAGTTAATGCGTAATCGATGCATTCTTGCAACGTCCACACTTTTTGCGCCTGTCCTACGTGAAAGAAAGACGAGAGGCAAAGCAGCGAAAAAAATCCAATCTTCTTCATTCTTATATATACTGTCGTCATTGTACACACTCTTTATCTTGTTTCTCGCAATGATTCTTCAATGCGACGACCTTTTGTAGGACGAATCAAGTCGAAAAAGGTTTATTCGACATACATGTTATTAAAGCAAAAAGATTCGGTTGATAGATTAACCGAACCTTTGGAAACGACCTTCATACTTCGTAATCCACACAACTACGACCATCCAGATACGGTTTCAATGCAGCAGCGGCCGCCTGATGATCCGGGAAATTGCTATAGGCACGGACATCGTCCAGATTGTCAAAAACTCCGCATAGACAAATGTCCCACGTTTCAGCTTTATTGATATTAAACCCAACTTCCAAGCCACGGATAAAATCCAACTTGGACGGCAGAGCCATGATTTCTGCCCTAAAACGCTCACTTACTTTCTTCCGAATTTCGAAATCTACATCTTTCCGAAAGCGAAACAATACAACATGTTTAACCATGATACTTTGTATATTAAATGGATAATTCGTATTTTTGCCGCAAAAATAACGATAAATCCATTGCCAAACACTCAAGCAAGAGAATATTTCTATGCCATTACCATATGGTGTTTCCTGTTCCTATCATGCCAAAGGCAAAAAACCATGTCGCCTTTGGATGTGACCGCAGATTCTGCACAATCAGTGGCAGAATATGATTTGGCAGACATTGAAAATGCAGGAGAACTGATAGCAGTTACCCTCAGCGGGCCGGAAACCTACTACCAATTTCATGGCCGCGACATGGGTTTGCAATATCTGCTGGCAGAACGTTTTGCCAACAGTTTGGGACTACGTCTACGCATGGAAATAGCACGAGATACAACTGAATTGTTTCACATGCTGAAACAATCGAAAGCCGACCTGATAGCCTTGCCCTTACCAGCAAAGACTATCAGATCTCAACAATTGACAGCTTGCGGACTTTACAAAGGAAAAAATTGGGAAGAACAAAAATGGGCCGTACGGCCTCAAAGCACAGAACTGGCAAAAGCCTTAGATGAATGGTACCGCCCCGACATGTATTCGCTAACGTCGAAAGAACAAAAAGGCTTACTGCAAGCACCTTTGGTACGCCGGCGAGTATTTGCCGTATATCAAGACCGCAGAAAGGGAATCATATCGCCTTATGACCATCTATTTGTACAAGCGGCAAGAACTACAGGATGGGATTGGCGTCTGATAGCCGCTCAATGTTATCAGGAAAGTGCGTTCGACCCGGAAGCAATCAGCTGGGCCGGAGCTAAAGGACTGATGCAAATCATGCCGGGCACTGCCAATCATTTAGGAATAACTACAAACAATCTGAACCATCCTGAAACAAACATCAAAGCAGCAGCCAAATATATAAGGCAACTGGAGCAACGGTTCAATGACATCCGCCACCCGTTAGAACGCAAGAAATTTGTATTGGCAGCCTACAACGGCGGATATTATCATATACGCGATGCGCAGAATTTGGCAAGAAAGAATAAACGAAACCCTCAACTTTGGGATGCAGTCAGCTTTTATGTATTGAACTTAAGCAAGCCGCAATTTTATCGTGACCCTGTTGTGCGCTACGGCTATATGATAGGCAGCGAGACCTATAATTATGTTTACAGCATCTTAGACAGATGGGCAGACTACCAAGGGATAGCGCGCAGTCCACATCTATCAACAACAGATAATTTGCACTTCGAACCTGAAAAGTCGCATCACAAAAACAGATTCACACGACAAAACGGAACTGTTATCGGACGTGAAGACTCCATTTTCCAAATCCGTTAACAAAATGCCCGCTACAGATAACTGAAGCGGGCATTTTGCAAACATCTGACCAGACTCACATGTTGGAAATCTTTTCCAATTGTTCCTGTGCAAATGCTTTCGTCACGACATATTTCGTTTTCTTTTCGGAAGGAAGCTCAAACATAACAGGACGCATAATTGTCTCGACAATGCTGCGTAAACCACGCGCGCCCAACTTATAATCGACAGCTTTATCGACAATAAAGTCTAAGGTAGACGGCTCAAAAGAGAGTTCAATGCCATCCATTTCCATCAGCTTCTGATATTGACGAATGATAGAGTTCTTTGGTTCGGTCAGAATCCGTCGCAATGCTTCGCGATCCAATGGATTCAAATAGGTAAGAACAGGCAGACGCCCAATTATTTCGGGTATCAAACCGAACGACTTCAAGTCTTGAGGCATGATATAACGCATCAGATTATCCTTATCTATATTCATTGTATGCTGCACAGACTGGAAACCTACAACGTGCGTATTCAAGCGTTGGGCAATCTTCTGTTCTATACCATCAAAAGCTCCACCGCATATAAACAGAATATTACTTGTATCTACATGTATATAATCCTGATCAGGATGTTTCCGCCCTCCTTTTGGAGGAACGTTAACCATTGAACCTTCCAAGAGCTTTAGCAACCCTTGCTGTACACCTTCACCACTTACATCCCGTGTGATACTCGGATTGTCCTGCTTACGCGCTATTTTGTCTATCTCATCAATAAAGACAATTCCATGCTGCGCTCTTTCCACATCGTAATCGGCAACTTGCAACAAACGGCTTAAGATGCTTTCCACATCTTCGCCTACATAACCAGCCTCGGTAAATACCGTTGCATCAACAATCGTAAAAGGAACATGAATAAGCTTGGCAATGGTACGCGCCAAAAGGGTCTTGCCGGTACCGGTATTACCAACCATAATAATATTACTTTTCTCGATTTCGACACCGTCCTTATCATCATGGATTTGCCCTAAACGCTTATAGTGATTATATACGGCTACGGCTAAGGTCTTTTTTGCCTCATCCTGACCAATAACATATTGATCCAGATAATCCTTTATCTCCTTCGGTTTCGGGAGCGTTTTAAAATCGGGAATTTCAGCCGGCTTCTGCGAAGACAAAGCTTCAAGCACTATTCGATGGGCAGATTCGGCACACTCATCACAGATGTAGCCGTTTATACCGGTAATCAACAATCTTACTTCGTCTTCGCTGCGGCCACAAAAGCTACAACATTTCTTACTTTTTACCATCAGATTTACGCTTCAAGACCTTATCTATCATTCCATATTCCAAAGCTTCTTGAGCCGTCATCCAATAATCACGGTCGCTGTCGTTCCAGACCTTTTCAAAAGTATTATGAGAATGATCTGCAATAATCGTATAAAGCTCTTTCTTCAACTTTTGTATCTCGCGAGCCGTAATCTCGATATCGCTGGCCTGCCCTTGCACGCCACCCATTGGCTGATGTATCATTACACGACTATGAGGCAATGCTGAGCGTTTGCCCTCAGCACCAGCAACAAGTAACACTGCGGCCATACTGGCTGCCATGCCTGTACAGATGGTAGCAACATCGCTGTTTATAAATTGCATGGTATCATATATGCCAAGACCGGCAGAGACACTTCCACCCGGAGAATTTACATAAATTGATATGTCTTTTCCCGGATCGACACTGTCAAGATACAGCAACTGTGCCTGCAATGTATTTGCCGTATAGTCATCTATCGGTGTTCCGAGAAAAATAATTCTGTCCATCATCAGACGGGAGAACACATCCATCTGAGTCACATTGAGCTGACGTTCCTCTAAGATATAAGGATTAAGATATTGGTTTTGCGCATTCACCACATCGTCAAGAACCTGGCTATTCATACCAAAGTGACGGGTTGCGTACTTCTTAAATTCATTCATAGTTCTCAGCTTTAAAATATTCTATATATAACAACACTGTCCGCAGTTTCCACAGAAATGCGAAAGCTGCGGACAGCATCCTAAATGACAACATTATGCATTGGGCTCAAACATCTTATTGAACTCTTCAATCGACACTTTCTTATGCCCGAGCTTTACAATTGACTTATAAGCCTCTGTAATGGCTTTATCGATACTGTGACTGATGATATTGTCTTGTTGATTTTCATTCTTCAACATTTCATCGGCATACTTATCAAGTGTTTCAGTTGGAATACTGTTGATGCCGTATTGGGCAAATTGAATCTGAACCATCTCACGAGCTGTGTCCTTGACAGCCTTGTCATCAATTTTCACCTTGGCATTATCAGCCAAACGTGTGCGAACCAAATTCCATCTCAATTCTGAAATATAACGTTTCAAAATGTCATCAATATTATTTTTATCTTCCTCTTTCTTGGCATTATTCAGCAAGAAACGTTTGAGGATTTCTTCAGGAAACTTGATTTCGCCGGCCTTTTTGTCGGCATAGTCGCGCAAATCCATCAGGAATTTGAAATCACTGTCACGTGAATACGCGGTTTCTATATCCGTCTTGATACGGTTGCGGAATTCTTCTTCGCTCTTTACCGTGCCTTTGCCAAAAGCCAAATCAAACAAGTCCTGATTTAGCTCAGCCATTTGGAAACGCGATATTTCAGCAATATTGAATTTGAAATTTCCCGTATGATTGGCAACTTCTTCCTTTTGAATTTTCAATAACGATGCTATTTCGCTTTCTTTGTTATCGTAAGCTTTACTCACATTGAATACGACATCTTCATTCTTCTTAGCATCCTTGAAAAGGGCCTTTTGCTCATCATTGCTGAAAAATTTGGGCATCAAAGAGGCCTTCTCAACTTTCAAGCCATCGGCCTTTTCGCTGCCATCGTCAGACAGCTCAATCAACGTTCCTCTCAGCAAATCGTTGTCACCATCGTAAACATCGGCCTCAATATTTTTGCCTCCTTGTCTGCGATAATTCTCAATCTGGCTATCAACAACCTTGTCATCTACTATTATATCATAATATGGAATCTCGTCCTTATCGGTAAGTTCCACAGCAACCTGAGGAGCCAAACCCAAATCGAAAGCAAATTCAAAATCTTCAGCACCGACAATATCCAGTTCTTTTTGATTTTCACTAATCAAAGGATCTGCCAATAACTGCAATTTCTGCTCCTTGATATAATCGTTTACGGCCGTTGAAAGAGTCTTGTTTATTTCTTCTGCCTTAACTTCGTTACCGTACATTTTCTTTATCATCCCAATAGGGACCATGCCCGGACGAAAGCCCGGCATATTGGCTTTCTGCCTTAAATTTTTCAGAGCCTTTTCTACGTTAGCTGCATAATCGGCTTTTTCCAGTTTGACGGTCAACTTGCCTGTGACATCGTCAGTCTTTTCTAATGAGACATTCATCTGAACTTTAGTCTATATTATTAATTGATACTTTCGCATTTGCGGCGCAAAATTACGATTTTCTTTCCATTTATTCAAATTCAGAGATAGTTAATTCCGGTTTAAGCGCATAGCGGTATAGCTTCGTTTTTTCAAACTTCTATGATTTCACCGTCAAAACCAAAACTAATGTATGCTGGCAGATATTTTCCCGATTCGGAATGAAGCCCTGCAGAATGAGCCAAATGAGTCAGATAAGCCCTTCTCACACCTAACCGTTCTATAAACTTTACGGCTTCCTCTATCGTTTGATGGGTTTCGTGACAAGTATGGCGCAAACCGTTTATCACAAGGCATTCTATACCACGCAAAGCTTCAAACGAGGCGTCGGGCATGCTTTTCATATCTGTAATATAGGCGAACCGACCTATACGATATCCCAAAATGGGCATTTCACCATGCATTACGCGCAACGGGAGTATTCTTAACAAACTTATGCGAAATGGGCTCAGCGGTTTGATGTCGTGAAGCACCAATGTCGGAGAACTCGGATATTTGCTGTCACCAAAGCAATAGGACATGCGTTCGCGAATGTGTTTCATACATAATGATTCTCCATAAATATGCAACGCCCCAAATTGACAATAGGGACGCAAATCATCCAGTCCACCTACATGATCGTAGTGCTCGTGAGTGACTAATACTGCATCTATCGGTACAAAGTTTTGTCTCAACAATTGCTCACGGATATCCGGACCACTATCGATTAGGATTGTTTTTCCTTCCGTTTGTACCAAAATGCAAGACCGCAAACGATGATCACGCAAATCTGAACTTCGGCACACTTCACAGTGGCAGCCCAACAGAGGCACGCCCGAACTTGTTCCTGTACCTAACAATGTCACTTTCATATCCAATTCACCTCCGGTTCTATTTTTATGCCGAAACGTTCCTTTACATCCTTACTTATGCGATGACTCAAATCAATGATATCATGCGCTTGTGCTCCACCAAGATTTACAAGCACCAAAGCCTGTTTGTCATAAACTCCCGCTTTACCCAAGCTTCGTCCTTTCCAACCTGTTTGTTCTATAAGCCAACCGGCTGGTATCTTGATTCCGGTTTCTGTCCTATAGCCGGGTATTTCCAATTGAGGATTTTCTTTTCTCAAACGTTGATATTCATTCTCTGATACAATCGGATTCATAAAAAAAGAACCTGCATTGCCCAATATTTTCGGGTCAGGAAGTTTGCTTTTCCTGATACCGATTATCTTTTCCCTGATCAGAGAGGGTGACAAATTTGCCAGACCTACAGTTTCGGCATATTGCCTTATCGGATCATAATTCAAATTGGGATGAAATTGCTTAGACAACTTGTACTCTACATATGTTACTGCATAACGTCCACGCCATTCGCCTTTAAAACGGCTGAACCGATAAGCATAACCACATTCTTTCCCGCTTTTGTTCTCTACAAGGCCTGTTGCTAAATCCACCACTTCTACAGCATGGACAAATGCACCTGCCTCGGCACCATAGGCGCCTATATTTTGAATGGCTGATGCACCTACCTCGCCGGGTATTAATGAAAGATTCTCCAAGCCGTAAAAGCCATGCTTCAAACAATAGACGACAAAATCATCCCAAACGACTCCCGCACCTACACGAACCAATACATCCTCATCGGTTTCATCTTTCACTTCTACCGACTGTAAACGGCTATGCAATACAATGCCATGATAATCCCGCGTAAATAATAGATTACTTCCCCCGCCGATATGAAAAACGGGGACATCTTTCGGACGTGTTGTCAAAAATTTCTGAAGTTCACCCTCTGTTTCATATTCCACAAAACAGTCGGCTACAGCGTCTATGCCAAATGTGTTGTTATGAATCAGAGAATAGTTCTTGTATTCTTTCATCTGTTCTTAATTTTCAAAACGTTGCAACATCCATTCGCCATCCTCTTTCACAAAGAAGAGTATACTTATATAACCGTTCGATGTTCCTTCGAGAACAACTATTCTCCGGTTGCCTAAGCTCATGCTTTGTCCGTAATCTATATTGGTAAAGACATCGGCCGGAAGCTCCGGGCAAAAAGACGGCCATTGCTCCGCTTCAATCACACCGTCTATCTTTTCAAATTCGTCTTCAGGACTTTCCATCAAAATGGACAACATCGGTTTTACGTGTGCCATTTGAAATGCCGAATCGGTAGCAAACTGCTGATAAAAATCGATAAAGGCACAATCACCGTATTTACTGAGAGGATTGTCTTCTATACGGGTCATTTTCCATTGACCGGCAATCTTGTTAAAGCCATATGTCCTCACTTCCCCGGTGAGCATGTTGAATTGCTCCATTTTTACCTCCGTAATTTCCTTGCTTTTTTCAAGATTTAACGATGAACGTTTATCAAAAAACAATGTATACACAGGATACTTCATGTGGAAACGTGAAAAACGCCATTGTTTTTTCTGCAAATACGTGGTTTTTCCGTTTCTGACACACAGCAGAGGGAAAACAATACGGCTCATTTGATAAGCCTTATTGTTTGTAAAGCTGTATATAAAATCATTGAAGTACTCGTCTGCCGCTTTAGGAACTTCCGTCACAGATTCGACCGTATCCACACTCTCGGGCTGTTCGGATTCGGAACTGTCATTCGGGGATTCGACGATTTCTTCCGCAGCCAAAGGACGAGAAGTCTTCTTAGAGCAAGAAGCCGCCACAAACAGACATATCAGGCAATACAAACACCTTCTCATTTCAAGCTCATTAAAATGACAGTGCAAAGTTAATGATTCGTCACAACCTGCATAACCCACACGCCAATTAAATTTGCTACGGCAATTTTTGAACCGTTATTCAGATTTCCACCATCCCAAACCATCTATCTCATGGATTTTATATAGTTTTGCACTCTAAATTAAAGGAGATACCACTTATATTGTCATGACTTTAATAGAAAACATCCAAAATCTGCTCAACGAAGTTGGCCGGCTTAAAGCCGACAACGAAAAGGAGTTGGAAGAACTCCGAATAAAATACCTCAGCAAAAAAGGCATCGTTACAGAACTCATGAAAGATTTCCGTAACGTTTCAAACGAAGAAAAGCGAGAAACAGGCATTTGCTTGAACAAACTGAAAACCGAAGCCCAAAACAAAATCAACGAGTTAAGAGAACAGCTGCAAAGCAAAGCCTCAACAACGGGAACAACAAAACTCGACCTGACTCGTACGGCATATCCTTTTCCTTTGGGCACACGCCATCCTCTTACTCTCGTCAAGAATGAAATCATCGACATCTTCTCCCGCTTGGGCTTTTGCCTCGCCGATGGTCCCGAAGTAGAAGATGATCTCCACGTATTCACGAAGATGAATTTCGCTGCCGACCACCCGGCAAGAGACATGCAAGATACTTTCTTCATTGAAACAAATGCAGACGATGTTGCCAAGAACATCATTCTAAGAAGCCATACAAGTTCGGTACAAGCACGTGTAATGGAAGCCGGACAGCCGCCCATCCGCATCATCTGCCCGGGACGAGTATACCGCAACGAAACCATAACGGCTCGAGCCCATTGCTTTTTCCATCAGATTGAAGGATTGTATATTGATGAAAACGTATCATTCAAAGATTTGAAGCAGGTGCTCCTGCTCTTTGCACGCGAAATGTTCGGCAAAGATACGAAAATACGCCTTCGTCCCTCCTACTTTCCATTCACCGAACCTTCGGCCGAAATGGACATCAGCTGCGACATCTGCGGCGGAAAAGGTTGCAGCTTCTGCAAGAACACAGGCTGGGTAGAGATTCTCGGTTGTGGTATGGTTCACCCAAACGTTCTTGAGCTTTGCGGCATAGACAGTACAAAATATAAAGGTTATGCTTTTGGATTGGGAATTGAACGCATTACAAACTTGAAATACAAAATCAGTGATTTGCGACTTTTCTCGGAAAACGACAAACGTTTCCTGGAAGAATTCATCTCGGCCAACTGATTTCATATACCCCGGAAAAAGTCCTTTTCAAGATATGCCAATAGCGACGACTTCGCCAAAGAGCATTCTTGACAAGGGCTTTTTCTTTTTTCATACACTTCATCAACAACACCTGTTCTGAGCCCCTACTGATGTTCATTCATCTAAGCATTTTGTGCTGCATTTTCCGCTTAAAACTCAAAGGGGCTCTTTTCTTTCAGCACAGAACATCAATCGCATCTTTTTGATTTTTACATTCATCAACGACTATAGCAATTGACCCGTCCAACTATAACTGCGAAAGTTCAGTCTTCATAAAAAGACATTTGCGCTGAAACATTGGCGGCTTTTACTAAATTATTTGCCGACTTGTGCCGAAAATTGCAAAAAGGTACAGTCTAATTGCAAAACCAAGTCTTGATTTTAAGAAACCAAGACTTGGTTTTTAGTAATCAGGACTTGGTTTTTATCGACCAAGACTTAGTTTTACAAAATATGGCTGCAATCCTGCAATTTGTAATGATAAAATCGGAATAACAACGAACAGCGCTGCAACAAAAACAAACGTTCGCAAAAGCTCCTTAGTATATAATTTCGAACAATCCGACATTACGTCGCTTGAAACAATAGCTGATAAGGTAAAGTCAGCTTTTGGCAAAGCGGCAGAAAGTTTAAGTGCCGAAGTTTCAGATTTCCCTCTTTTTTTGCTAACTTTGCAAAATTGATTAAGATGCCCTTAGATTTCTCTTTCAGGAAGGGACATCCCTTGGGGCACAAAACTTTAACATATTAATCATGGGATTATTATCGAATTTACTAAATCGGCATAAGGATGATTCACAAAAAAGCGGAGGAATGGAAGATTTCATGACGCTAATACGCGTATATTATCAAGCTTCCATTGCCCACAAATTAGGAATCACTAATTTAAGCGCATTGCCCGACTTGCGCATATTCAAGCAAACCCTCCATGTTCCAACGGTAAACAACAGGTTGGGATTAGGTGAAAAAAACAAATGCCGGAAAATGCTGGAAGAAATCTATGGCATGCAAGACGTTTTCTTCAAAGAAATCGAAGACAGTCTGAAACGCAACTGCAAACAAGTACAAGACGTACAAAACTACTTGTTCATGTTTCAGGGATTCAGCCAAGATTTAATGATGATGGTATCAAGCACCATGCAATGGAAACTGCGCATACCATCTGTTTTCAAAAAGACACTGCGTGCCACCATTGAAAAAGGAATCAACGACATTCTGACGAAAGACAGCTGGAAAGATGAGGCCGCCCGTAAGGGTGCCATCAATATCAGAGCCTACCAAAAGCGCTTGGGCTACAGTGAGCAGTGGATGTCGGAATATGTCTATCATATCATCATACTTGCAAAAAAAGAACCGCGCCCGAAAGACACAGACGATAAAAACAAATAATACAACTCCGACAAGACCCGACAGCCATAAAGTACACCATGGGGGAAAGAAACAAGCTGATTGAGGAACTAAGCGTAAAATTGGACATGCTTTCCGCAAAATATACGGAGGCTAAGAAAGAAATTGCTAGACTGGCACAAACAGAACAACTGCTACGCGAAGAAAACAAGTTGCTACGAAATAACATAAGCAACATAAAAAACGCAAAAGCTTTTTTGCTGAACAAGCAAGACATCAAAGCCACCCACAGTGAACTAACAAGACTGATTAAAGAGGTCGACAAATGTATAGCCCTTCTAAGTGTTTAACAGCCACATATCATGAATACGGACTATTTTTCCATACAACTGAACATCGGAACGCGCACTTTTTCCATACAAATT
The DNA here is from genome assembly GCA_002439755.1 of Prevotellaceae bacterium UBA6417. Classification (GTDB taxonomy): domain Bacteria; phylum Bacteroidota; class Bacteroidia; order Bacteroidales; family Bacteroidaceae; genus UBA6382. Next base: position 47,427 of record DJPH01000019.1, on the reverse strand, counting down.
GAACGCAAAAAGGAGCAGACCTACCGAGAAGCAGCTAAGATGATTAACGATAAACTGCGGCAGTATGCATCATATTTTCCCGACCAAGAAAAAGAGGACTATCTGGCCATGGCAACATTAGACATAGCCGTTAATCTCATCAGCGAGCAGAATATCGATGATCGTCTGAAAGACATGATAAAAACAATCGACAAAAGCATATCACAGTAATAGAATCCAATTTATTAACACCTAAAACATAAGAACATATGAATCTAATCATTTTTATCATAGCAAGCCTGCTCGCAGGTACAGGAATCGGCTTTGCAATATTCAGATTTGTCATCAAAGGCAAATACAACAAGATGATAGCCAAAGCCGAAACCGATGCTGAAGTCATAAAAAAGAAAAAACTGCTGGAAGTAAAAGAAGAATTTCTGAACAAGAAATCACAACTCGAAAAAGAAGTACAACAAAGAAACCAGCATCTGCTACAAGCTGAAAACAAATTGAAGCAGCGTGAAATGAATTTAGTTCAGCGCCAAGAAGCCATTACACGTCGCAAGAATGAAATGGACAAACAGCAAAGCAACCTTGATGCACAGCAATCCGTTATCCTGAAAAAACAAGAAGAACTGGACAAAATGCAGCAAAAAGAACGCGAAAAGCTGGAAACCATCAGTGGTCTGTCGGCTGAAGAAGCCAAAGAACGCCTCATCGTTTCACTTAAAGACGAAGCCAAGACAAACGCACAAAGCTATATCAATGAGATAATGGACGATGCAAAAATGACCGCCACGAAAGAAGCAAAGAAGATTGTCATCCAGACCATACAACGCGTTGCTACAGAAACAGCCATAGAAAACAGCGTCACAGTATTCCATATAGACAACGACGAAGTAAAAGGCCGCATCATCGGCCGCGAAGGCAGAAACATCCGAGCCCTCGAAGCTGCCACAGGCGTGGAAATTGTCGTTGACGACACACCCGAAGCAATTGTCATATCAGCTTTTGACCCGGTGCGCCGCGAAATATGCCGCCTGGCCCTGCACCAGCTCATCACCGACGGACGCATACACCCGGCACGAATCGAGGAAGTCGTAGCAAAGGTCAAAAAACAAGTTGACGAAGAAGTCATTGAAACCGGTAAACGCACAGCCATAGATTTGGGCATACACGGACTGCATCCCGAGTTAATCAGAATCATCGGAAAAATGAAATACCGCTCTTCCTACGGACAAAACCTCTTGCAACATGCACGCGAAACAGCAAACCTTTGCGCCATTATGGCTTCCGAATTGGGTTTGAACCCCAAAAAGGCAAAACGAGCCGGATTGCTTCATGACATCGGAAAAGTTCCAGACGAAGAAACCGAGTTGTCTCATGCTTTATACGGAGCCAAATTGGCAGAACTCTACAAGGAAAAGCCGGATATCTGCAATGCCATCGGAGCACATCACGATGAAATTGAAATGACAACCTTGTTGGCACCGATCGTGCAAGTCTGCGATGCCATCAGTGGAGCACGTCCCGGCGCACGCCGTGAAATCGTTGAAGCCTACATCAAACGACTAAACGATTTGGAGAATATCGCCATGAGCTATCCAGGTGTCACAAAAACATATGCCATACAGGCAGGTAGAGAATTGCGTGTAATCGTTGGTGCAGACAAAATCAACGACAAGCAGGCATCCGACCTTAGCGCTGAAATCGCAAAGAAGATACAAGACGAAATGACTTATCCCGGACAAGTCAAAATCACTGTAATTCGCGAAATCAGAGCTGTCAACTACGCAAAATAACCTTAGCCATGCGCTCAGGGAAAAAGCACCTAATAGCTATATCTTTCCTCTTGGCCGCCACTACGGCAACCGGCCAAGAGGAAAATGCCGGCACCAACAATAAACTTGGCTACAACATCGAGAGACAAATCTCATTTGGGAACGGGAAAAATCCCCTTTGGCTCAATGCCAACAAATATGGTTTGTCAAGCATCAAAAGCAACAACGGCTATCTTCGACTTGCTTTAGACGGACATTACAAAATTAGTCAAAGCAAAACATGGGAATTAGAATACGGTGCAGACTTAGCTACGGCATATAACTTTACATCGTCTTTCATCATCCAACAATTATACACCGGCATCAAATACCGGAAAACAGGCATTTGGATAGGCAGCAAAGAACGAGCCGCACATTTGAAAAACGCAGAACTAAGCTCGGGTAGCCAAACTTTCGGTACTAATGCGCGTCCTATTCCAGACATCCGCATAGAAACGCCCGACTATGTAAATCTGATAAGGAACAAAAAATGGTTGGCATTCAAATTTCACTTCGGCTACGGTCTCACAACGGATAAACGGTGGCAAAAGACTTTTGTTGCCGAAGGCAAACGCCACACCAACTACTTCTTTGTACATACGAAATCAGGATTCATACGCTTAGGCGATGAAAACAAATTTCCCATCGTTGCAGAAGGCGGGCTTGAATGGGCCACACAATTTGGCGGAACAAGCTATGACATCAATTTCGGAGGTTACAAAGATCTTAAATCCAACGTGGGAATAAAAGACTTTATCAAAGCAATCTATGGTGGCGGCAGCGATGCCATTGATGTATATAAGAATTCACAAGGGAACTCACTTGGAAGTTGGTTGTTCAGCTTAAGCTATAAACTTAACAATGCCAAAGTACGCCTTTACATGGATCATTTCTTTGAAGATCATTCACAGCTTTTTTTCCAATACGGATGGAAAGACGGACTATACGGTACAGAAATCACACTTCCACAAAACAGAATAGTTGGGACATTGCTATATGAATACATGCGGACGGACTATCAGTCAGGCCCCATCTACCATGACGGAAACGCCACAATTCCGGATCAAATCAGTGCCATAGACAACTATTACAACCATACCATCTTTCCGGGCTGGCAACATTGGGGACAGGCAATAGGGAATCCGCTCTATACGTCTCCTTTATACAATGGTGACCACAGCATCAATTTCAGCAACAACCGCTTCAGGGCGCATCACTTTGGTGTTTCAGGCAATCCTTTCAATGAGTTGCATTATCGATTGCTTTATACCTATACGGAAAACCTCGGTAGCTACGACAGGCCTTTCGATGACAAGAAATATAACACTTCGTTTATGGCAGAACTAACCTATTCGCCCAAACGAATAGGCTTGCTTCATACTGAAGGCAACAGTCTGCGATGTGCTTTTGCTTTTGACAAGGGTAATCTGATAGGCAACAACACCGGCTTTCAAATAACACTCTGCTCACGTGGGCTTTTCCAATTATAATCTCCCATGAAAAAAGCAATACTCCTAATAAAGATTTTTATAGTAGCTTTATTGCCTGCTTTTCTTTCCGGTTGCGACAAGATGCCGGACAATGGCTCCTTAGACGGGATGTGGCAAATCATGAGTGTCGCCTACAACAGCAACTACTCAGAAGCTGACTCTACACAAGCTGAAGCCTATACTATTATAACTGACACAAAAAAATACAAGGCATATCTTTCCTTTCAATTAGATTTGGCGAAATTGCATTGGTTTGACATCTACATTGATTGCCCGAATACAAACATCGTGCTATGCCGTTTTGCACGCGGCAAGTCTGAGTTACGCTTTCACAAATTCTATTGGGATTGCGTTGATCATGACATTGAAATAACAGATGAAGAAGCAACTCGCCTTTCGCCTTTCGGTTTTCATCAAACGGACGAAACTTTCAAGGTGATACAACTTACGCACAAAAGCATGATACTGCAAAGCAGGTACGCACGCATAGTATTGCGCAAATTCTAAATGCCTACCTATATTATACCATTTAATATTTTAAAGACTATGAGAGTAATCATTCAAAACAATTACGACGCCCTGTCCAAATGGGCTGCCGAACATGTCATTGAACGTATCAACAAATTTGCTCCAACTTCCAAGCGTCCTTTCGTGTTAGGCCTTCCTACTGGTTCAACACCCATCGGAATGTACCGCAATCTCGTGCAGGCTCATAAAGAAGGGCGCGTCAGCTTCAAAAATGTCGTAACATTCAACATGGACGAATATGTCGGCCTTCCCGAAAGCCATCCGCAAAGCTACCATTACTTCATGTTCGACAATTTATTCAACCATATAGATTGCCCAAAGGAAAACATCCACATTCTTAATGGCAACGCTCCCGATTTAATGGCTGAATGCCAAAACTACGAGGAAATGATTCAACAAGCAGGAGGCATTCATCTGTTCATCGGAGGAATCGGCCCAGACGGTCATATAGCTTTCAACGAACCGGGTTCATCTTTTTCATCACGCACTCGCATCAAAACTCTTACAACAGATACCATCATAGCCAACTCGCGTTTCTTCGAAAACGACATCAACAAAGTGCCCAAAATGGCATTGACCGTAGGAGTGCAAACAATCATGTCTGCTGACGAAGTGATGATTCTTTGCAATGGACACCAAAAGGCACGAGCACTGCAAGCCGTTGTTGAAGGTGCAATTTCACAAATGTGGACTATCAGCAGTCTGCAACTACACGGCCACGGCATTATCGTTTGTGATGAACCTTCAACCGACGAATTAAAAGTCAGCACCTACAAATACTTCAAAGACATCGAAAAGGACTCCATCTATTAAGCCTTTAGAACCAATAAACTTTATTCTGAAGAGAAGCCTGCTATATCGGATATTGCAGGCTTCTCTTTTTGCATTGTAAAAACTATCGTTTCAATCTTCTCAAGTCAAGCAGAAACGAGAAATGCCGATTAATTATAAAAACCGTTACATAGCCCATCAAAAGCGAAATAAACATCACAAAAATTACTACTGCATACCCTAAATCAGGAATAGGCAAGCGATGAACTATCGCTGATACCATTGCAGGATATACACCGGAAAAGAAGTAAAATGTCAATGAGTTCCGCCCGATATAAGCCAACCACCCCATAGGCTTAAGACTTTTGCACAATGCTATGAGCAATGCGAAGCTACATAATATCCATACAAACCCCAAGACATCGAAATTCCGACCAATTTCCAAGCCGAGTAGCAGAACTTTATGGTCTGCATTACCAGACCACACAAAGATAGCTGCATAAATAAGGAATGCAACGGCAAGGCCATATTTCATTACTCTATTTATCGTGTCCTCATAGCAACGATACACGCCTCCGCACGACATTAAGAACGTACTCTCAAGTCCCTGCTGATAGTACCAGGGGAAATAATCCTCGGGGCAACTACTCGGATGAATGATACGCAGATACAAGCCCACGCCCAAACAAACAGCACTTATAGCTACATAAATCCACACCCGCTGCGTTTTCAATATAAACACTGCCGACAGCAATATCAACTGCGCAACTGCCAATGTAGCCGTAAACCAATAGCTGATGCCGCCTAATACATCCTTCGCATATTTCCCGATACTTAATTCATTGCCATGAAACACTTGCTTGGGAATATATATCAGCGTTGAAAACAGCAACATAGGAACAACTATCCGAAAGAATAAATTGCACAACGACCTCTTATATTCATTCTTTGTCAATAACGAAGAATCTACAAAAAGCCATTTCCCAAAAAGCAAATAACCACTCACAAAAAAGAATGCATTGACAAAAAAAGGCGATGCGAAATAAAAATTATCCTGTCCTCTCCATCCATAATAAACTTGTGAATGCAATAAATAGACGCAAGCCATACACAAAGCTTTCACTGCATCCACCCAAAATTTTCGTTCCATCAGACTTTTCTTATATGGTTAAACTGAACAATAATCCAAAGCACAACGCAATATTACGAAAATTCTTTGAAACAGAGTTCCTAATAAGTGCCAAATAAGCACTTCGCCTTAGCAAGATCCGGTATTTACACTCCGTTCCGGCACCATTTGTAGAACATTTTTGGTACTTTTGCAAGCATAGTACAAGTTACATCTACAAACAACAACGCCCGATGGAAAAGAAATACCAGGCATTCCTCCGAGGCACTCGCAAATTCATACCGTCCGACTGTATTTATACGGACGATTTGCATTGCTTGGCATGGGGAACCGACGCCGGTTTTTACCGCTACCTGCCCAAGATTGTTATACGCTCACGAAACGAAAAAGACATAGTAAACATACTCCGCCTGGCTTCACGTCTGAAAGTTCCAGTTACTTTCAGAGCTGCAGGAACCAGCCTTTCAGGACAAGCAATAACCGACTCCGTTTTGATTGTTGCAGGTAAGAATTGGGAAAAATACAGTATATCGCCAGATGCCTCCACCATTACCATGCAACCCGGCATCATTGGCAATCGCGTTAATCAGATTCTGGCTCCTTACGGAAAGATTTTCTCTCCCGATCCGGCCTCAAAAAATTCCGCCATGGTAGGCGGCATTGTCATGAACAACGCTTCGGGTATGAATTGTGGAACCCATGCCAACAGCGACCGCATACTCCGATCATTACGCTTGGTGCTTGCCGATGGAACTGTTCTCGATACCGGTGACGAAGACTCACGCCGCGAATTCCGACAGACCCACCCCGAATTTATTCGTCACATCGAGGACCTGCGCAACCGCATCTTGGAAAATGAGGAATTGCACAAACGCATTCTTTTCAAGTATTCCATCAAGAATGTAACAGGGTTGAATATTTACCCATTTGTTCTTTATCAAGACCCGTTCGACATCATTACCCACCTGATGGTCGGATCCGAAGGTACTTTGGGCTTTGCCAGCCAATTCACCATGGAAACCCGCCACTTGTTTCCGCATTCGGCCAGCGCGATGCTCTATTTCCAAGACATGCGCGAAGCCTGTGAAGCCGTTGTTGCTCTGAAAGATGCACCGGTCTATAGCAGCGAGTTCCTTGACAAGAAGTCACTGAACTCGGTCAACGACACCACCGGAAACAATTTGACAGCAATTCTAACTGAAACGAAAGCCGATACACCCGAACAGCTTCAGCAGAACATCAATGCCATCATGGACGTGCTCAAACGCTTCCGGCTCTACGTTCCGGCTCATTTCACTTCAGACCCTGAAGAATGTTCAAAATATTGGGCCATACGTTCAGGCATTTTCCCGTCAGTAGGCGGCACACGCCCGCTTGGAACAACCGTTATCATCGAAGACATTGCTTTCCACATCGAGGATCTGCCGCAAGCCACCATGGATCTATCCGAAATGCTCAAGCACCACGGCTACGAAGATTCGTGCATCTACGGACATGCCTTGAACGGCAACTATCATTTCATCATAGCACAATCGTTCGAGACCGAAGACGATGTAAAAAAATACCAGAACCTGATGCTTGAAATCGAGCGGTTGGTTGTAGACAAGTACGACGGCTCGCTAAAAGCCGAACACGGCACCGGACGCAACATGGCTCCCTTTGTCAAACACGAATGGGGCGAAGCTGCCTACAGCATCATGCGCGAAGTCAAGGATCTGTTTGATCCCGAAGGCATACTCAATCCCGGTGTCATCTTCAATGACGACCCCGAATGCTTCATTAAGAACTTCAAGCCGATGCCGCTTGTCAACGACCACGTCAACAAATGCATCGAATGCGGATTCTGCGAAGTAAACTGCATGAGCTGCGGCTTTACGCTGTCTTCGCGCCAACGTATTGTTGTGCAGCGCGAGATATCGCGTCTCCGTCATACGGGCGAGAATCCCAAACGCCTTGAACGGCTCGAAGAGCTTTTCAAATACTACGGCACCGAGACCTGTGCAGGAGACGGCCTGTGCAGTACTTCCTGTCCTATGAAAATCAACGTTGCCGACCTGATTCACGACCTGCGCGCCGAAAGTTGCCCACCCGGTTCGGTAGCATTCTTCGCCGGTCATTTTGCAGCAAACCATTTTGCCGGCATCAAATCCGGGCTGCGACCATTGCTATCGGCAGCCTCTGCAGCACAAGTTGTAATCGGTGACGACGGTGTGCGCCTTGTAGGCAAAACCCTTCACTCTTTCGGGCTTCCGCAATGGAATCCTTCGCTTCCAAAAGCTCACTACAAGGAGCCCAAAATATCCTGGCACTCGGCAAAAAAAGTCGTATACTTTCCGAGTTGCATCAACCAGACCATGGGAACATCCCGACACGACCCCGATCAACGCGACCTCGTTGACGAAGTCGTGGCATTTCTATCCAAAGCCGGCTGGGAAGTGATTTTTCCGGACAAGATGCAACAACTCTGCTGCGGCATGATTTGGGAAAGCAAAGGAATGCCGGCCATTGCCGACCGCAAGGCCGAAGAACTGGAGCGCAGCCTTTGGGAAGCATCCGAAGAAGGGCGCTACCCCATCGTTTGTGACCAAAGCCCGTGTCTCAAACGCATGAATGAAAGCATGAAGCGTATAAAACCCTTGGAACTGATTGCTTTCATTCACGATTACGTTGCCGACGACCTTCAGTTTATACCCACCGATGAACCTGTTGCCATCCATCTCACCTGCTCCACACGCCGTTTGGGACTTAGTCACAAAATGATCGACCTTGCCCGTAAATGTTCCACCCGCGTATTGGTGCCGGAAGAAGTGGGATGCTGCGGTTTTGCCGGCGACAAGGGCTTTATTCATCCCGAACTCAATGCCTACGGTCTGCGCAAGTTACGTCCACAAATCGAAGCCGCAGGAATCCGTCGCGGTTTCTCCAACAGCCGCACGTGCGAAATCGGATTGAGCGAACACTCAGGCATTCCTTATCAGTCTCTCGTCTATCTGATAGACGAATGCACCGTTCCCAAAGTGCATGAATAAGAAAACGGCCGGTCAAAGACCGGTCAGAGTCCTCCATCGACCACCCATATCCGCTGACTGTTGTCTGAGCGCAAGGCCAGATAAGAAGTCCGTTTTGCACCGTCAGGAAAAACTATGCGAAAGAATACATATACACCGGCATAATCGTCTTGCTTGCGGGGTTCCGAAAAACCCGAAACCTTGCATCCTTTGAATCGTTTGGCCAACTCCTCCATTTCCGGTTTGTCTGCGTCCAGCGTCTCCACCACCTTTTCAGGTTTTCCCTCAATAAGAGCATTCATCACGCGCCGGGCTGCATCCGTGGCCGTTTCCTTTTGTAAAAAGGCAAGCCGGTCTGTTTCCGAAACCGCCACACCGTCAGAGCTGCGCCATACAAACTCTCCAGTATCGGGCAAACGGCACAATAGGGTTTTGTCAATGTTCACATTATAGCTCATCTGCCCACTTTTCAGGACGAGGGTCTTTTTCCCACCAGCCTCTATCCACATACGCACTTGGCGCAACAGACCGTCAGACTTTGAAAAAACATTTTCAAGTTCATACCTATCCGTCTTTACCGGCCGGTTGTTCAACAAAGGCATCGGATTGTTTTCACTCCTACGCCCTACTGTCGTAATCGTATAGGTAGTATCCGTTTCGGTAAGGCTGGCACGGGCTGCATCCCCCTTCACCGCTTCCATCTGCATGTCAAGAAACCTGCAAGGATCAAGAAACACAGAAAAATCGCCCAATGTATTGGCAGTCGCCGGCAATTTCAGATACCGCACGCCCGGTATCCACTGGTACTGGCATGTTCCGTCAAAAACAATGCAGCGCCCATCCTTCTTCCCGATGCGCCAGAAACGTTTTCCCGACTGGCTGATACATTGCAAGGATATGCAGACGAAATCGGCTTCAGGCCTGAGGATGAAAAAATTGTCCTGCGGGAATGTCCTGGCATACAGTTCAAAGCTGAAATTGCCCACATTGCGTACGCTTTCAGCAGCTCTGTCAAGAGTAAACTGCAAAGAGGGAACTGCTTCGGCAGGAGCAGAAAAGAAATGGCTCAGTCCGACACCGACACCGGCCAGAAACACAACAACGGCTGCCGCCACATTTGTCAACAGCCTCCTTAGCGCAACAGTCTTTGCCGGGCAATGTCGACCGGCAGATACACCCGGCTTATACTGAGGCTGTAACAGGCTGAAAGTATGTTTGAGACTTTCATACTCCAAACGGCATGAATCGCAAGAGGCTATGTGGGCTTCACATTCAGCCTTGAAAGCCACGTCAACGTCCACGTCAAACAAATCGACGATATGGTTCTTGAATTGTTCGCAAGTCATTGTCTTGAAAGAATTAAAGGGTTGCTTGAAAAGTTGAATCGGAATCCATCACCTTCCGCAGATTCCTGATTCCATAAAGAAAGCGCGACTTAACAGTCGGCAGTGAAACAGACAGCACTTCGGCTATCTCGGCAAAAGCAAGACCTGCATAAATGCGGAAACGCACCACATCAGCCTGTTCTTCAGGAATTAAAGAGAGCCAACGGTGAATACGGGCCACTTCATTCTCAATATCGTGAGAAAGTTCGTCAGCACAATCTGCGGCTTGGTCGAGACCAACCATAGCGGAAAGCCGCTGCTGCCTCAAACGGCTGATGCAAAAATGATGAATGCACCTATACAGATAGCCTTTCAGCGAGCGGAGCGGCTTTCCACCGGCACAGCTCTCCCGGCACAGCAGCTGCAATGACACTTCCTGCACAGCATCCTCGGCTTCGTCTTCATCTCCGAGAAAATAACAGGCATATTGCAGCAACTGCGACCGCTCCGTCCGAAGAAGCTCTGCCAGCTTTTCACCGTAATAGGATTTTGTAGTGTGGTCGCTTTTCATCTTTTTTCCAGCTTTTGTTTTTTGGAGAATTGCAATCACTTTAAAGACGCAAAAATCGGCAAAAAGATTTACCAAGCCAAATAAAAATGTGACATACCGCCCTTCAAAGAAAAGACAAAGGGAGCATATCGCAAACGGGAGGCTCAAAATTGGAAACGGTAGGGAGAGTTTTCAGGCTCTTTGGGAGAAAACCTGTCAAAAAGCTGTATCTTTGTGTTTCCATAACCCTGAGAGAATATATCTTCATGATTAACAACGACATCATACGAATCATAGCCGAACAGACAAGCTTACGCCCCGTTCAGATAGAGCACACAGTGGCACTGATTGAGGACGGAGCAACAGTTCCGTTCATCAGTCGCTACAGGAAAGAGGCGACCGGCAACCTTGACGAGGTGCAAATTGCTGCCGTAAAAGACCTTCTCGAATCGCAGAAAGCCTTGGAAGCGAGGAAACAGACCATTTTGGCAACTATAGAGAAGCAAGGAGCCTTGACAGCAGAACTGCGGCAACGCATAGCACAGACCTGGGATGCCACCGAGCTTGAAGACATCTACCTTCCCTACAAGCGCAAAAGAAAGACGCGGGCAACCGCAGCTAAAGAAAAGGGGCTTGAACCGTTGACCCATCAGTTGCTGAAACTACAGGCTGCCAACAATGTGGCAAGCATGGCACAGCCTTATGTAAAGGGAGAAGTGGCCTCAATAGATGATGCGCTTCAAGGAGCACGCGACATCATTGCCGAAATTGTGAGCGAAGACGAAAAAGCGCGCAACACTGTACGCAAGCAATTTCGCCGCTACGCCGTCATCAGCTCGCACATTATAAAAGGTAAAGAAGAGGAAGCAGCAAAATATCGCACCTATTTTGATTTCAAAGAGCGTCTCAACCGTTGCAGTTCGCACCGTCTACTGGCCATGAGGCGCGGAGAAGCAGAGGGCTACCTGAAAGTATCCATTCGCCCAGACGATAACGGTGAATGCGAAGAGCGATTGGAGCGGTTGTTTGTGCATGGACGAGGCGAAGCCGCACAACAAGTAGCCTTGGCAGTGGCCGATGCCTGCAAACGCCTGTTGCTGCCATCGATAGAAACCGAATTTGCCACCGAAAGCAAAAGACGCGCAGACGAAGAAGCCATACAGGTCTTCACATCCAACTTGCGTGAATTGCTGCTGGCGGCGCCACTGGGACAAAAGCGCATACTGGCCATCGACCCGGGTTTCCGCACCGGTTGCAAGGTGGTATGTCTTGACTCGGAAGGCAATCTGCTTCACAACGAGACCATCTATCCGCATCCGCCACATGCACAACGAAACTTAGCCACGCGTAAGCTCTGTTCACTCATTGAGCAATACAAAATAGAAGCCATAGCCATCGGCAACGGAACGGCCGGACGCGAGACAGAAGACCTGATACACAGCCTGCCTATTGCCAAAAGCATTGAAATCCATGCAGTCAATGAAGACGGTGCGTCTGTCTACTCTGCCTCACCGCTCGCAAGAAAAGAATTTCCGGAATACGATGTCACCGTGCGCGGAGCCGTATCGATAGGAAGGCGGCTCATGGACCCACTGGCCGAATTGGTTAAGATTGAACCGCGCTCGATTGGAGTCGGTCAGTATCAGCACGACGTCAATCAAGGCGAATTGAAAAAATCGCTGGATGCGACTGTGGAACATTGTGTAAACACTGTAGGAGTAAACCTGAACACGGCAGGAGCGCCACTATTGCAATATGTTTCAGGATTAAGCCTGAAACTGGCGCAGAACATCGTAGATTATCGCGCAGCAAACGGGGCATTCGCATCACGGCAAGCATTGAAAGCCGTGGCGCGCATGGGTGAAAAGACTTTTGAACAATGCGCCGGCTTTCTGCGGATACCATCTTCCGAAAACCCTCTTGACAATACGGCCGTACACCCGGAAAGCTACTATATCGTAGAGAAAATGGCAAAAGACCTGAACGTAAGCATTGCCGAACTGATTGCCGACAAAACACTACGCAACAAAATCAAGCTGGAAAATTACGTAAACGAAAAAGTCGGGATGCCCACACTCCAAGATATCATGAAAGAATTGGACAAACCGGGCCGCGACATGCGCGGAAAAATCAAACCTTTTAGCTTTGACTCTTCTATACGCACCTTTGAAGACCTGCATGAAGGCATGATATTACCCGGCATAGTAACCAATGTTACAAAATTCGGCTGCTTCGTTGATATAGGCATCCATGAAGACGGGCTGGTTCACATATCCGAGCTGAGTGACACCTATGTGGCAGATCCTTCAGCCATTGTAAAAGTAAACCAACAAGTAAAAGTACGGATAAAAGAAATCGACGCCCAACGCCGGCGCATATCGCTCAGCATGAGAGGAACGGAATAGATCAAAAGCAACAGCATCTGTTACTTGCTTCACAAAAAGCAGATTTTCCCAAAAGACTAAGCGGAGAAATTTCCAAAACCGACAATCACGAGCTCTTAGCAAGATTGCAAAACAGACTGTAAACAAGGCTGTTATTGACGCTCAACAGAAAAAAAGGATTTTCATCCCCAATTTTTCGGTTTTATTTTTTGACAAGCAGATAAAAGGACGTACATTTGTAGAAGAAAACAATAATTGGCCAAATAATGGAAGAGAAAAAGACATTTACCTATGACGAAGCTTTTCAATCTTCCCTCAAATATTTTGATGGGGACGAACTGGCAGCCCGTGTCTGGGTGAACAAATATGCCCTGAAAGATTCATTCGGTAACATCTACGAACAAACTCCGGCTGACATGCACCGGAGACTTGCCGCTGAAATAGCACGCATAGAATCAAAATATAAAAATCCGTTGGGCCCAAGCCGGATATTCGAATTGCTCGACCATTTCAAGTACATCATTCCGGCAGGAAGCCCGATGACAGGAATCGGCAACAAATATCAGATAGCATCACTTTCCAACTGCTTCGTAATAGGACTGGACGGAGACTCCGACTCTTATGGCGCCATTATGAAAATAGACGAAGAACAAGTGCAACTGATGAAGCGCCGCGGCGGTGTCGGTCACGATCTTTCGGACATACGTCCAAAAGGATCACCGGTAAAAAATTCCGCACTCACCTCAACAGGCTTGGTCCCGTTTATGGAACGTTACAGCAATTCAACGCGCGAAGTGGCTCAAGACGGCCGACGGGGAGCTCTTATGCTGTCAGTAAGCATTAAGCACCCAGACTCAGAAGCCTTTATAGACGCCAAAATGGAAGAAGGCAAAATCACGGGAGCCAATGTATCGGTCAAAATTGATGACGAATTCATGCAGGCTGTCGAAAAAGGCGAAAAATATGAACAGACATTCCCTATCCACAGCAATAATCCTGCTTTCAAAAAAGAAATAGATGCCAGGAAACTGTGGAAAAAGATTATTCACAATGCCTGGAAGTCGGCAGAACCGGGCGTTTTGTTCTGGGATACCATCATACGCGAATCCATTCCCGACTGCTATGCTGATTTAGGCTATAAGACGGTTTCGACAAATCCATGCGGAGAAATACCTCTCTGCCCTTACGACAGCTGTCGGCTTTTGGCACTGAACCTATATTCATATGTAGACAACCCTTTTACGCCAAACGCATCATTCAATTTCGACAAATTCAAAGAACATGTGATTGTCGCCCAACGCATCATGGACGACATCATAGATCTGGAGCAAGAAAAGATTCAAGCTATTTTGGCAAAAATCGAAAGTGATCCGCAAGATATGGACACAAAGTCCACGGAATATAATCTTTGGAAAAAGATTGACCGCAAATGCGAAGAAGGCCGTCGTACCGGTGTCGGAATCACAGCCGAAGGCGATATGCTTGCAGCCATGGGATTGCGCTACGGCACAACAGAAGCAACCGACTTTGCCGTCAAAGTACAGAAGATATTGGCATTGGCAGCCTACCGGTCATCCGTGATAATGGCAAAAGAAAGAGGCGCATTTCCCATATTCGATGCAGCAAGAGAGAAGAACAATCCTTTCATCGGCCGCCTTAGAGAGGCCGACCCTGAATTATATGAGCTGATGACAAAATACGGACGGCGCAACATTGCCTGTCTGACAATAGCACCAACCGGCACAACCAGCCTCATGACACAGACGACAAGCGGCATAGAACCGGTATTCATGCCTATTTACAAACGACGTCGGAAAGTCAATCCAAACGATCCTGAAGTGCATATCGACTATATTGACGAATCGGGAGACGCATTTGAAGAATACATTGTATATCACAAAAAGTTCCTGACATGGATGGCCGTAAACGGTTTCGATATCCATAAGAAATATACACAGGACGAACTCGATGCCCTCTTAGAAAAATCGCCCTACCATAAAGCCACAGCAAATGATGTTGACTGGGTTGAAAAAGTAAGAATGCAGGGAGCCATTCAAAAATGGGTGGATCACTCCATAAGCGTTACGGTAAATTTGCCTAACGACATAACCGAAGACGTCGTCAATAAGATCTATATAACGGCATGGAAAAGCGGCTGCAAAGGTTGCACTATATATCGAGACGGAAGCCGCTCGGGCGTTATGATTGAAGTCAAAAAGAAAGAAAAGGTTGAGATTCCTTACTGCAAACCGCTCGAAGTGACAGAAACCCGGCCCGAATCGTTAGAATGCGATGTGGTGCGTTTCCAAAACAACAAAGAAAAATGGGTGGCTTTTGTCGGATTACTTGACGGCTATCCATATGAAATCTTCACCGGTCTGCAAGACGACGACGAAGGTATCGTGTTGCCAAAGTCAGTTACAAAAGGACGCATTATCAAAAAGGCAAACGAAGACGGGACAAAGCGCTACGATTTTCAATTTGAAAACAAGCGGGGATATAAGACAACAGTAGAAGGACTCTCTGAAAAGTTCAATAAGGAATATTGGAATTATGCCAAACTTATCTCTGGAGTTCTTCGCTATCGGATGCCGGTAGAGCGTGTTATCAAGCTTGTAAGTTCGCTACAACTCGGAGATGAAAACATCAACACTTGGAAAAACGGTGTAGAACGCGCCTTGAAAAAATATGTAAAGGACGGAACAAAGGCAACAGGACTCATTTGTCCTAACTGCGGACAAGAATCACTTGTCTACCAAGAAGGATGCCTAATATGTAAAAATTGCGGAGCATCCCGTTGCGGATAGTGGTCAACATCGAAACGCAAAAAGGTCTGTTAGAAATAGGGCAGGACTTTTGCCATTCCTTTTTTGTAATTTTGCAGTCAGAATTGCATCATTCAGAAAAATGGAAATAGCACTTTTGGCATCAGGCGGTGTAGACAGCGCTGTTGCTACCCACCTAATCTGTGAACAAGGTGAAAAACCTACATTGTTTTATATCAAAATCGGCGCAGATGAGGAAAGCGAATTTTCTTGCACAATGGAAGAAGATTTGGAGATGGTCAATATGCTGGCGCATCAATATGGCTTAAAAGTCGAAACTGTGGATTTGCATCGCGACTATTGGGAACGGGTCGTTTCTTATTTGATTGACAGCGTAAAACGCGGCCTTACACCAAATCCGGATGTTATGTGCAACAGCTTGATAAAATTTGGATGCTTCTATGATCGTGTAGGCCGTTTCTTTGATAAGACAATAACAGGGCACTATGCAACAACATTGGAAAAAGATGGAATAAAATACTTGGCAACCGCCAAGGATCCCATCAAAGACCAAACAGACTTCCTTTGCCAAATAACACCGGAACAGCTCAAACAGCTGCATTTCCCTGTAGGCTACATGATGAAGAATGAAGTAAGAAGCATTGCAGAAAAGTATCATTTAGCTCCTGCACACAGGCGCGACAGCCAAGGCATTTGCTTTTTGGGAAAAACTACGTATGACTCCTTGCTGCGTCACTACTTGGGAGAACGTGAAGGAGATATCGTAGAATGGGAAACGCGCAAAAAATTAGGGAAGCACCAAGGTTATTGGTTCTATACGATAGGACAACGTAAAGGACTTCGCTTAGGTGGAGGACCTTGGTTCGTTGTACATAAGAACATCAGAAAAAACAAAATCTACGTATCAAAAGGAAGTAGTTCAACCGAATTGCAATGCCGCCAACTCGAATTGGCAGACTTCCATAACATAGCAACAAAAGAAATTGAAGAGAGAGAAGAGCCACAACAGATTTTCTTCAAGATAAGACACTCACCAGAGTTTGAAGAAGGAATGTTTATTCATTCTAAAGAAAAGAGTATAATTATTCCACGCCATAGCATACAAGGAGTGGCTCCAGGGCAATTTGCAGTTGTCTATATTCCCTACCAAGATGGGCGAAAAATCTGTATAGGCAGCGGAGAAATAACACGTACGACTATTGAGCATCACCAAGCTATATAGATAGACAAAATAGCAAGCCCAGATAGCAAAGAGCTTTTGCATTGAATATATACTACACTTTATGAATAACTATTCTACATTATAACCCTATTCATGTGCTTCCAAATTGAACAGCATCAACAAAAAGCAGTAACTTTGCAAAACAAGAAAATAAAAGCATGTCAACCAAAAGAACACGTTTAGATGTATTGCGTCTCTTAATTCGCAATAAGTCTTTTGACAATCAAGAAGAACTATTGTCTGATTTGAAAAAAGAAGGTTTTCTCATAGCCCAACCCACCTTATCGCGAGATTTGCGTCAATTAAAAGTGGCCAAGATCTATAATAAAGACGGGAAATATTCATATGTACTACCTGGGACAAGTCCTTTTAACCATGTAAATGCAATAAAGCATCCCAAAGAAAGAATCACACAAAGCTTTGGCTTTATTTCCATGGATTTTTCTGCAAATATTGTAGTGATAAAAACATTGCATGGCTATGCAAATAGTTTGGCAGCAGAAATTGATGAACATGATGTCCCCGAAATATTAGGTTCCCTGGCAGGAGATGACACTTTATTACTGGTATTACGTGAACATGCCGAACATGAGCCTATTTATAATTTAATGAGATCCATCATCCCACATTTCGATGAAAAAGAAGACTAAAACCATTTAGCATTTACATGGAGAAATATAACGATGGCATTCGGGTATTCGTAGCCGATGCCTCCGATGAAAAATATGTAGATACCATATTAGAAACAATTACGAATGCTGCCAAAGTTCGTGGATCAGGAATAGCCAAACGCACACATGAATATTTGGCGACCAAAATGCGTGAGCGTAAGGCTATATTGGCATTAAAAGGCGAAGAATTTGCCGGATTTTGCTATATTGAAAGCTGGGAAAACAAACATTATGTTGCCAATTCAGGACTGATAGTCGTAGAAAAATTCAGAGGTCACCACTTGGCTACCCGCATAAAAGAAGTCGCTTTTACATTAAGCCGGTTACGCTGGCCGCATGCAAAACTTTTTGGCCTGACAAGTAGCGGTGCTGTAATGAAAATAAACACAAAATTAGGATATGTGCCCGTTCCTTTTGCAGAACTAACTCAAGATGAAGAATATTGGAAAGGATGCGGCACTCCGGAAAATCCATGCTGCATCAACTGTGACATATTGGCTCGCACAGGAAGAAAGTACTGTGTCTGCACTGGTATGCTTTATGATCCGGAAAAGCACAAAGGCGAAAAGCTTCCAATAGAACTTCCAGATGATGTAGTTGCCATGGCTAAACGCGCAGCCGAACTCAATTTAAGATAAAACACAATTAAAGAGATACTTATTATGGCAAAAAAAGTAGTGGTAGCCTATAGTGGCGGACTAGATACAAGTTATACAGTTATGTATTTGGCCAAAGAAAAAGGTTTTGAAGTATATGCCGCATGCGCAAACACAGGAGGCTTTTCAGATGAACAGCTAAAAAAGAACGAAGAAAACGCTTACAAACTCGGAGCCAAAGAATATATCACTCTTGATGTAACACAAGAATACTACGAAAAGAGCCTTAAATACATGATATTTGGCAATGTCTTGCGCAACAATTGCTACCCGATTTCTGTATCATCAGAACGCATCTTCCAGGCAATTGCAATTGCACGTTATGCCAAACAAATAAATGCCGATGCAATAGCACATGGATCAACAGGAGCAGGCAACGACCAAATACGTTTCGACATGACTTTTTTGGTTATGGCTCCAGGCGTAGAAATCATCACACTTACTAGAGACAAAGCATTAAGCAGAAAAGAAGAAGTTGACTACTTGAATGCACATGGATTCTTTGCAGATTTTACAAAACTAAAATACTCATATAATGTAGGTATTTGGGGAACATCTATATGCGGAGGCGAATTACTTGATTCCGCCCAAGGCTTGCCCGAAGAAGCTTACTTGAAGCATGTGACACAACAAAAAGAAACACTGCTGAAAATACAGTTTGAACGAGGAGAAATCATAGCTGTCAATGGTGAAAAATTTGATGATAAGGTAAAAGCCATCCAACGAATAGAAGAAATAGGGTCTGCCTATGCAATCGGACGCGACTGCAATGTTGGTGATACCATTATAGGAATAAAAGGAAGAGTCGGCTTTGAGGCCGCTGCACCTAAATTAATCATAGAAGCCCATCGACTTTTAGAAAAGAGTACATTAAGCAAATGGCAACAATACTGGAAAGACCAAGTTGCCAACTGGTATGGAATGTTTCTACATGAAAGCCAATACTTAGAACCGGTCATGCCAGATATCGAAGCAATGCTCACCAGTTCTCAACGCCATGTAAATGGAACAGCCATTTTGAAACTGCGTCCTTTCGGATTTGAAACTGTTGGAATAGAAAGCAATGATGACTTGCTAAAATCCAAATTAGGAGAATATGGTGAGATGCAACACGGCTGGACGTCAGAAGAAGCAAAGGGCTTTATAAAAGTCCTGAGTACACCTTTACGCGTGTATTACGGAATCCACAAAGATGAAAAAAGATAATCTACCATGATTAAAGTTGGAATTTTAGGTGGAGCCGGTTACACAGGAGGAGAATTAATACGCATTCTCATCAACCACCCAAACACGGAAATTGTTTTTGTAAACAGCGAGAGCAATGCCGGCAACTTAATTGCAGACGTTCATGAAGGTCTCTACGGAGAAACAGATTTGCGGTTCACGTCAGAGCTACCTTTCGACAATGTAGATGTTGTTTTTTTCTGCTTCGGGCATGGGAAAAGTGAAGCTTTTCTTAAAGAGCACAATATACCGGAACATGTTAAAATCATAGACTTTGCACAAGACTTCCGTCTAAAAGATGAAGGAAATGATTTCGTCTATGGACTTCCAGAACTGCAACGTGACAAGATTCGCAATGCACGGCATATTGCCAATCCGGGATGTTTTGCGACATGCATTCAATTGGGATTACTTCCATTGGCAGCAAAAAAGCTTTTAAAGGGCAACGTCTACATAAATGCCATCACAGGAAGTACAGGAGCAGGAGTAAAACCTACAGCTAAAACCCATTTCAGTTGGAGAAGTGGAAATATCAGCATTTATAAAGCTTTTCACCATCAACATGTACCAGAAATAAAGCAATCAATTTGCCAGCTTGATCCACAATTTAGCGGAAACATCGAGTTCTTGCCTTATAGAGGTGACTTCCCAAGAGGAATCTTTGCTACAGAAATGATTTATTTGGATATTACCCAACAAGAAATTGATGATATCTACACAGATTTTTACTCAGACAGCCCATTTACACATTATGTCACAAATGAAATTGACATGAAACAAGTTGTAAACACAAACAAATGCCTGGTTCATGCAAAACGCATTGATGACAAAATATTGATAACAAGCTGCATCGACAATTTACTAAAAGGAGCTGCCGGGCAAGCCGTAGAAAACATGAACTTACTATTCGGCCGAAGCGAAGATGAAGGGCTACACCTTAAAGCCATCGGCTTTTAAACATTACTCACATGAATTTATTTGACGTATATCCCCTTTTTGACGTAACTATCACAAAAGGCAAAGGATGCAAAGTTTGGGATAACAAAGGCCAAGAATACTTAGATCTCTATGGTGGCCATGCCGTTATTTCTATCGGACATTGCCACCCTCATTACATAGAAAGAATGACTCAACAGTTGCACACTATTGGATTCTATTCTAATTCCGTCATCAATCCGCTACAAAGAGAATTAGCAGAACGTTTGGGAAAAGCATGTGACTATGATGACTACCAACTTTTTCTTATCAACAGTGGTGCCGAAGCCAACGAGAATTGTTTGAAATTAGCTTCTTTTAAAAACGGACGCACCCGTATACTTTCAGCGGAAAAAGCTTTCCACGGAAGAACTTCATTGGCAGTAGAAGCAACTAACAATCCCAAAATCATCGCTCCAATCAACAATAACCACCACGTTACTTATCTGCCATTAAATGATTTGGCCGCCTGGGAATACGAAATTTCTAAAGGAGATGTGTGCGCCTGCATTTTAGAATGTATACAAGGTGTAGGCGGCATCCGGTTGGCCACAACAGAATTTGCCCAAGGCTTGGAAAAGGCATGTGAAAAGTATGGTACGGCTTTGATTTGTGATGAAATACAATGTGGATACGGGCGCAGTGGCAAATTCTTTGCACATCAGTATTTAGGAATTCGCCCGGATTTAATTTCTATAGCAAAAGGCATCGGCAATGGATTTCCTATGGCGGCAATCCTTATTTCCCCGAAATACAAGCCCGTTTATGGACAATTAGGCACAACTTTTGGGGGCAATCACCTGGGATGCGCTGCAGCCTTGGCCGTATTGGATGTCATAGAACAAGAGCAGCTCATCAATAATGCGGCAACTATAGGCAACTATCTCATTAGCCGTTTGAAGGATCTTTCAAAAAAACATTCTCAAATCACAGACATACGCGGCCGCGGCCTAATGATTGGAATTGAATTCAATGTCCCCATCAAGCCCATTCGCGAAGCTCTAGTATACAAGGAACATTGTTTCACAGGAGCATCAGGTTCAAACGTATTGCGTCTGCTTCCTCCGCTATGTTTTACAAAAGAATATGCCGATATCTTTATAGACAAACTCAGCAGGATACTATCAGAATTCTAATATGAAAATTTCCATTATTGGAGCAGGCAACATGGGAGGTGCCACAGCTCATGGGCTTCTAAAATCAAATACCTGCCAAGCAAAAGAGCTCTGCATCTCAGACCCTTCTTCCCAGAAGCTTCAACCTTTTGATTGCATTGGAGTTCACACTTTTACTGACAACAAAGAAGCCATCAAAGGAGCTGATGTCATTATGGTTTTTGTAAAACCTTGGTTGGTTGAGACTATTTTGCGAGAAATCAGACCTGTTCTCGACTACAACCATCAAATATTGGTCATTATAGCTGCCGGAATAAAATCAGACGATGTTAAGACCTGGTTGGAAAATGAAGAAAAAATGATTCCTTCATTTTTTCTGGCCATCCCTAACATAGCCATTTCCCAATGCAGCAGCATGACTTTTATTGTTCCGGCAAAAGCCGAAAAGGAACAAACAGCATTGATAAGATCCATCTTCGATGGGATGGGACGCTCCATTATCGTTGAAGAAAGACTCTTAGCCGCAGGTACCACCTTGGCTTCCTGCGGTCTTGCCTACGCAATGCGTTATGTACGTGCTGCATCAGAAGGTGGCGTAGAGCTTGGCTTTTATCCAGACGATGCAAAGGACATTGTATTGCAAACTGTAAAAGGAGCCATAGAACTATTGCAAGCCAACGGCAACCATCCTGAAGCCGAAATTGACAAAGTAACTACACCGGGCGGTGTTACCATACGCGGCCTCAACGAAATGGAAAATGCAGGCTTCACCAGTGCTGTCATCCGCGGTTTAAAAGCCGGACTTAAAACTACATGAAACATCGCATCGTTATAAAGGTTGGAAGCAACGTCCTGACCCGATCTAACGGGACACTTGACGTTACACAAATGTCTGCCTTGGTCGATCAAATTGCCATGCTCCGCTCACTAAAATATGATGTGGTGCTTGTCTCAAGCGGAGCCATCGCAAGTGGGAGAAGCGAAATCAAAATTAATCATAAATTAGACAGCGTCGAACAAAGGCAACTTTATTCAGCCGTAGGTCAGGTAAAGCTGCTTAACCTGTACTACGACTTCTTTCGTGAACATGGGTTGAAAATCGGCCAGGTTCTTACGATGAAAGAGAATTTCGGTACCCGCCGCGAATATTTAAATCAAAGAAGTTGCATGACTGTGATGCTTCAAAACGGCATCATTCCTATTGTCAACGAAAACGACACTGTCAGTGTCACAGAGCTCATGTTTACCGACAATGATGAGCTATCAGGACTTATTGCAAGCATGATTGGTGCTGAGAGCCTTATCATACTAAGCAATGTTGACGGCATATATAACGGTTCTCCATCAGACCCTTCATGTCACGTCATACGCGAATTGCATCCAAATACAGACCTGACTGATTATATTCAAGCTGAAAAAAGTGGTTTCGGGCGTGGCGGAATGATTACCAAATGCAGAATTGCACGCAAAGTCGCTTCAGAAGGTATACGAGTTATCATTGCCAACGGAAAAACGCCTAACATTCTGATTAACCTCATTACAAAACCGGCTGAAACGCTGCATACCGAGTTTCTCCCTAATCCGGATGCCATTTCAAGCGTCAAGAAGTGGATTGCCCACAGTGCAGGTTTTTCTAAGGGAATCATTCACATTAATCACAAAGCTGCCGAGACTCTGCTCAACAGCTGCAAAGCTACCAGTCTGCTATTGGTCGGAGCAACTGCCATTGACGGTGATTTTGAAGAAGGCGACATTGTGAGCATTGTTGATGAGAATCAAACAGAAATAGCCTTAGGCCGATCGGGATATGATGCCTGTGAAGCTCGACAATTGATAGGCCGGCACAACCAAAAGCCTTTGGTTCACTATGACTACTTGTTCTTGTTAAAAGACACAATCTCCAATTAGCTTTACCATCTTACTCCAACCTATACATGTTCGAACATTTTTTTTCGTCTGCCAAATCAGCCTCTGTCAATTTAGCACTTATTGACGACACGCGCCGCTCAAAGATTTTAGCTGCCGTCGCCGATGCTATCGAATCACATCAGGCAGAACTGCTCGCTGCCAATGCCATTGACCTAAAACATATGGACAAAGACAATCCGCTGTATGACAGATTGCAATTGACAGAACAACGTTTAGCAGGCATTGCGTCTGACATGCGCCATGTAGGCACACTGCCGTCACCACTCGGCCGTATTCTATCCGACAAGATCCTTGACAACGGATTGCACTTGCAACGCGTAAGCGTACCTTTCGGTGTCATCGGCATCATTTATGAGGCGCGTCCCAATGTTACTTTCGACGTATTCTCGCTCTGCTTTAAAAGCGGCAATGCCTGCATTCTAAAAGGAGGCAAAGATGCAGACAATACAAATATTGCCGCAGTAAAATTGATTCACGACGTACTCGAAGAACAAGGAATAGATCGCAACGTTGTGCAGCTTCTTCCGGCTACTCATGAAGCTGCAGCCGAGCTGTTGCATGCCACACAGTACGTTGACCTCATCATTCCGCGCGGCAGCAGCCGACTCATCCGTTTTGTCAGAGAAGAGGCAAAAGTGCCCTGCATCGAAACCGGAGCCGGAGTCGTAAACACCTATTTTGATGAATACGGAGACACTAACATCGGGAAACAAATCATACTGAATGCCAAGACACGCCGCCCATCCGTGTGCAATGCCCTTGATTGCCTCATCATCCATCGTAAACGTCTGTCTGACTTGCCGGAATTATGTTCTTTACTTTTAAAAAAGCAAGTAGAACTTTTCGCCGATACCCCGGCCTATAGTGCCTTGCAAAACAATTATCCTTCCAGCCTGCTCCATCCGGCCGACAGCAACAGCTATGGCACAGAATACATGTCGCTCCGCATGGCCGTCCGAACGGTAAACAGTTTAGAAGAAGCCTTGTCACATATTGCCCGCTATGGTTCCGGACATAGCGAATGCATCATTACCGAAAACAAAGACCGGGCTCGCGTTTTTCAAACCATGGTTGATGCGGCCTGTGTCTACGTAAATGCACCGACCAGTTTTACCGACGGCGGACAATTCGGCCTGGGCGCTGAAATAGGTATCAGCACCCAAAAGCTGGGAGCACGCGGGCCGATGGGATTAGAAGAAATCACCACCTACAAATGGCTCATCACCGGACACGGTCAGACGCGTCCGGCCTGATTTCATATAGACATTCTGCTCAAAATAAACATTGGCCTTTTCGCTTTGGTCTGAAACGATGAAGCCTGACATCGACTCTTTTCGCAAAGATGTGTTCAACGTTGTGTCGGAAATCCCAATAGGAAAAGTTCTGACCTACGGACAAATTGCCTGGCTCATTGGCAGGCCTCAAAACTCACGTCTTGTTGGGCGGGTTTTGCGTGAGGCTTCCGAATCGCTTCATCTTCCCTGTCATCGTGTTGTAAACAGTCAAGGACGCCTGGCTCCGGGTTTTACGGAGCAACGCCGGCTGCTCGAATCGGAAGGAGTTGTTTTCAAAACCAATGCTTGTGTCAATATGAAAGAATGCAACTTCAAATTACAATGAATCGTTTTAATGGACGTTTCACTGTATTCTTGGCTAAAATCCCTACCTTTGTATTGACAAACAGTTCACAGACAATAAAAAGTTCGGCTGTATCGAATTGAAACACGGCTACAGAAAGCACCTTTCCCCATAGAAAATTCTGCAACCGGTCTTCCCGATTTCCAAAGCCATTTCACAAAGACTCCCAATCCACAAGTATATGCAATTTCTCAAGCATGTAGCCAACAATCTCCGCGGCAAGTTCAAAAACGACTTGAGCCGCATCGCTGTTGTATTCCCCAACAAACGCGCCGGAATATTCTTTGACGATTATCTGTTAGCCCACGATGAAACAACTGCCGTGTGGGCTCCCGAATATCTGACCATAAGCGAACTATTCAACACCCTTTCCGATTTCAAGCCCGCCGATGATATCCGCTCAGTATGTCTGCTTTATCAGATTTACAAGGAAAAAATCCAAGATGCCCATATTTCCCTTGATTTTTTCTACGGTTGGGGCGAGCAACTGCTGTCAGATTTTTCCGATATCGACCGCAGTCTGGTCGATGCGCACGAGATTTTCGGTTCCTGGAGTGCCGCCCGTCAATTAGAGACCATGACACCGGAAGAACGCGAACAATTGCGCCCTTTCATCGAAACACTTAAAGGAAGCGGGCAGCTGAAAGAGGACTTTGAGCATCTGTGGAGGTATCTCTACGACATCTATAAAGAGCTGAACGAAACGCTTGAAGCCGATGGCGAAGCTTATGAAGGAGCCAGGCAACGCCACGTCATCGAAAACTTAGAGCAAAACCAACTCACATTGCCTGAGCGTTTCGACAAGTATGCGTTCGTAGGCTTCAACATGCTGCTGCCCGTGGAATGGAAATTGTTCGAGCTGCTGCAATCAACAGGAAAAGCCCTGTTTTATTGGGACTACGACCGTATGTATACGGGCAAAGGTGCATTGTTTTCCTTTGGCAAGAACATGGAACGCAACATCGAGCGGTTTCCAAACGAATTGCCCGAAAATCTCTTTGACAACTTGTCACAACGGACTACAATAGAGTATGTGGCCTCCTCGTCCGACAACGCACAGGCCCATTACGCCACGTCATGGCTCCGGCAAAATCTGACGCGCGCGGATGAAAAACGAACCGCCATCGTTCTTTGCGACGAAACCCTGCTACAGCCGGTCATTCACAGCCTTCCTGAAGATGTGCAGGAAGTCAACATCACAAAAGGCTTTCCAATGTCACACACACCGGCCTATGCTTTCGTGGAAGATTTTTTTACACGAAGCGAAACTGAAAAGCAACCCAACCCAAACGACAACCTGGAGCTGCTCAACAAATTGTCATCGGCTCTTCAACAGCAGGCACAGAATGAGATGGAACGCCATGGCGAACAATCATGGTTGGGACAACTTACGGCCGAATCCTTCTTTCAATGCTTCACCACCGTCAACCGTTTCAAGACGTTTGTTAGCAACGGCACTCTTTCCGTTACACGCCGTACACTGCAGGGACTGCTGCGGCAAGTACTCACATCACTGTCGGTTCCGTTTCATGGAGAACCGGCAGCCGGCTTACAAATTATGGGAATGCTCGAAACCCGCAACCTTGATTTCGACCAACTTCTGTTGCTCTCCGTCGGAGACGGAATTGTTCCCAAAAAGAGTGCCGACCGTTCGTTTATTCCCTACGACTTGCGCAAGTTCTATCACATCATGACAGGCGATGAACGCAGCGAAGTCTATGCCTACAATTTTTTCCGGCTGCTGCAACGCTCACAACATGTCACTTTGGTCTATAACGAATCGACCGACGGTGAAAAGCACTGCGGAGAAATGTCGCGGTTCATGGTACAGATTCTTACCGAGACCGACATCCCTGTAATATGCTATACATTGAACGAGCACAACATCATCAATCGATGCGAAGTAAAAGGCATTGACTCCGAAACCATCAGGCAGATAATGGAAAACAGAAGGCTGAATCTGTCCGTTTCGGCTTTGGAAAAATTCATAGACTGCCCCATGAAGTATTTTTTCTCTTATATGCTTGGCATCAAAGAGATACCACAACAGTCCGACCTGTTGCCTCCCAACACGTTCGGCAGTATTTTCCACAGAGCTGCCGAATCCATCTATGAAGACCTTCGCGGCAACCGCCCCGAAGCCATACTGCACGCAGATGAGTTGTCTGCAATGGCAGGCAACATTGTAAAACTGGAAACTTACATCGCAGAGGCTTTCGAATATGTCAGCAATGAAGACGCACACAGCTTTTCACCAACAACGAAAATCGAAAAAGACCATCAACTCTACAACAAGGACGAGCACGAGATAGAAGCCGGTGTCATAAGAGACTATCTGTCTAATCTTTTGAAATATGATGCCTACATTGCCAAAAACAACGGACTTAAATTTGTTCATGCGGAAGAATCGCTAAAAGCCGACTTAGATGATTTGACAAGTATCAACGGAAAAATTGACCGCACAGACATCACACATATAGACGGCATCGAGAAAAAACGCATCATCGACTATAAAACCGGTGCTTACAAAAAGGAAAAGATGAAAGCAGCAAGCATTGAAGAACTTTTCAGCGACAATACGAAAAACTATGTTCTGCAAACCGTCTTCTACGAACTGCTCTACCGGCTTACACGTAACGAGACACCGGTATCTGCCATCTATTTCCTGCAGAAACTCTATGGCAAAGAGCTTTCGCCATATGTCACTCTTGGCAACACAAAAAACGGACTAAGCGACCTGACTGCAGAAGAAAAGCTGGATGCATTTAAAAGCCAATTGCAACAGCTCATAAAAGACCTAAGAACTGCCGAATATACCTTTGCCTTCGACGAAAAAGCATGCGAACACTGCAAATATGCCCTGCTTTGCGGTTCTAAAAGCTGTTGACCTTTGCTTATGTCCTATTAGACAAAAAAGAAAGCCTTTCAGATTGAATTCTTTCCCTACGAATTTTAAATTGAAAGCCTCCTTTTTTATTGCCCTTTTGAGTAACTTTGCACTGTCTGCTTCCCAGTCGGAAAAGACAACTTCATACAGTAACTTCTGGTAGCATGAAATTACACGCCAATATATCAAAACTCACATTCATTCCTATGAAAAAACTCACAGGATGGAACAGGATATTCGGCCTGACCGTCGCATTTTTTTTGACAAGCATCGCCTGCACAAAAGCCAACGTATACGATGTTACATCTCCCGACGGCAAACTGACTGCATGTGTTGAAACAATAAAAGGAAAACTGCGGTTTTCATTACAATACGAAAGCAAGCCGCTGATATTGCCATCGGATGTATCTTTAAAGCTTAGAAATGGCATTACATGGGGTACAAGTGCCAAACCGGCAAAAGTGGCACGCAACAGTTACAAAGGCAATATCAACGCTCTTTTTTACACTAAGGAAACCATCACCGACAATTATAACCAGCTCATTTTAAAATTCAAGGAAGGCTTTGATTTGGTAGTACGCGTCTATGACGATGGGGCGGCCTATCGCTTCATATCCAATCTTGACAAGGATATCATTGTCGAAGATGAACAAATGGACTGCCGCTTCCCCGCTGACCCGAAAGCATTTCTGCCCTATGTAAGACAAGAAGGCACCACATTCGAACAGCAACTGATCAATACCTTCGAAAACACCTATGCACATGTTGCGCTGAGCAAGATGGATAGCAGCAAACTGGCATTTCTCCCCTGTCTTATCGAAGCCGAAGGAGGCATTAAGATAGGACTGACCGAAGCAGCCCTGCAAAACTACCCAAACATGTATGTGAGAAGCGGCGGAAAAGATGCAGCCTTGAAAACATACTTTGCACGCTATCCGTCAAAGGAAGAACAAGGAGGCTATGACAATCTGCAACTGCTGGTAAAAGAACGTGCCGGCTACATTGCACATTGCCCTGCCAAAATGAAGTTTCCCTGGCGCGTATTCTGCATATCGCGCAATGCCACGGAACTGTTGGCCAACGATATGGTGTACCGGCTGGCCGAACCTTGCGAGCTGAAAGACACCGGCTGGATAAAGCCGGGAAAAGTGGCTTGGGACTGGTGGAACGATTGGAGCATTTACAATGTTCCCTTCAAGGCCGGAATCAACACGGAAACCTATAAGTATTACATCGACTTCGCTTCGCGCTACGGCATAGAGTATGTAGTTCTTGACGATGGATGGTCAGTGCGCGGCCCTGCCGATCTGATGCAAGTTGTTCCCGAAATCGATTTGAAAGAAATCATTGCATACGGGCACGAAAAGGGAGTAGGCATTATCTTATGGGCGGGCAGCTATGCTCTCGACAAGGATTTGGAAAATGTATGCCGCCATTATGCCGAAATGGGCGTCAAAGGATTCAAAGTAGACGTTATCAACAGGGACGACCAACGAGCCGTAGACTACCATTACCGAATTGCAGAAGCCGCAGCCAGACATAAATTGGTACTTGACATACACGGAACATTCAAACCGGCAGGATTGAACCGCACGTACCCTAACGTGCTCAATTTTGAAGGAGTATGTGGCATGGAATTCAATAAATGGTCATCGCTTGAAGAATACGATCAGATGAATGGCGATGTAACTATACCCTTCGTACGCATGCTGGCCGGTCCGATGGACTATACGCAAGGAGCCATGCTGAATGGAACACGGCAAACCTACCGCGCATCAGGCAGCGAACCTATGAGCCAGGGAACACGTTGCCATCAGCTGGCAGAATATACCGTATTTCTGTCGCCGCTCGGCATGTTGTGTGACAGCCCGACCCACTATGAGCAGGAAGCGGAGTGTACAACTTTCATCTCGCAAATACCTACTGTTTGGGACGAGACCATTCCTCTTTGCGGAGAAGTGGGCGAATATGTAGCCATCGCACGCAGAAAAGGAAATGTATGGTATGTAGGAGCTTTGACCAACTGGACTGAACGCAATTTGACACTCGACCTGAATACAATTAATGGAGCCGGGAAACAAATAGAAGTATTCCGTGATGGCCCTAACGCAGCCAAACACGCACAAGACTATATCCATGAAACCACGCAGGTACCGGCCAACGGACAACTCAAGGTATACTTGGCACCCGGAGGAGGATATACCCTGAAAATGGCAGCAGAGTAGCCATTAAACATATAAAGACGATTATAATACCCAACATATAAATGAAACGCAACAGGAATCTAAGAAGCATCTGCCTATGTTCTATTATGGCATTGGCTTCGACATTCGTAAACGCAGAAGAGCAAAAAACTGTATCAAAAGAAATTGTAGAATTGCTTGGAAAGAGCCTGAACGAAATGGTTCGTAACGAAGCACAGGTAGGACGCGTCAGAATTGATTCAAGCCACGTTACCAAGGATTCAGTAAGGATTTACGCATCCGGCAATTTATATGATGCACCTATCCGTGAAAACTTAATCCAAGACTTCTACAATAACGTGCGCAACCAATTGCCTGCAGATTGGAAAAAGAAAAAAATAGGTCTTTTCACAGCCGGAATAGCTGTTGAAAAGCTGGTGCCTCACATCTTGAGGAAAAAAGACGACAAAAAATGGAAACGTTTTGCAACGCCCAAGAAAATCGCGCCCATCGTCAGGAATACATCTGCGACCTTTGAACCGAAAGAAGGTCTCAAGGGCCGTCACATTGCCATGTGGCAAAGCCATGGATTCTACTATGAGGCCAAATTGGATCGCTGGGAATGGCAGCGGGCACGCATTTTCCAAACCGTCGAAGATCTCTATACGCAAAGTTATGTATTGCCTTTCCTTGTACCGATGCTGGAAAACGCAGGTGCCTACGTACTGATGCCCCGCGAACACGATGCCAATCCGTTTGAAGTAATCATTGATAATGACAGCAGGCAAATTGCGTCCAACGCCGAAGAAAACGATGCAGCCTATCGGTCACAGTTTACAAGCACATACAGCGAACATCATGGCGACCGCTCATGGGCAAACGGCCAAGAAACCGGCTTTGCCTTCAAACGGGCGACATACATCAACCATGAAAATCCATTTAAGGAAGGAACCTACCGGCAAGTTGAAACCATCAAAAAAGGAAACGCAAGCACTGCCGTATGGCAGCCCGACATTCCGAAAGACGGCGAATATGCCGTTTATGTATCCTATCACACGCTGGCCGAAAGCACCGATGATGCAAAATACACGGTGTTTCACAACGGACAGGAAACGACCTTCAGTGTAAACCAACAGATGGGAGGCGGAACTTGGATATATTTAGGTACATTCTATTTTAAAGAGGGTAAAAACGCAGATAACAGGATAGAATTAAGCAACCTTTCGTCTAAAAGCGGGCGCATTGTCACGGCCGACGCAGTAAAAGTAGGTGGAGGAATGGGCAATGTGGCACGATATATAGACCGCACAAATGAAGCACACAACCTTAGCATTACACTGGATGAAGCACAAAAAAGCGGCTACCCGCGTTTCTGCGAAGGAGCACGCTATTGGATGCAATGGGCTGGAGTTCCCGACAGCATTTATGACTTGACAAAATCGTGCAATGACTATACAGACGACTACAAAAACCGTGGGCTTTGGGTCAATTGGCTGGCAGGGGGCTCGGCATCCAATCCGAACGAGAAAGGGCTGAACATCCCGATAGACCTGTCATTTGCCTTCCACAGCGATGCAGGTACTACTCTCAACGATAATATCATTGGAACTTTGGCTATCTACGATTCCGAACAATACGATGGCACATTTCCCGGAGGTGCATCTCGAACCTTGTCGCGCGATTTGGCAGACATCGTGCAAAGTAGCATTGTAAATGACATTCGAACCCAATGCGAGCCCAAATGGACACGACGCCAAATGTGGGACAAGCCCTATTTTGAAGCTTGGATGCCCAAAGTTCCGGCAATGTTGCTCGAACTTCTCTCGCATCAGAACTTTGCAGATATGCGCTACGGCCTTGATCCACGCTTCCGTTTTATTGTAAGCAGGGCCATCTACAAGGGTATCTTAAAATTCATATCTTCGCAACGCAACGAGAAGTATGTTGTACAACCGCTGCCGGTAAGTCACATGGCTTTGCAACTGACAAACGGAAACACTGCACGACTTACATGGCGGGCAACAGCAGATAGTCTGGAGCCAACGGCAAATGCAGAAAAGTTCATTGTTTACACCCGTATCGAAGGAAACGATTGGGACAACGGGCAAGTGGTAAAAGGGGCTGAATACGAAACAAAACTACAACCGGGCAAAATATACAGCTACAAAGTAGTGGCAATCAACGAAGGCGGCCGAAGCTTTCCTTCAGAAATCCTTTCGGCAGGCATCGCCGCCAATGCGACAGAAAAACCTGTACTTGTCATCAACAACTTCAACCGAATCAGCGCTCCGGCCGACTTTGTCGCACCCGAGCCGGCCGATACGGCATTGGCCGGATTCCTTGACAACGTAGACCATGGAGTTCCTTATATAAAAGACATAAGTTACATTGGAAGTATGAAAGAATTCCGTCGCAGAATACCCTGGATGGATGACGACGCGGCAGGATTCGGCGACAGCTATGCCGATTATGAAAAAGAAGTAATAGCGGGCAACACATTCGATTACCCTTACATTCATGGTGCCGCCATACTAAAAGCCGGGCACAGCTTTGTATCCTGCAGCGATGAATCGGTAAAGGACAGCCTTGTTAGATTGGAAGACTACGCCATTACAGACCTCATTTTAGGAAAAGAGTGCCAGACAAAAATGGGACGCAAAGGAATCCATCCCCTGAAATACAAAACCTTCGACAAAACCATGCAAAAAAAATTGACTTCCTATTTGAAATCCGGTGGCCACCTCTTTGTTTCCGGAGCATTCATAGGAACAGATCTTTGGGATAGCCGTGTTGCTCCGTCACTGCAAAGCGACAAAGATTTTGCCACGCAAATCCTGAAATACAAATGGCGGGTCGGACAAGCTGCCAAAGGCGGAAAAATAAAATGCGTAAAAAGCAAACTGCCAAAAGGGACTTTCATCGGTGAGTACTCATACCACAACCAACTGAATTCAAAGTGCTACGTAGTAGAAAGTCCAGATGCTATTGAACCTGCATGTGCAGAGGCAGCAACAGTTATGCGCTACTCTGAAAACAATCTAAGTGCAGCCGTAGCCTATAATGGCAACGATTATAAAACGATTATCATGGCAGTTCCTTTTGAAACGATACAAACCGCCAAGGAAAGAGATACAATGATGCAACAAATACTTAACTTTTTGAAGTGATGCCTTACCATTTTAAAACCAAACGTGTTTTCATAATTCTGATATTGTTCTGCCTCGTAGGCATAACGAACAGCAAGGCACGGATAAAGCCTTTCCGTTTCGCCCAATTGACAGATATCCATTTGAACCCGAATAACGAGGGACCGACAAAAGACCTACAACAAAGCATTGCGCAAATCAATGCAACCGACAGTTTGGATTTCGTTCTGGTTACCGGCGACCTTACAGAGCAAGGCGATCGAAAGACAATGCTGAAAGTAAAATCTTGTCTGGAGAAACTCCGAATTCCTTACTATGTCTATCTTGGCAACCATGAAACTACTTGGAGCGAATCGGGCTGCACTGCATTTCAAGACATTTTCGGTTCTGAAACCCTCGCTTTCGAGCACAATGGAGTTGCTTTCATCGGTTTCAATTCAGGGCCACTGATGAGAATGGCCTACGGTCATGTATCTCCTTACGACATAGAACAGATGAAAAAGGAATTGGCTGCTGCAGATGCCAAAGGAGAACCAGCCATCATTGTCACCCACTACCCTATGCTTGACGGCGATGTTGACAATTGGTACAAGGTAACCGATGCCGCACGCAGACAAGGTAATGTAAGGCTTTTCATAGGCGGACATTATCACGCCATAAGAAATCTGAAATATGATGGAATACCGGGTATTTTAATGCGAAGCAACTTAAGAGACGAAAATGGAAAGCCCGGCTACGGAATCTACGAAGTCGATAGTAAAGAAATAAGAGCTTATGTTCAGAACGTAGGCGAGCCTAAACGTCTCGTAGCCGTTTACGATATACAAAAGCCCTGTTACGATCCTAAAGGAAAAGCTGAAAAATATCCTGACTACAGTGACAATTCAAAGTTTCCACAAGTGGAAGAAGAATGGATTACGCAAACAACCGGAGCGTTCTATAGTTCTCCTGCATTTGAAAACAACAGAGTCTTCACAGGTGACAATGAAGGCTTTGTCAAGGCCTTCAGCTTGAAAAACGGTAAGCTTCTTTGGAAGTTCAAGACGGGGCGGCGTATCATCGGTGGCCCGGCTGTCAGCCAAGGCATCGTTGTATGTGGATCGGCCGACAAGAAGATTTATGGCCTAAATGCCAAGAACGGTCAGCTTCTTTGGACGGTTAGTGCTACTCAGCCTGTCTTAGGAGCCGTGTCCATCAAAAATGGCATTGCCTATATAGGAGCCAGCGATTCAACTTTCAGAGCAATTCAAATCAGATCCGGCAAAATTGTGTGGGCTTACCGCGGCGTTAAGGGCTACATTGTCACCAAGCCACTCGTTACCGATGACAAAGTGATTTTCGGTGCTTGGGACAACACCTTATATGCTCTTGATAAGACTGATGGCAAAGAAATTTGGAAGTGGACAGGAGGCCTCACTCGCATGCACTTTTCACCTGCAGCCGTGTGGCCGCAAGCTTCTTTTGGGAAAGTTTTCATAGTAGACCCACAACGCGCCATGACTGCCATTGACCTGCAGAATGGCAAAACCATTTGGCGGACTTTTCAATCGAAGGTTCGTGAAAGCATGGGTATTGCGGCTGATGGAAAAAGAATCTATGCAAAAACCATGCAAGACAGTGTAGTCTGCTATGCTGCCGAGGGAAACAGTCCCCGCCAACTGTGGGCCTGCAATGTGGGATTCGGCTATGAACACGGCCCCTGCATGCTGCAAGAAAAAGGCGGCATTGTATTCGGAAGCACCAAAGATGGCCTTATCTATGCCATCAACGGAAAAAACGGCACTCTGCTGTGGCGACATAAGGTGGGCAATTCGCTTATGAGCACTGTAGTTCCCATATCTCCTAAAAAGATTCTGTTTAGCAATACAGACGGGCAAGTGGGTATCTTGAAAATAAACAAATCCAAGAGGCCATGAAAAACTTTTTCATCGTAAGGCTTACAAGTGTTGCGTTAATGCTTGCTTTTTCCATAGCCATCCAAGCAGAAAAGATCCGTATCAAGACCGGAATTGAAGTACTGAAGTCCAAAAAATTTGCGCCCTTGCATGGAAAACGCATAGGACTCATTACGAATCCTACAGGTGTTGACAATCAATTGCGCTCCACTGTCGACTTGCTTTATCATGCTCCCGGAGTAAAGCTCGTAGCCCTTTTCGGTCCCGAACATGGTGTACGCGGCAACCAGCATGCCGGCGACAAGGTTGACGACAATCGCGATTCTGTCACCGGCCTTCCCGTTTATTCGCTTTACGGCAAAAACAGAAAAGCCTCACCTGAAATGCTGAAAGGTCTCGATGCATTGGTTTATGACATTCAGGACATAGGATGCCGTTCGTTCACCTACATAAGTACCATGGGGCTTGCCATGGAAGCCGCAGCAGATGCCGGCATAGAATTCATTGTGCTTGATCGTCCCAACCCTTTGGGCGGTGAAAAGGTAGAAGGCTGCCTTACCGAAGATGATTGTATGTCATTTGTTAGTCAGTTCAAGATCCCCTACGTTTACGGCCTAACATGCGGTGAACTTGCGCTTCTGCTCAACGGAGAAAGGATGCTTAACAGCAAGCCCTGCCAACTGACAGTAATCAAGATGAAAGGTTGGAAACGCAGTATGACTTACCAGGAAACAGGCCTGCAGTGGATTCCCTCTTCGCCGCATATACCCCAGCCGGTATCGGCTGCCTGTTATGCTGCAAGTGGCATTTTGGGAGAATTTAGCTATATGAACATTGGTGTTGGCTATACCATTCCTTTCCAAATGTTTGCTGCTCCTTGGATTGAAGCCGACAAACTGGCCGAACGCCTGAATGCGCTTCATCTGCCCGGCATTCACTTCCGGCCCATCTACGCAAAGCCTTTTTATGCCACCATGAAAAACGAACAGATACAGGGTGTGCAGGTTCATTTCCTGGACTTTCAACAAGCATCCCTAACCGATATTCAATTTCTCGTTGCACAAGAAGCCGCCGCACTCTACCCCGACCACAAAGTCTTCGACGTAGCCGACAAGTCACGCTTTCGCATGTTTGACCTTGTTTGCGGCACCAAACAAATACGCCAGCTCTTTTCACGCTCCCACAGATGGGACGAAGCAAAAGCTTATTGGCATAAAGACGAAAAGGCTTTCAAACAGTTATCTAAAAAATATTACTTGTACAAATAGATTCCGCCATCGTCATGAAAAGCAGCATCGGAAATCATCGTATACTCGCACTCGATGTCATGAGAGGCATCACCATCAGCGGTATGATCTTAGTAAACAATCCCGGTTCCTGGAGCTATATCTATGCACCTCTTGACCATGCCAAATGGAACGGGCTGACACCAACCGACCTGGTTTTCCCATTCTTTATGTTCATTATGGGAATTTCCACCTACATCTCTTTGCGCAAATATCAGTTCACACTCAACCGGCACTCACTTCGCAAAATTTTAAAACGCACCATCGGCATCTATCTCATTGGCCTTTTCATCGGATGGTTTGCACGCTTCTGCTATTACTGGAACGGCAACGCCGACTCCCAGCTCGATTTTCTATCCCAATTAGCAGCCGCAGCCTGGAGTTTTCCACATATCCGCCTTACCGGTGTGCTGGCACGCCTGGCCATCTGTTACGGACTTGCGTCACTGATAGCCACCACTGTCAACCACCGCCGCATTCCTTATATCATAGCTGCACTACTGATTGGCTACCTCGCCATTCTTTACACCGGAAACGGCTTCAACTATGGAACCGACAACATTATCAGCATCGTTGATAAGGCTATTATCGGCAGTAACCATCTTTATAACGACAATGGCATTGATCCGGAAGGACTTCTCAGCACCATTCCTTCATTGGCACACGTGCTGATTGGATTTTGCATCGGGCGAAAGATATTCAGCGGCAGTAATACAAGCACGCTTTCCAACCGCATGCAGTTTCTTCTGCTCGCAGGCGCCGTCATGACATTTGCAGGCTTTCTGCTCAGCTACGGTTGTCCGATCAACAAGAAAATCTGGTCGCCGACTTTCGTGCTGGCAACATGCGGATTAGGCAGTACTCTTTTAGGATTGCTCATCTATGCCATCGACATTTGCGGCTACCGTCGATGGACGCGTTTCTTCGATGCATTCGGAGTCAATCCGCTGTTTATTTTTGTCATGAGCGACATCATCGCCATTCTGTTGGGAAGCATCCCTATTGGCTTTGCGGGAAAAAACATCAGCCTGCACGCCTACGCATGCAACGAATGGTTCTTCCCATGCTTTGGCAACTATGGTGGTTCATTGGCCTATGCACTGGTTTTCCTGGCTCTTTGCTGGCTGATAGCCTATCCCTTATACAAACACAAAGTTTACATCAAACTATGACAACGCTCGGCAGAAAAATCAGACGCAGAAAATTCAAACACTGACGCAGCAAAAGCAAAGGAGAACGTACCGTTTTCCGAGAGCTACAAAAAAACGGTCGGATTTGTCGCACAATAGTCAAATCCGACCGGAGACTTTTAAGAAGCAAAAGCCTGACGAGCTACAGAATCTCGTTGGTCACCTGATTAAAATAGCTCAGGCACTGCTTGATATCGGGAACGGAATTGTCCCAATTGTTTTCATATTCTATAGCAATGTAGCCTTTGAATTTTTCAGCCTTCAAAATTTCAAGCATATCCTTAATACCCAATATGCCTTGGCCCCATATTACATCTTCCTGCCAATCCACACCGGGCTTTTTGGGAGCAATATCCTTGAAATGCAAAGAAATGATGCGTCCTTTCAGCATGCGCAGGCAATCCAAATGGTTAAGGCCCTCGCGCGACCAATGGCCCACATCGGCACATGAGCCCAAATTCTTACTGCGTGTTGAAATGGCATTCAACAAATTCAGGGGATTCCAATAGTCAGAAGGCTTCGGATGATTGTGAACTGAGACCTTGATGCCATATTGCTTGGAAAGTTTTTCAACACAGTCCCAAAGCGACAGAGGCGGCTCGCACGAAATATATTCCAGCTTCATGGATTTGGCAAAACGGAACATCTTTTCCCATTCCTCCTGCTTATCGCTGACAAATACGCCGGAGCCTACAATGCGAATACCTCTCTCTGCCGCAGCCTTGCGCACTTCTGCCTGCTCTTCTTGAGACAGATTAAAGCCGAACAGCTTATCGCCGAACTTGCCTCCCAGTTTGTGACCCGGATAAACTTCAATGTATTTTACGCCCAGTTCCTTAGTCTTGTCAAGAGCCTCCATAAGCGTAAACTTATGGAATGTATACGACTGGATGGCCAATTTCCATCCGGCCTTCTCTGCCTTTGTTTTACCGGCAAACACCGATATGGTACAACAGAACAGCAATAATAGGCTGACAATTGAAACTTTCTTGCTCATAGACAAAATCTATTTAGGCATCTCAGGCAGACTGAAGCCATTGTGATAAGTATGTTTTATCCATTCATTGGCAGCTTCGAGAGCATTAAACTCACCGAAACGACGATCAAAGCGCGGATCTCCATCAATGACCTTGAAATCATCATAGTTGACAATCTTGATTTTATCATTGGCCGAGATATTCGTAAATCGCATGTTTTCACCATCCCACTGCAGCTCACGATGCAAACCGTAAAGACCGGCCAGACGCACGGCAAGAACTCCCATATCGACCATCTCGGTAAAAGGACCTGAGAACTGGAAATTGGATGAAGCCTCTTTCCTGTTCTGCGGCGACTCCTTGCAGGCACGAATCCAGTCCTGCTCATGCGCATTGGTATCCCAAATGTTTCCGTTTCCACCCTTTACACGCGGCAGCGTTGGAGCAGGCTGCTTGAAATCTTTCATCTTGTCAAGCGGCAACAAGGTAGGATTCATTCCATAACATCCCGTCATAATTTTTCCCTTCGTACCGATAAAGATAATTCCTCCGTTCTCATCGCCCATCATCTCACCGTCTTTCAACTCAGACGGACGCGGCGGCATCAAACCTCCGTCATACCAATAAACTTTTACTTCGGGCATATTCACTTTTCCTTTTCGCGGACGTGCAGGAAATGTGTAGGTAATCACTTCTGCATGGGGAGGCGAATAGAGATTACTGAGCGTAGAGCTGGCTATGACGCTTTTCGGATATTTGATATTGAGAGCCCAACATACCGGATCCATAATGTGGCAGGCCATATCGCCTAAGGCACCGGTGCCGAAATCATACCAGCCGCGCCAATTCCAAGGAGTATATGCCGGATGATACGGACGCATTTCGGCCGGTCCTACAAACAAATTCCAATCCAAGGTGTCAGGACAAGGCGGCGTATCACTGGGTTTCATCAATCCTTGTGGCCAAATAGGACGGTCGGTCCAGCAATGCACTTCCGTTACGTCGCCAATTGTGCCGGCCCAAATCCATTCTGAAATCTGGCGGCACCAATCAAACGAATTGCCCTGATTTCCCATTTGCGTGGCCACTTTATACTTCTTGGCAAGCTTTGCTAAAAGACGGGCTTCATATACAGAATGAGTCAAAGGCTTCTGCACATAAGTATGTTTGCCCATTGTAATGGCATGCGCAGCAACTACGGCATGCGTGTGATCGGGAGTAGCGACCAAGATTCCATCAATGTCTTTTCCCATCTCGTCAAACATCTTGCGCCAGTCCTTGTAGCGCTTGGCATTGGGATAGTCCTTGAAAGTCTTATCGGCATATTTCCAATCCACATCACAAAGGGCAACGATGTTTTCGGTGTTCATG
The DNA here is from genome assembly GCA_002439755.1 of Prevotellaceae bacterium UBA6417. Classification (GTDB taxonomy): domain Bacteria; phylum Bacteroidota; class Bacteroidia; order Bacteroidales; family Bacteroidaceae; genus UBA6382. Next base: position 7,292 of record DJPH01000019.1, on the reverse strand, counting down.
TTATGCAAATTGCGGCGCCCCATACCGCCCACCCCGATTCCGGCGATATTTAACTTGTCACTCGGTGCCACATGGCCGTAACGGCTGCCGAGCACCGAGTTCGGAACCATCATGAACGCGGCAGTACCCAAACTGCCCTTGATAAAGTCTCTTCTTGAAATCTTTTCCATACTGAGAGTAGTTATAACTAAAACATAATGAACTTTGAATGTCAAAAGTAGCAAAAAACACTAACTTACGAGCCTTTTAATCTGACAAAACTATACACTAAAGTTCAAAAACATAAATATTGCCGTAAGAACGGCAATATTTAGTCTCCTTTCGTATAAGCCTGAATGGCTCTTTCGACTGAACCATGTAGCAACAGCAATGTCTTCGCCTTTCCATAGTCAAGGCCGAGTTCCTCGACCAGCATCCTCGTACCACGATCAACAAGCTTCTTGTTTGTAAGCTGCATGTTGACCATTTTGTTTCCTTTCACGCGACCCAAACGTATCATGATGCTGGTTGAAATCATGTTGAGTATCATTTTCTGGGCAGTACCGGACTTCATGCGGCTACTGCCTGTCACAAATTCAGGACCGACAACCACCTCAATCGGGACATCGGCCTCTTTCGTCATGGGCGAACCCGGATTCGAAGTGATGCAGCCTGTCAGGATTCCATGCTCACGCGCTTCGTGCAAAGCGCCAATCACATAAGGAGTCGTGCCACTTGCCGCAATGCCGACTACAGTGTCTTTGTCGGTTATATGATGGTCTACCAATTCCTCCCATCCGTGTAAAGGATCATCTTCGGCTTTCTCGACCGGATTGCGCAAAGCCGTATCACCACCGGCGATAAGACCGACAACCAACGTGGGCGGCATTCCAAACGTAGGTGGAATCTCAGACGCATCAAGCACGCCCAAACGACCGCTTGTGCCTGCCCCTATATAAAAAAGACGGCCTCCCTTCTTCATACGGGGAACTATGAGTGTCACCAGACGTTCTATGGCAGGAATAACTTTGTGAACAGCCAACGCCACCTTTTGATCCTCGCGATTGATATCTTCCAACAATTCCATTACCGGCTTTTCTTCCAAATTATCGTATAGAGAAGCTTTTTCCGTTATTTTCTCAAACATAAATCTATCCTATTTCTACTACGACAAAAATACGGCTTTTTCATAAAAACCGATTCTTTCAAATCCGTTTTTCTCACTGAAAAACTCCAACTATAATATTTTTTGTAGTTTTGCAGGCAGAAATCATATAGACCTTATACATATTACGTATATGATACGCATATTATTGTTTTTACTTTCCCTTACGGCAATGTGCCACACAAACGCTGAAATTAAATCATTGGAACGTGTTGCCCCCGAACAAGTGGGAATGGACAGCCGCAAACTCTTGAATGCAGACAAAGCCATCAATCAGGCCATCGAAAAAAAAGATATTCCGGGTGCCGTGCTGGCCGTTGTCCGACATGGCAAGATGGCATACATAAAAGCTTATGGCAACAGGCGCACATATCCCAACATTGAAGCAATGACTACTAACACCATTTTTGACATGGCCTCATGCAGCAAACCTATGGGCACGGCCATTTGCATCATGCGGCTCGTCGAACAAGGACGCATACGCCTTACCGACCCGGTCAGCCTATATATTCCGGGATTCAGGAACTGGACAAGCTCAGATGGGAAAGATTGGACTACCATACGCCTGCACCACCTGATGACACACTCTTCGGGACTGCCGCCATACGTTTCGCCCATAGACTTGAACAAAAAGTATGGAACGGCCAACAAAGACACACTTATCAAATACATAGCCAATTGCCGACGCGATTTCGAGCCAGGCACTGATTTCCAATACAGTTGTTTGAACTTCATCACCCTGCAACGTATCGTTGAGAACGTAAGCGGACAGTCGTTGCGCGAATTTGCCCGCAACGAGATATACGGTCCGCTCGGAATGAACCATACAGATTATCTGCCGTGCAGATTAAATGAAAAAGGATTTTGGGTAAATACTGATGTTGCCTGCTGGGCAACTGAAAGCGAGCGAAAGGCTCTAAAAGGGAAGGACATTCCGCTTGATGCCACTTTCCTAAAAGAGATTGCCCCTACGGAAAGGCAGAAAAACGGACAAGTTCTCTGCGGACAGGTACATGACCCATTGGCTCGCATGTGCAACCTCGGCATCAGTGGCAACGCTGGAGTCTTTACAACAGCCGACGATGTGGCCCTGCTCTGCGCCATGCTGCAGAATGAAGGCAAATGGAACGGTCGGCAAATCCTTTCGCCCCTGACAGTAAAAGCCATGCGCACAGTACCACGCGAAGAAGCCGCCCTGGGGCGCACACTCGGCTGGGACTGCTTCACCGCCTATGCATCCAACAACGGTGATTTGCTTTCGCCAAGCACCTATAGCCACACGGGATACACAGGCACTTCTATTGTGATTGACCCCGAAAACGACATCAGCGTCATCCTGCTTATCAATGCCGTTCACCCTGAAGACAAGGGCAACGTTGTACGCCTGCGTTCACTCGTCAGCAACGCCGTGGCGGCTTCCATTTTAAAAACCGATAGTTCGGATTCTCTGAAATACACCTCACACTACTACAAACGTTTTGCAACTTTCCAAGAAGAGCCGTCCATTACGCCAAGCAATGTCGTAATGCTTGGCAACAGCCTGACTGAAAACGGCGGAGATTGGGCGGCGCGTCTGGGCAACCGTCAGATTGTCAACCGTGGTATCATCGGAGACGAAATCATGGGCGTTTATGACCGTTTGCACCAGATACTGCCGGGACGTCCTGCAAAAATTTTTCTTATGATAGGCATCAACGATGTCAGCCATGACCTCACTACCGACAGCATTATGGGAATGATGAAACTTACCGTTGAAAGGATTCGCAAAGAATCGCCTGCCACAACGCTCTACCTGCAAAGCGTTTTACCCATCAACGAAAGTTTCGGACGTTACAAGCGTCTCACAGGAAAGACCAATCAGATACCTGAAATCAACAAACGGATAAAATCGCTTGCAAAAGACTTGGGATGCAACTTCATTGACCTCTTTCCGCACTTTTGCGAAAAAGGGAGCAACACTCTACAAAAGACGCTATCAACCGATGGGCTACACCTCAATGAAGCCGGTTATAAAATCTGGGCAAAACAGCTAAAGAAGTATCTCTAAGCTCTATTTGAGCAAGGAAACGGCTTCCTTAATTCTCTTCATGGCTTCACGGATATTGTCTTCGCTCGTGGCATAGCTAAGGCGGATGCAATTGGGCGAACCGAAAGCATCGCCGCCTACAGTTGCAACGTGGCCTGTTTCAAGAAGGAACAAGGCAAAATCCATGCTGTCTTTAACCGTCACGCCTTTATAGGACTTTCCAAAGAATGCGCTGATTCGCGGAAAGATATAAAAGGCGCCTTCGGGCACACTTACTTCAAATCCTTCTATCCGGCGGGCCAAGTCTACAATCAGGTTCTTTCTGTTCTCAAAAGCCTGCCGCATTTGCTCCACACACTGCTGATTGCCGGAGAAAGCCTCTACCGATGCCATCTGGCTCACACTGCAGGGACCGCTGGTATATTGCCCTTGCAACTTGTTGCAACCTTTTACTATCCACTCGGAACCGGCAATAAAACCTATGCGCCAGCCTGTCATTGCGTAGGCCTTCGATACTCCGTTTACTATGACCGTGCGTTCTTTCATCCCTTCCACTTGTGCAATGCTTGCATGGGAACCGACATAATTGATGTGCTCGTATATTTCGTCCGAAAGTACTATGATATCCTTATGCCTTCCGAGCACTTCGGCCAGGGTCTCGAGCTCTTCACGGCTATAAACCGCACCCGTTGGATTGCTCGGCGAACAAAGAATCAGCAACTTTGTCCGTGGTGTAATGGCAGCTTCCAACTGGGAAGGTGAAATCTTGAAACCTTGTTCGATGGTCGCCTCGACATATACAGGCACTCCGCCGGCCAAATTTACCATCTGGGGATAGCTCACCCAATATGGTGCCGGTATAATCACTTCATCTCCATCGTTCACCAAAGCCATCACAACATTGCATACGCTCTGCTTGGCTCCGTTGGAACAAAGTATCTGAGATGATGTATAATCCAATCCGTTCTCACGTTTCAGCTTCCCTGCAATGGCATTGCGCAGAGCCGGATAGCCCGGTACGGGAGAATAATGCGAATAATTCTCGTCTATGGCCTTTTTGGCAGCTTCCTTGATGGCATCCGGCGTATTAAAATCGGGTTCTCCAATACTTAGATTAATCACATCTATGCCCTGTGCTTTCAGTTCTGCGCTCTTCTGAGACATTGCCAATGTTGCAGATGGCTGCAACCTGTTCAACCGATTGGATAATACATTCATACTTATTCTTCAGATATAAATTGCACGATTACTTCTAATATTAATTGTTGCTTCTGTTGCCAAAAATGCGGAGTAGGTACAGGAACAGGTTTATAAAGTCAAGATAAAGCGTCAGGCTTCCCAAAAGAGCCAGTTTTTGAGTCTGCTCGTTTACCTCATAACCATAGGCCAAAAACATTTGCTTGATTTTCTGAGTATCCCAAGCTGTAAGACCCACAAAAATCAGCACGCCGCCATAACTCGTAATCCAATAAATGGCAGGACTCTGCATAAACATGTTTACTACACTGGCTATTATCAACCCTATCAATGCCATGAACAGGATTTTGCCCATTCCCGACAAATCTTTCTTTGTAAAAAAGCCAACCAGGCTCATTGCGGCAAATGTTCCGGCCGTTATAAAGAATGTAGAGGCTATGGAACTTTGTGTATATACCGCAAAGATGAACGACATGGTCACACCGTTCAAAATGGAATAGAGAATGAACAGCAAGCCCGCCGTCATAAACGACAGACGGTTGATGCCGGCCGTTATGGCAATGACCAACGCAATTTCGGCAATCATCAATATCCAAAACGAACCTCCGGTCAACATGCTGACCGCGGCAAAATTATTTGCAACATAAGCTGCTGTAAGTCCTGTCACTATCAGTGCCAATGACATCCAGGCATATACTTTGCGCATCAAAGCTCCAAAAGCAGCCTGCGCCTTTACAGGATTCAAAGAAGACGGACTTACTTCTTCATACTCGGTGTAGTTGTTGTTTCCAATCATGATGTTTCGTTTTAGTTCTTTTTACTCTCGGAATACAAACGGCAGGCCAAACGGCCCGGTATCTCTGTATTTCCACTTTTTCACTGCAAACTTAGGCATTTTTCTCGAATTACATCTGCATTACTCCTGCTTTTTATTACAACGAAGCCTGGCAGGCATAAGCGAAAAGCAGTTGCCGCCAAAGCATACCGGCCAAGGCGGCTTCGCCTTGATAAAATTGTCGGGACGCAAGGGAAAATTGCAAACAGGCAAGGAACAATTGCAAAAGTATGCGGGAAAATTGCAGGATCAAGTCTTGGTTACTTAAAATCAAGTCTTGGTTTTTAATAATCAGGACTTGGTTTTTATCGACCAAGACTTGGTTTCGCAAATTAAACAAACGCTCCCGCAATTTGCAACGGTGAAACTCGAATAATGTCAGACCCTTCGGCAATTTCGGCAAAGGCATCGTGCGATAGAGCAGGCTTTCTTATGGCGCATGAATTACGTTTTATTGCAAAATCGAGTGCGAACGCGAAGATTTTTTAATATTTCTTCCCCGATTCGAGAAAAAACATCTACATTTGCAATGGATTATCATGTCTCAACCATCATGTTGGGTCAGGACGGGTTCTTGAGATAACAGGATGAGAGACAGCCCACGCCGTGTGGAGCATGGTGAAATCGAAAGACCAATCTGTGCGAAGCGGGCTTGGGAGGGAAAAAGGCAGGACAAACCGAGGTGCGGCCTGCACTCTGATAGTCCGAGACATATTGAAGGCGTTTACTCAACGCTAAGTTTGAGACACACTGGAATCTTGCAAACTCCTATATTATAGTCTTGAACATAGCCAACGGTAGATGTCCCGGGTGTGATTATATCAATCCCGTGGAGACCTTGTAAGCATGGATTGCATCCGTATGGGTGCAACAGGTCTGTTTACGTGGGTCTCCTTACGGAAGCGAATATCATATCGGCGTGGGCTCTGACGTTGTCTGTTCAACTATAATAGGCAATGCAAGAGCCTCAGTGTGTGGGACGGACAACAGAACGACTCACGCTTTTTTTATGCCTTGAACAATTCTGCAACATCTTGCCGAAGACACACACAATCCCCGGATTGTGGCGCAGAACAAAAAAACGCATAAAATACTAACCGATAAAACAAAAGAACAATGAAGAATTACAAGTTAAAGGCCATGCTTCTAATGGCAGTACTGCTATGCAGCGTTCCTGCATTTGCGGAAGAGTATGTAGAGCTAAATGATTTGTATTACACACTAAACAATGACGGGACGGCGCAGGTTCGCAGTGCAAAGGACGGTATTATTACTGCCGTCATCCCCGAAAAGATAACGTATGAGGGGAAAGACTATTCCGTTACGAGCATAGGAGAAGGGGCTTTCACACGATGCAACTATATGGTATCCGTTACCATTCCCTTCTCCGTTATAAATATTGAAGAAGATGCTTTTTTGGGTTGCAACAGACTTTTTGCATATCACTATAAAAAGGATGGAACAGCAACTCTTCTCAGAGTAGGAAATGCAAGTACTGAAATAAAGGAAACGTATAGTATCCCCGAAAAGGTTACCCATGAGGGGAAAGACTATACCGTTACGAGCATAGGGAAATATGCTTTCCTTAATTGTGGTAATCTTGCCTCTATTGCCATCCCCAACTCTGTTATAAGCATCGGAACAAATGCTTTCTCTGGTTGCAGCAGGCTTTTTGCATACCAATATAAAAAAGATGGGACAGCAACTCTTCTCAAAGTGGGAAATAAGACTAATGAAATTCTGGGAAAGACTATATATAATATCCCCGAAAAGGTTACCCATGAGGGGAAAGAGTATGTCGTTACAAGCATAGGAGACTACGCTTTCCAGGATTGTAGGAGCATTTCCTTTATTATTCCAAACACTGTCACGAGCATAGGGCGCTATGCTTTCTCAGGATGTATAGGCCTTGCTTCTATTACCATTCCGAGCTCAGTTTCTAACATAGGAGAAGGTGCATTCTGGGGATGCAGCAGACTTTTTGCATACCAATATAAAAAAGACGGAACAGCCACTCTTCTCAAAATAGGAAATTTGACTGCTGAAATTTCTGGAAAAGGAACGTATAATAACGTGAGTTCGACGAAATA
>DJPH01000063.1 GCA_002439755.1 Prevotellaceae bacterium UBA6417 | reverse complement strand
TAGCCGTTGTCGCAGAAACAAAAGGAGCCTGCTTTGTTTGAGCAGGCTCCTTTTACAAATCTATCTACCTTACAAAATTCAGACCGACAGTCAAATTAAAGAGAAGAATTGGCAAGAGGCGCAGCCTGAACATAAGTACGCGCTCCAAGCTCCTTGTCAAGCATATAAAGCCCGTAGCCATTATCCTTAATCATTTTAAGATTGTCAATAATGGTCTGTGCATTCTCTTCTTCCTCCACTTGTTCATCAATAAACCACTGCAGTTTACTTTGAGTAGCAAAGTCCTTTTCTTCAGTAGCTATCGCATAAAGATCATTGATGAGTGCCGTCACTTTTTGCTCGTGAGCAAGTGTATACTCATAAACGTCCAGCATATTCTTCCACTCAGAAGGAACAGCTTCAATCGGTCTGAGAATTACGCGCCCGTCACGCGAGTTAACATAGTTGAAAAGGATTTTTGCATGATCCTGTTCCTCTTGAAACTGCACCTCAAACCATGAAGCCATACCACTTTGCCCTTCCGAATGGCAATAAGCCGCCATAGACAGATACAAATACGCCGACCACATTTCGGCATTAATCTGGGCATTGAGAGCCTCTTCTACTTTTTTACTTAACATGACATTTCTGTTTATTGTTATACATAAGAAAGAACTACACAGGAAAATGAAAAACTATTTGGACTCAGCCATATTATTGGCAGGTACAACGTTGTAAGTCTCTATCTTTCCGGACTTGTAAGCAACGACTCTTTGGCTGCGCAACGCGCGTGTCGTAGTATCGAAAAAGCGTGCGGGATTGTATGCCTTGCCATTGATACGCACTTCAAAGTGACAATGCTCCGTTGTCGCGCGACCGGTTCTACCTACAATGGCAATCGGCTGTCCGGCATGCACAATATCACCAATACGGACAAGATGACGCTGATTATGCGAGTAAACAGTTTCAAGTCCCGTGCTGTGACGCAACACAATGACATTGCCATATCCGGAATAACGCTTTGCAAAACGCACACGGCCGGCAAAAGCAGCATAAATCGTGTCTCCTGCATGCGTTTTAATATCTATGCCGGAATGGCCGCGCCTCCTTCCGCCATAAGGGCTTATCACACGACCGTTTCGCATCGGATAGCACCAATCATTGCGGCCGAGAGTTGAAAGATCAATGGTTATTTGGCTCTCATCGCCAAACAAGCCTGCCGTAGGAACCTGTATATGTTGCTGCTCACGGTCACTTAACTCGCCTTTTAAGGTCACATCGTTTGAAGCCGAAGGGCTTCCGCTTGGCGTTGCATGCGATGAATGCAAATAAAGAGCAGGCAGTAACAGAATTAATCCCGTAAGGGTAAAATGTTTTATATTCATAATGTATAGTTTTATCTTAATATGATTCCCGAATAAGTTCTCCCTGTGTTTGCAGATTGCCTCCGCACAGAAAAGAAAGCGTCAGGGTATTGGTATGTATTATATTTGGTGAAAATGCAATTGTCTAAAGTAACACCGATGAGCTTCAAAGTCTGTACATTGGCCTCACGAATATCCAAATATAGCTTGCCCTCTTTGCGCGCCACAATAGTCTCCATATCGAAACCGACATCAGCGAAGCGCTGATATACATCATCTTTTATTTCGTAGTCTTCAAGGCTGATGCAAGGTCCAAAAGCTACTCTCAGCTCCGAGAAGCATGTACCATACAGCTTATTTAGCAACTCTGCCACATGCAAAGAAATACGTGAACACGTTCCCCTCCAACCTGCGTGGATTGCTGCTGCCACACGATTGCGCTTATCATAAAACAATAACGGTAGGCAGTCGGCTGTTGAAACGCCGATACAAACCTGACGCTCGACTGTAATGAGAGCGTCAACGCCTTCCAAGCACTCATGCTTCGCATCTGAGTCCATTGCTAAGAAATCTTCGTCTATTACCTTGGTTTTGGTTCCGTGCGATTGGTGAGGCATTATCAATCGTGACGGTGAAATACCCAATTTCCGGCAAAGAATTTCTTTGTTCTTGCGAATGCTCTCGGATGAATCGCCACAATATTCATTTATATTAAATGATGCGTAGGCGCCTGTACTGAAACCGCCATGGCGAGTGCTGCTAAAAGCAGTAACGTCCGGTGACAAATCGTAATAACTCAGAATCGGCTCTACCATGGTTGCTTATTTTATTCTATATACACTGTATCGTCATCACTGCAATCATCATCTACGATTTCCACATCGTCTTCCCAATCGGAAAAATCGTCTTCCATTTTCTTCACGTCCATATTCCGATGCACGATGGCATCTGAGTCCGATGATAAATCGCCGCGCAGCTTATTGCTTTCGCTGTTAAGCTCTTTCCAGATGAGTTCTTTTAAATCATTCAGCCCTAATGTCGTGACAGATGAGATAAATACGCAGGGTACATCCGCAGGCAAATCGGCTTTAAGCATTTCGATGAGTTCGTCGTCAATCAAATCGCATTTTGTAACAGCCAGCAAGCGTTTTTTGCCGAGCATATCGGGATTGAACTTCCTTAATTCGTTAAGTAGTACTTCGTAGTCGTCTTTTATCGAGGCTGCCTCACACGATACGAGGAACAGCAACACTGAATTGCGTTCTATATGACGCAGGAAACGAAGTCCTATTCCGCGCCCTTCACTTGCCCCTTCGATAATTCCGGGAATGTCGGCCATGACAAACGATTTTCCGTCATGATAGGACACTATACCTAACGAGGGTTCCAATGTGGTAAAAGGATAGTTGGCTATTTTGGGCTTTGCAGACGATAACGCTGACAGAAGAGTTGATTTCCCTGCATTAGGAAAACCTACCAGTCCTACATCGGCCAACAGCTTGAGTTGGAGAACTACCATGAGTTCCTGCATTGGCTCTCCGGGCTGCGCATAGCGTGGTGTCTGGTTGGTAGCCGTGCGGAATTCATAGTTCCCCAAGCCTCCGCGCCCGCCTTTCAACAGAAGTACGACCTGGCCGTCACGGGTCACGTCGCAAATATATTCGCCCGTCTCGCCGTTATAAGCAACCGTACCGCAAGGCACATCTATGTACTCATCCTTTCCGTCTGCTCCCGTCGAGCAGCAATCGCCTCCGTTGCCGCCATTGCCGGCAAACACGTGACGCATATACTTTAAATGGAGCAATGTCCAATAGTTGTGATTGCCACGCAGGTACACATTACCGCCGCGTCCGCCATTGCCGCCGTCAGGCCCGCCATTCGGCATGTACTTGGCGCGATGCAGATGCATAGAACCGCGACCGCCTTTTCCGGAGCGGCAATGAATCTTTACGTAATCGACAAAATTGGACTCGGCCATCGCTACAGCTCATCAATTATCTTGCATACGTCGGCAAAGATACCTTCTACTTCGCCAACGCCTTTGATGTGGGAGTATTTTCCTTTTGATTTGTACCAATCTATAAGCGGAGCCGTCTGATTGTTGTAGACATCCAGGCGTTTCTTTATGGTTTCTTCGTTGTCATCGGCGCGACCGGAACTCTTTCCTCTGTTTACGAGACGTTCTACAAGGATTGCATCGGGAACATCAAGGTCTATCATGGCACTGACCTCCGTATTGCGGTCTTTTAACAGCTTTGCCAGGCTTTCGGCCTGCGCTATAGTACGGGGGAATCCGTCGAAAATGACGCCTTCACAAGGGCAAAGCGAATCATACACGTTTGCCAGGATGTCAATCATCAATGAATCGGGTATCAGTTGGCCTTTATCGATATATTGTTTGGCGGTTGCCCCCAATTCTGTTTTGTTCTTGATTTCATTGCGCAGCACGTCTCCGGTGGAAATATGCTTGAAACCGTATTTTCCAACGATTTTGTCACTTTGTGTTCCTTTGCCGCTACCGGGCGCTCCGAATATTACTAAGTTTATCATTGTCGTGTTTATATTGTTTTGCTATTATCTTTATCAAAGTGCATATATATCTGGAAGATTCCTGTATTGTTCGTTATAGTCAAGCCCGTAACCAACGATGAAACGGTCGGGGATTTCAAAGCAATGGTAATCTACCTTTACGGTAGCGGCCAACTTCGACGGCTTCACGAAAAGAGACACCAGACGAACGCCTTTCGGCTGAAAGGCTTCGATTTGCCCCAACAGGTAGTGCATTGTATGCCCCGTATCAACTATATCTTCAAGAACTACTATATAACGTCCACGTAATTCGTCCGTTAAGCCCATCACAGTTTTTGCCTTTCCTGTCGATTCCGTACCTTCATACGAGGATATTCTCACAAACGATACCTCACAACGCCCTTTATAAGCACGCATAAAATCCGCCGTAAACATCAAAGAGCCCTTTAATACGCACAAAAACACAGGATTAACATCGCCCAAGTCCTCAAAGAGGCGATTGGCAACGTTCTCCACACGATTCATTATCTCTTCATTTCCAATGAATAAGGAGAGATTTCTTCCATCTATGCTTAACGTGTCGTTTTCTTCCATACAATGGGCAAAGTTACGAAAAAAACCGACACTCTCGCCCACATAAGGATGAAAGTATGATGAAAAAACTAAAATAATCGGGATTTTAAAGTAATGAGGTAGCGCCTACGGGAATCGAACCCGTATACCATGCGTGAGAGGCATGTATCCTAACCGTTAGATGAAAGCGCCAATAAATAATATTCTCGACTGCGGAAGCTAGGAGATTCGAACTCCTGGTACGATTACTCGCACGGCAGTTTAGCAAACTGCTGGTTTCAGCCACTCACCCAAACTTCCTTTCCGGATATCCGATAGGCAAAGCCACTTGATACATGGCCGCTATCCTATCCATCGGCATTTCCACTCAAATGCGGTGCAAAGTTAGCATTTCCTTTCCAACTGACAAATTTTTGAGCTGTTTTTTTCACGTCTGCCACACTCTTCATCATTTTTTCTTGTTGAGCCGGACATTTCTGAAGATACAGCCGGTAGCATCGCAGTCGTCACAGCAGCCACGCTTCGTTTTGTGCTTCTTGTACAGCCGTATTGCGGCCAAAGAAACGGCTGCAAGCAACAGAAGAACGACCAACAGGCTTTGCAGATTCATATCACAATCAAATTAACAGCCTACATATATTAAACGCTACAAACGCGCAGCACCATGCCACGACACACTGCCACAGAACAAGCGTAAAGGCATAGCGGCTTCCCATTTCGCGCCTGACAGTAGCCACAGTTGCAACACAGGGAGTATAGAGCAGACAAAATACGAGTAACGAAAAAGCAGACGCTTGCGTAAGCACAGCCTGCAATTCGGCCGGACTGCCAAACAATACGGTCAATGTCGACACGACGCTTTCTTTGGCCATAAATCCGGAAATCAGCGACGTTACAATCCGCCAATCGTCGAAACCTGTCGGCCTGAATATCGGTGCTATCATGCCGGCCAGACTTGCCAGCATGCTGTCTTGCGAATTTTCGACCAACTGCAGGCGGAAATCAAACGTTTGCAGAAACCAGATAACGATTGTTGCAATGAATATCACTGAAAAGGCACGCTCCAGGAAGTCTCTCGACTTTTCCCACAACAGTCTAATTACGCTCTTGGCTCCCGGCAGACGATAGTTGGGCAGTTCCATGACAAACGGCACTGCCTCGCCGTGATAAACGGTCTTTTTCATGACAATGGCCACCAATATACCGGTCACTATACCTATTATATATAGGAGCGTCATTACCTCGACCGCTGCCTTTGGAAAGAACACGGCGGTAAAGAAGGCATAAATCGGAAGCTTTGCCGTGCAACTCATAAAAGGTGTAAGCATAACGGTCAGACGGCGGTCGCGCTCTGAGGGCAAAGTGCGCGATGCCATGACGCTCGGCACGCTACACCCGAATCCCATCAGCAGTGGAACGATGGAACGCCCCGACAGTCCTATCTTTCGCAGCAGTTTGTCCATGACAAACGCAATGCGTGCCATATATCCCGTATCTTCCAATATGGAAAGGAAAAAGAACAGTGTCACGATAATAGGCAGGAATGTCAATACCGTACCTACCCCGTTGAACACGCCATCGATTAATAATCCGTGCACCACATCATTGATTCGCCATTCCCCAAGCATCGCATCGGCTTTGTCGGTAAAAGTTCCGATGACCTGCTCCAGCAGCCCCTGCAATCCACCACCAATAACATCGAATGTCAGCCAAAACACCAATGCCATGATGCCCAAAAAGGCAGGAATGGCTGTCCAGCGTCCCGTCAGCACCATGTCAATGCGGCGGCTGCGACGATGTTCCTTGCTCTCGCGAGGCTTTACCACAGACTGCCTGCACACCCGACATATATAGGAAAACCTCATGTCGGCCATGGCTGCAGCAGCATCAAGACCGCGCTCCTGCTCCATTTGTTTCAGTATGTGGCCGATGGTCTCGCGTTCGTTTTCGGTCAGCTGCAAAGCGTCCATCACCAACTTGTCGCCTTCTATCACTTTGCTGGCAGCAAAACGAACAGGAATGCCGCTTCGCTTGGCATGATCTTCAATGAAATGCATCACGGCATGCAAGCATCTGTGAACGGCACCGCCATGGTCTTCGGGACTGCAAAAGTCCTGTTTTTTCGGCCCCTCGCCATATTTTGCCACATGCAACGCGTGCTTTATCAGCTCGTCCACGCCCTCGTTTTTCATGGCCGAGATGGGAACTACCGGTATTCCGAGCATTTTTTCCATCTCATTGATGCGGATTGTTCCACCGTTGTTTTTCACCTCGTCCATCATATTCAATGCCAGCACCATAGGAATGTCAAGTTCCATCAGTTGCATCGTCAGGTAAAGGTTACGCTCTATGTTTGTGGCATCTACGATATTGATAATGCCCGCAGGGTGTTCTTTCAAGATGAACTCACGCGAAACAATCTCTTCATTTGAATAAGGCGACAAAGAGTATATGCCCGGCAAATCCGTGACAAGCGTACCGGGATAGCCCTTGATGCTGCCGCTTTTCTTGTCGACCGTCACACCCGGGAAGTTCCCCACATGCTGGTTCATGCCTGTCAGCTGGTTGAAGAGCGTGGTCTTTCCGCAATTCTGGTTACCCACAAGGGCGAAAGTCAGTATCTTGCCCTTATCCACAGGCTGCTCTTCATCCCTGTTATGTTCGCGTCCCATTTCGCCATAGCCCGGATGCACATTCTTGCCTTGCAGAAAATCCTCATCGTCATCAGCCGACGATTCTCCACTTCCGGCCTTGCGGCAAGGCTCTACATCAATCTTTGCGGCATCGTCGAGACGCAGTGTCAATTCGTATCCCTGCACCAAAAGCTGCACAGGGTCGCCCATCGGAGCATACTTGACCATGGTCACTTCAGTGCCGGGAATCACTCCCATATCCAGAAAATGCTGTCGCAGGGCACCTTCACCGCCCACCTTCAAGACTGTTGCCGTTTGTCCTATGCCGAGTTCCTTAAGCGTCATTGTCATTCATCGTTTTCATTTATCATCCGCAAAGTTACTGCAAACCTTTTGCAATCAAGCCGGTTTGTCTTGCAAAAAAGCAAGTTTGCACTACCCTATTTAAAGTATTTTTCCACGTTTGTCAGCTTTCCCGCCGTCATTCGCAGCCTTGCCGTCAGGATTCGCTGCGTCCGGCGTCCGATTTGCTGCGTCAGAAATAACGCTATCAGCCTTCGGCTTGCACTTTGAACCGTTTTTATTGTCAATATTACCGTTTTACATTTTCATTTCTTGGGAAAGAATGAATTTTTTCCTATATTTGCAGCAACAATACAGGCTGTAAAATCCGTCTGCGCGGCGGCTTCCCCAAACGGGGCAATGTACAAAAGCCAGCCTCTGCGCACCCTTTTGCCGCTACTTGTTTTCAAGTATGCCGCCAAAGGCTTCGGCCGCTTCCTGCAAACGGCCTTGCATGCCCTTTCACGCAAACACAGACAAAGAGACGATACCATGTTACGAAAAATCAGAATTATTCTGGGCATCATATGTTTTGCCGCCATCACCTTTATGTTCCTCGACTTTACCGGAACCTTGAAAATATGGTTTCACTGGTTGGCACACATACAGTTTATCCCGGCTTTGCTGTCACTTCATGTAGGAATCCTCACTTTCCTCATCCTGCTCACGCTCATATTCGGGAGAATCTACTGTTCCACCATCTGCCCGTTGGGAGTCATGCAGGACGTCATAGCCCGGATTCACAATCTGCGTCGTAAGAACCGCTATACCTACTCGCTTCCCCGCAACGTGCTGCGCTATGGTCTGCTCATTCTCACGATAGGGGCCTATGCAGCCGGCCTCACTGGAATAGTTGCGCTAGTTGCCCCTTACAGCAGCTACGGCAGGATGGCCGCCAACTTGCTGCAGCCCATATATATATTCGGCAACAACATCCTTGCCGCCATTGCCGCCCATTTTGACAGCTACACCTTTTACAGCCGCGACATCATCATAAAAAGCAACCTCACACTGGGCATCACACTGGCCACATTCGCTGCCATTTTCATCCTCGCATGGCGCAACGGGCGCACTTACTGCAATACGATATGTCCGGTAGGTACAATCTTAGGCCTCCTGTCGCGTTTCAGCTGGCTGAAAGTTCATATATCCGACGACAAATGTGCAAAATGCGGTCTGTGTGCGAAAAACTGCAAGGCATCGTGCATTGATGTCGAAAGTAAAAGCGTTGACAACAGCCGTTGCGTGGCTTGCGGAAACTGCATAGGGGTGTGTCGCAAAAACGCCATCGTCTACAATCACGCCACAAAGCAGCACCCGACGGACAAAAAGGAAACTGTCGACAACGGCAAACGGCTGTTTTTCATAGGAAGCGCATTGGCGGCCGCATCAGCGGCAAAAGCCCAGAAAAACAAGAAGCTGGATGGAGGCCTTGCCCCAATATCCAAAAAGAAAGAGCCGCACCGTAACACGCCCATCACACCGCCCGGATCGCTAAGCGCATCCAACATGGCCAGGCATTGCACATCCTGCCAATTGTGCGTGTCGCAATGCCCCAACGACGTGTTGATTCCCTCAACCGACCTGGCTCACCTGATGCAGCCACGCATCAGTTATGAAAACGGATATTGCCGCCCCGAATGCACACGCTGCACCGAGGTGTGCCCGACGGGAGCTATTCGGCATCTGACCAAAGCCGAGAAATCGAGTACCCAGATAGGCCATGCCGTGTGGATACGAAAAAACTGCCTGCCCGTGACCGACGGTATCATGTGCGGCAACTGCGCACGCCACTGCCCGACAGGAGCCATACAAATGGTGAGCGACAACAGCCGTAAGGACAAGCATATCATGATTCCCGTCGTAAACGAAGAAAAGTGCATAGGTTGCGGAGCGTGTGAGAATCTATGCCCGTCGCGTCCCTATTCGGCCATCTACGTCGAGGGGCACGAACTTCACAAAACAATATAAACCGCACAACCAACATAGAATATGGAAAAGCCAGACAAGCACAAGATAAACCGGCGCACATTCCTGAAAATTTTCGGAGTAGGCGCGGCAGCAACAACAACGGCCGCCGTGACAGGATGCAGCAGCAACACACAGCAAGAAAACAGCCAAAAAGAACCGCCGGTAGGGAAAATGACCTACCGCATCAACCCCAACACAGGCGACAAGGTGTCAATACTCGGCTATGGCATGATGCGCCTGCCGACGGTCGGTGCAAAAATATCAGCACGCGAAAAAGGCGACGGGGAAATAGATCAGGAGATGGTCAACAAGCAGATAGACTATGCCTTGAAGCATGGCGTAAACTACTTTGACACATCACCCGTCTACTGTCAGGGACGCTCGGAAAAAAGCACGGGAATAGCCTTGAGCCGCCACCCGCGAAAGAGCTACTACATCGCTACGAAAATGTCAAATTTCGGTTCGTATTCGCGCAAGGACTCGATAGAGATGTTCAACAACTCACTAAAAGAACTGCAAACCGATTACATTGACTATTATCTGCTTCACGCCATCGGAGGCAGTGACGACCGCAACGACCCCATGGCTCTCTTTGAAGACAGATACATTAATAACGGCATCCTTGACTTTATGATTGAAAAAAGGAAAGCCGGCATTATCCGCAACCTGGGATTTTCGTACCACGGTGACGTATCCATCTATGACCATGCGCTCAAGCTTCACGACGAAGGCAAAGTACATTGGGACTTTGTGCAAATAGAACTGAACTATCTCGATTGGAAACACGCTCATGAAATAAACGAGAGCAACACCAATGCAGACTACCTGTATGCCGAGCTCGAAAAGCGAAAAATACCGGCTGTGGTAATGGAGCCACTGCTGGGCGGACGCCTCTCGAACATGCCCGACAAGCTGGTGGCCCAATTAAAGCAACGCGACCCCGAAAGCAGTGTGGCATCATGGGCTTTCCGTTATGCGGCAACCCCGAAAGGAGTTCTCACTCTACTGAGCGGAATGACCTTTATGGAGCATCTCCGAGACAACCTGAACACGCTGTGCCCGCTCAAACCGCTGACCAAAGAAGACCAAAACTTTCTGGAAAGCATTGCGGCCGAGCTGGTAGGTTACAAGACCATTCCCTGCAACGACTGCAAGTATTGCATGCCGTGCCCCTACGGCCTTGACATACCGGGTATACTCGTCCATTACAACAAGTGCCTGAGCGAGGGAAACGTGCCCAACAGCAGCAAGGACCCCGACTATGCTCGCGAACGACGGGCCTTTTTGGTGGTTACTGGTGGTTGCCGTTACCAATTCTCCAAAACACGACTTTAATCGCTATAAATCAGTCACTTGCAAATTCTTGTCTCGTGACACAAAATCAGCGAGGGACAAAAACGGGACAAAACCACGGAAAAATAAAGTCAAGAACACTTTGCCCGAAATATCCCTTGTGGAATACCTCTGTTTCGTTTGCAAAGGTACAAATTTGTCCCTTGAAAAACGAGGGGAAATCCCTATTTCTCTCATTCACAACTCATTTTCCTACCATTGTACCCCAAATGTGGTTATTGCAAACGGTTTTGACCTCAAACGGCTTGGTTTGCGAAAATCGGGTGTTAAATTTTGTTTTGCACTCTGTTGGACATTTTCAAAAACGAGAACTGGCAATAGAACCAAAGATTTGCCACCCTTATTGTCCAATCCTTGGTTTGGAGAATGTTTGAACGATAGACATTTGAATATGCTGAATTTCAAGTGAGTGTCCGACCAATCTACCACATTGCAGCATGGTAAAATAGAACCAAAGAATTGAAAATCAGCAC
>DJPH01000066.1 GCA_002439755.1 Prevotellaceae bacterium UBA6417 | reverse complement strand
TTAATTTTGCACTTGTTGTTGGAATCTACATTTGGGAACATGCGGACATTCATATAAATATTTCTCCAAAAAGACTTGTTTGTGCAATGAATATTCGCTATCTTTGTAGGCATTAATAATTAAACACAATGTAATATGAAAAGACTAAAGATTGTTTTGTCTGCGCTATTTTGCATAATACTATTCAGCGCATGTAATTCAAATGATTTGGAAGAAGAAACTGTAGATTCTAATACAGGAACTTTTACAGTGCGAACTCGTACTCCAGGAACGGAAGCAGAGGTTAGTTATCCGCTGGTTCTCTATGTTTTTAATGCTTTGAAGTGTTGTGCTGCGCAAAGTGTGCAGTCGGAAAATGAAAATGTAGTAATGTCGCTTCCGGCAGGCGAATACAATGTCTATGCAATTGGTGGTGTTGACAATTTGTCCCTTCCTGAGATGGCCAATGCGCAATCAACCTCCTTGCTTAATTTAAAATCAGCAGAACAAGCATATGGCGATTTAATGGCGGCTCATAGTAGTGTGAGTGTTGTTGCCGGAAAGTCACAAGATGTCAATTTGCAGATGGAGCGCAAAGTGATGCAATTGGATAAGGTGGAGATGAAAAATATTCCGCAAGGTACGGAACAGGTTTCCATCGTGATCTCTTCTCTTCATAGTGGTATTAAGATTGATGGCTCTTATAGTGACAACAAAGATTATTCTTACGAGCTGCAACTTGTAAAGCAAGAGGACAACACAACATGGTCGGCAACGCCAAGTGCATTCCTTTTGCCTTCTGATGAAACGACTGTTTCAGTCAAGATGAAAATTGGAGAAACGGAAAAGACTTTTGCCTATACAGGCAGTGACAAGTTTGTTGCGAATTCACATTTTACAATAACTGCAACCTATCAAGCCCAAAAGTTGGAAATGAAATTTACCGGTGCCGTTTGGGGAGAAGACAAGCAGATAGATTTCAGCTTGGTAGATGATAATCCTAATCCCGGGACGTCAACGGGTGCTCAGATCTTCAAGGTTGGTGATTTCTATAAAGGGTGTTACGTTTTCGAGGTTGATGAAAACGAAAGAATAGCGAAAGTACTTTCATCTATTGAAAAAGTTCCTGCTCCATCAGATCCCAAAAAGACAATAGCACTAAGCACAAATGCTGAGATTACAGAGATAATAAATGGCTATTTGTCATCATGGACTGTCGAAGGCATAGCGGTACAATGGCGTGTTATGAATGTGGATGAGGCACAAATATTATATGATAATTATACTGCGATAAATACGGCATTGAGCAATCAGTGTGCTACGGCTTTATCGACAGAAACATACTATGTCAACGACAACCAAGAGTATAAGAAGTGTGAACTAAAAGCCAAGACATTTAAGCCTGTTGCGAATCCTAAGAATGAAACTATTCTTCGTCCAATTGCTGAAATACTCTTTTAAGAGGTGAAATAGATGAAAAAGAAAACAACAGTTTTACTTTTAACGGCCTTGATTGCTTTCTTTTCCTGTGATTCATATATATATGAGGATGAACCGGAGAAAGAGACCATACTTGCAGTTACGACGCGTGCTGCTGATGGCAATGCAAATGTCAGCTATCCTGTTGCGCTATTCATTTTCAGTGGCGACAAATGTAGTGCAATTCACAAAATTAATTCTGCTTCTGATAATGTACAAATCTCTTTGCAGGCCGGTGATTATGAAGTGTATGCCATTAGCGATATAAATAATTATGAGCTTCCAGAGAAGGAATCTGCGATCAGAATGTCGCCATTGAGACTTAAAGCGGAAAAAATAAGCCATGGAGATTTAATGACCGCTCATAGTACTGTCAAGATGGAGGTCGGTGAGGAGCGTTCGCTTACTCTTAATATGGAGCGAAAGGTTTTGAAGCTAAATGAAATCAAGGCGCAAAATATACCTGCTGCAGCTAAAAGCGTTAATGTGTCAGTTTCTCCGTTTTCCAGCATGATATGCATCGAAGGGAGCCATACTGATGATAAGACAACATTCAATGTCGGGCTTAAAAAGCAGGTAGATGGTGCAACATGGCTCGTGTCACCGGATGCATTCTTATTACCGGCAATTAATCAAGCAGTGGAAATAGCAATAACCATTGCTTATGAAGATGGAACGACAAAGAAATATTCTTATAAAAGTACAGAACCATTTAAGGAAAATGCTCATGTCAACATTTTAGCGAAATATGAAACATTGAAAACCTCGCTTGCCATAAATATCAAGGGCAAAGAATGGGATGAAGACCAAAATATAGAATATAGTTTTATGGAGAAAGAGTCGAATCCTTCTCAAGGAAACGAGCATGAAACGTCTTCCGAAGCATTAGCTGTAGGTGATTTCTATAAGGGTTGCTATGTATTTGCCGTAGATGCAGACAAGAAAAAGGTGACAGTCCTTTGTTCGGACGAGAAAGCCAATGTGATGGATTATTATAAGAATGAATCAGACAATGAGCAGGCTGCGAAAACAGCATTGCAATCATTCTCTGTAAGCGGAATATCGAAGTGGCGGGTCATGACAGAAGATGAGGCCAAATGCATCAATCGGAATATTACAAAAATCAATGAAGCATTGCAAGCTACAGGCAAGACTGTGATTTCGGATGAGGAATACATTATTGTGAATAGGTCGGGCTATAGAAGATGCAAGCTTACAGCCAAAAAATTCAAGCAAGATGCATATCCTCGATTAGAAACAATTCTTCGGCCTGTTGCCGATGTCTATTTCAATTGAGTGCTCAATAAAAGAGCTCTTATGTAAAAAACAAGCGTTTATTTTTGCATGTTGCTAAGTAATCACTAACTTTGCAGACAAAATGAGAGATAATCTGAAAAATATCCATCACCATCATCACACCAAATGATATCGTTCGGTGAGTGAAGTTTTATACAAACAAATAAGCAATACAGAGGCTTGCCGAAACACTTCGGCAAGCCTTTCTAATTACTAAGGAGATAGAAATGTTAAGAATCGCAGTACAATCAAAAGGTCGGCTTTATGAAGATACCATGGCGCTTTTGGCCGAGGCCGACGTTAAAGTGAGCAAATCGGTGCGTACCTTGTTAGTACAGGCACGCGATTTTCCGGTAGAGATACTGTTTTTGCGTGATGACGACATCCCTCAAACTGTTGCCAACGGGGTCGCAGATATTGGCATCGTCGGAGAAAACGAATTTTTGGAGCGCGGTGAAAAAGCCGATATTATCCAACGTCTTGGCTTTAGCAAGTGCCGCTTGTCGTTGGCAATTCCTAAAGCTGAAAACTATGAAGGGCTGGAATGGTTCCAACATAAGAAAATAGCAACCAGTTACCCCAATATTTTGCGAGAATTCTTACGTGAAAACAATATAGAGGCTGACGTACATATTATTACCGGTTCTGTGGAGGTCTCTCCCGGAATAGGTTTGGCCGATGCCATCTTCGATATTGTTAGTTCCGGTTCTACCTTAGTCAGCAATAACTTGAAAGAGGTAGAGGTGGTTGTACGCAGCGAGGCCTTGTTGATTGGCTATCCCGGGATGGCAAGCGAGAAGAAATCGATTTTAAATGAATTGTTGTTCCGCATAGCTGCAGTTAAGGAGGCAGAAGATAAAAAATACGTATTGATGAATGTTCCCAAGAACAAATTGGATGAAATCGTTTCCGTATTGCCCGGCATCAAGAGCCCTACCATCATGCCTCTGGCCGACAAGGATTGGTGCAGCGTGCATACGGTGTTGGATGAAAAGCGCTTTTGGAACATCATAGGCCAGTTAAAGGAAAAAGGAGCCCAAGGCATATTGGTTCTTCCTATAGAGAAAATGGTACTTTAAATAGTGGCGATGCAGATTATAGAATATCCTTCGGCAGCAGAATTGAGCCAATGTTTGAAACGTCCTGCTTTCGATGTGACAAAATTGTTTGGCGCAGTGCAAGGCATCATCGACAACGTATGTGAACACGGTGATGCCGCCCTGTATGAATTGGAAGAAAGGTTTGACAAGGTGTGTCTCAAGCAACTTGCTGTTGGTGAGGAAGAATTTCTTCAGGCCGAATCCAAAGTAAGTGACGAGCTAAAGGATGCAATTCGATTGGCATACGGAAACATCTCTCGTTTTCATGAAGCGCAGCGCTTTTCTCCTATTTTGGTGACGACATGTCGGGGTGTTGTATGCGAACAAGTGGCTGTACCCATTGAACGAGTGGGTTTGTATGTTCCCGGAGGCTCGGCTCCGCTTTTTTCTACAGTTTTAATGTTGGCCGTACCGGCACAAATAGCCGGTTGCAGCGAGATAGTCCTTTGTACGCCACCCGCAAAGGATGGCAGTGTAAACCCTGTCATTTTGTTTGCTGCCCGTTTGGCCGGAGTAAGCAAAGTCTTTAAAGTCGGCGGTTCACAGGCTATTGCCGCATTGGCTTATGGAACGGAGAGCATTCCTAAGGTTGACAAGATTTTTGGTCCCGGCAATCAGTATGTGATGGCGGCCAAACAATTGGTTTCTCTTTCTGACGTAGCAATAGATATGCCGGCCGGCCCAAGCGAAGTGGAGGTGCTGGCCGATGAAACAGCTAATCCATCATTTGTTGCCGCCGACCTTTTAAGCCAAGCCGAGCATGGAGCCGACAGTCAGGTAGTCCTGATATCAACGAGCAGGGAAATGTTGAAAGCTGTGCAAAGTGAAGTGGAACGCCAGTTGGAAACCTTGCCAAGGAAAGAAATTGCCGCAAAAGCTCTTTCTCACAGTTTGGCCGTCTTGGTCAAGGATATAAACGATGCTATTAGTGTAACTAACGATTATGCGCCCGAGCACTTGGTGATTGCAGTAAAAAATTACCGCGAAGTTGCCAAGCATATACGGCATGCCGGTTCAGTGTTCTTGGGCTCTTATAGCTGCGAAAGTGCCGGTGATTATGCTTCAGGCACCAACCATACGCTACCCACAAAAGGGTATGCCCGTGCTTACGGCGGCTTGTGCTTGGACTGCTTTGTGAGGAAAATGACTTTGCAGGAACTTTCACCCGAAGGCGTTCGTGAAATAGGTCCTGCCGTTATGGCTATGGCTGCCGGTGAGCAGTTGGAAGCGCACAAGCGGGCAATGGAAATTCGTTTAGATAGTTTGAAACAGAAATAGTTTATGAAAAGCCTGAAAGACTTGGTACGCCCCAATATTTGGAGCTTGAAACCCTATAGCTGTGCCCGTGATGAATTTCGTGGGCGTAAAGCTCAGGTTTTTATTGATGCCAACGAGAATCCTTACAACAATCCCTATAATCGCTATCCCGACCCCTTGCAAATGTCTCTGAAGACACGCATATCCGAACAGAAAGGGATTGCACCCGAACAGATATTTCTTGGAAATGGAAGCGATGAAGCAATTGACATCGTCTATCGCGTTTTCTGCATTCCGCAACGCGACAATGTTGTTGCTATAGAACCGACTTACGGGATGTATCAGGTTTGTGCGGAGATTAATGATATAGAATATCGAAAAGTCCTGTTGGATGACAATTTCCGACTGGATGCCGAAAAGTTGTTGGGCGTAGTCAATGCTCACACCAAAGTTATTTGGCT
Source organism: Prevotellaceae bacterium UBA6417 (assembly GCA_002439755.1). Taxonomy (GTDB): domain Bacteria; phylum Bacteroidota; class Bacteroidia; order Bacteroidales; family Bacteroidaceae; genus UBA6382. Next base: position 41,559 of record DJPH01000066.1, on the reverse strand, counting down.
TTGCAGCCCCAATAATCCTACAGGCAATAACTTGGATGGAAAAGAAATCGAGAAGGTGTTATGTTCATTTGAAGGCATTGTCGTTTTGGACGAGGCTTATAGCGATTTTTCATCCCGTAGTCCTTTCCGTCATCGCTTAGACGAGTTTCCCAATCTTATAGTCCTCAATACTTTTTCAAAGGCCTGGGGCTGTGCCGCCATCCGTTTGGGGCTTGCTTATGCCTCTGAAGAGATCATCGGCTTGTTCAACAAGGTTAAATATCCGTATAATGTCAATAAGCTTACACAAGACGCTGCTCTTGAGATTTTGGACAAGCGTCGCGATGTTGAGAATTGGATTAAGCTCATTTTGGAAGAACGTCCTAAGCTCATGGCATCAGTTGCTGAGCTGCGTATATGCGAAAAAGTCTATCCGACAGAAGCCAATTTTTTTCTGGCGAAAATGAACGACGCCACGGCCATCTACGAATACCTGATAGATAACGGAATCGTTGTAAGAAACCGCAGCAAGATAGCATTATGTCACAATTGCCTGCGTATAACTGTCGGGACTCCGCAAGAAAACAATGTGCTACTGGCTGCATTGAGAAAATACAAGTTCACTTAATTTTGAAGTAATGAAAAAGGCCGTTTTTATTGACCGCGACGGGACAATTATCCGAGAGCCGGCTGATGAACAGATTGACTCGATTGAAAAATTTTCGTTCTTACCAGGAGCTTTGACTGCGTTGTCGAAAATCAGAAAAACAACTGATTATGAATTTGTAATGGTATCAAATCAAGATGGTTTGGGTACTGATTCATATCCTCAGGAAACGTTTGATAGGCTTCAGCATTTATTGCTCGACACTTTGCAAAGTGTCGGTGTCGAGTTCGATGACATTCTGATTGACAAAAGTTTTCCTTCCGATCACCTGCCTACACGAAAGCCGGGGATAGGCATGATGGGAAAATATTTGCAGGGTGATTACGATTTGTCTCATTCCTATATGATTGGCGACAGGGAAACCGATGCCGAGTTTGCACGCAATATGGGATGCAAGCCGCTGATTATCCATGGTGACACCGGATGGCCGGAAATTATGGAGACTATTATAGGAGGTGAGCGTATTGCCGAAATACACCGCATTACAAAAGAAACAGATGTCTTTATAAGGCTTGACCTGAATGGTTCCGGCACTTGTGAAATCGATACGGGACTCGGCTTCTTCGACCATATGCTTGAACAGATTGGCCGTCATGGAAATATCGATATGGTAGTTAAGGTAAAGGGCGACTTGAACGTAGATGAGCACCACACGATAGAAGATACCGGCATTGTGCTTGGCGAATGTCTTCTTAAAGCCCTTGGCGACAAACGCGGCATTCAACGCTATGGGTTTTGTCTGCCTATGGATGATTGCCTTTGTCAGGTTGCTTTGGACTTCGGAGGACGCCCCTGGCTGATTTGGGATGCATGTTTCAATCGCGAGCGCATCGGCGAAATGCCAACGGAGATGTTCCTGCACTTTTTCAAGAGCGTTTCAGACAGTGCGCGGATGAATTTGAATATTAAAGCGGAAGGTTTTAATGAGCATCACAAGATAGAAGGCATTTTCAAGGCTTTTGCGCGTGCTGTTAGGATGGCAGTCAAACGCGATATGGATCATCTCGTATTGCCTTCAAGCAAAGGCCTATTGTGATGAAGCTGTTGTCGCAACTGTATGTCTTGGCTTTGTCGGCAGGAATGTTCTTGTCGTGCGATTCTGTTGTACTTGAAAGCGAAGCTATTCCCGATGTCAAGGATTCTACTGAAATTGTAAGTCCCGGCCAAAATGCCGAAGTGCTCAGTGTGGCCGAAGCCATGGCACTGTCGGAAGGAGATCTTGTCTGCGTCAAGGGGTTTGTCGTCGGTTCGATCAGAGGTACCAAGATAGGCGGCGCATGCTTCCTTGCGCCTTTCGATGGTCTTGTCAGCAATTTGTTGATAGCCGATGATCCTGCAGAGCGTATGCCTCACAATTGCATGCCGATTGAGCTTAAAAGTGATTCTGAGGCTCGCAAACAATTGAATCTGTCATCTCATCCGGAGATGCACGGCCGCAGCATAATCTTTGAGGGTGTGGCTAAGACTTATTTCGGCCAAATGGGAGTAAAGCAGATTTCCGCTTTTCATTTTCCTGACAGCCTTGAAATTCTGGCTGATACAGTGATAGATATTGTCTTCCCGATTGGCTGATTGCTTTTCCTCGTATTATTTTCCTTGATACACCCGAATGAAATCGACATACATGTCGGAAGAATTGTCGTAGCGTTCCAAGTTGATTTTCCAGCCGCTTGCACCACCGATGGCATAATTGACCAAAAAGAAAAGCGGCTGTTCGCCTGAATACCGGTTTGTGGCATGTCTGAACACTTCGATATTGTCCAAATAATAGACAGTCGAGCCTTTTCCTACGCAAAGTCCATAAGTGTGAAATGTCGTAGACCAAGAAGTCTTGCTGCCGATTTCAAGCATGTTAATGTGCTTCCAGGGCGCTTTGACTTCTTTGCCTTCGGAATCCTTTTGCTGCCAGTAATGGGCGGTGGCATAGTAGCCTGAGTCATTAGGATTTCCCTCTCCCCGGCCACCGTAGGCCTCAATGATATCCAGTTCGTCGCCAGGCAAGTTCTTGGTTTGATTCAGCACCCAGAATGCAGGCCATGTGCCGGGTGCCGAATGTGCCAGAAAACGGCATTCAAAGTAGCAGGGTGCTTTAACCCATAATCCTTTTCCATCCATGTCGACAGGTGCAAGCAGACCGGTGCTTCCCCGGGTGCCTGTTGGCTTGCGTGCCGCTATTTTCAGGTAGGTATCGCGTTGGCTGAAAGGATTGAGCGGGCTTGTTACATCGGTGAAAGGCCAGCCGCTGAAATCGCCGAATGTTGGTTTGTGGGCATTGTAGCGAGTGCCGCGTCCATCATTTGAAATGGAAAGTTCTTTATTGTCGAAGTCGTCAGAAAAAAACAATTCCATGCCTTCGGCACCGGGTGGCGGTGATGAGGGTATACCTTCTTTCCATCGTTTTCCTTTTTTGTTGTAAACTTGCAGTTCAAACACGTCGTGTTCGCCTTCCGAATTTTGTGCGTGGATGCGTATGTTTAAAGGGCCATGAGGCAATTTGTTGGCATTGAAAACGAATTTTCCAATTCCTGTCGCGGCCAGATGAATTCCTCCTGGCGTCAGGTTGGTATCATGTCCCCATGGCGAGCGGTTCTTTCGGTCGGGCGCGTTCCAACATAGGGCATGTGCCGTTGTCATGCCTTTTGCTATGAATTTAACTTCGGTTTTCCCACTAATATCACATCCAACGGATGGCGAAAGCAATCTTATGCTTTCTACATAACTTCGTTTGTTTTGTCGGTCTTCCGATGGAAAAGCATTTGTCAGTTGGATTTGTAAAGTGCAAAGCAGAACAGAAATAAAAAAGGTTTGTCTGGAGTTCATATTTAGAGCCTTTAAGAATGGATTTGCTGCGTATGAAAAATTATTCGAACCGAGAGTTTTGGCAGAAAAGAGCTTGGTTATCAGGAAGAATAGTTAATTGAAAAAATTCCATGAAAGTCCCAAACGTATCACGAAGGGATTGATGGGGTAGTGGGGCACCAAGAATTGATTGCCGCTGCCATTCTTGCTATAGTTGACGTGTGAAGCCATGAAATAGAATCGTGTATGTTTCAGATGCAGGTTGGCATAGACATCAATGATGGGGTAGTTGCCGATTTTTATGCGTTCATTTTCGGCTTGTGTGGCATACATGCCGATTGCCGGACTGTAGGTTGGTGCATAATAGGGTGTAAAAAAACGTACGTCACCGCCTAATTCAACGCGCAAGACTTTTGCTATGCGGAAAAGCAGATAAAGATTCGAATAGAGCGAGAGTGCCGGAACGGGAAGAATATTCTGGTTGGTGGAAGTTTGGTAGGCAATTTCGTTTTCCCAATTCAAAATGCCAAGGGTAAAGTCCTGATTGAGAGTGACGCCTATTAGTTGCAGGTTGGTTGATGATTGCCGTACTTCCGTGTCGTATGTGTAATAGGTGGAAGTCCCATTGGTCGCTTGTTGGGCGGTAGTGGCGAAATAAGTATATTTTTCAATGTTTTGAAGGTCGAATGATAGGCGTGTCCTTGTCTTTTCACTTTTCAGAATCGCGCCAATCCGTGTCGTAAACTGTTTGTCCAAACTGTTGTCCCACCACAGGTGATGAGAATGGTAGGTGCGGTAGAAAAAAGTGGGTTGACGGCCAATGATTGAGCCGTGCAGGCGCAGTCGGATGCTATCGCCGAGAAAACGTGTTTTCAGAAGTCCGTATCCGCTTAATTTGAAATCGCCCCACGTGCTTCCGTCTGACGAAGTTTCGGCTTGAAGTGTATAATTGATGTTGCGGCCTTTTTCTTTAAATAATTGGCCGCCTAATGTAATGCGGTTTTCATTGTAGGATTGGGAGAGACGGTAGGCAGCCGGCAGTTTGAAAGAGTTGAAATCGTGTTGGGCATAGAGGCGGATGCCGGCCATGGCCCATTTGTTGAACCCTTCGTGGAGTTCTATGGCCAAAAGGTTGGAAACGAGAGTGTTTTTAATGACGTCTGCCGTTGAGTCGCCTTCGAAATATTTGTTTGTATAAAAATCGTCAAGGGGTTCATTGGCAATGAACTTCCGTGTATTGTCCTCAATTTTCAACGTATGTATGAAGCTGGTAACGGGAATGAACAAAGTCTTTGGCGGTGCGATTTTAGCAGTATCTGCAGAAGCCGGTTTCGTTGTGGCATTTGCGCTTCCGGTGGCTTTTGCCGAGTCTGTTGGTATGGTTGTTGAAGGTGAGCCTGCTGTTGACTTCGTTGAGTCGGTCTTTTCGATGACCTTATGGAATCCCATACTGTAGCGGTGTGTCCATTGCAGACCGTTAACATGCATTTTGTTCCAAACTTTGTCTAAACGGGTGGGAATGTCATTTGTCCCGAATTTAGAAGGAAAATTTTCGGGGTTTGTAACATAGTCATCGCTCTCGATGCCACCGTTTTCTCCGGTTTTCAGGTAATTGGCATAGAAAGCAAAATGGGCTTTGTATTGATCTTTGAGAATGGAACCGAATAATGTGGCATTGAAATTGGACGTAGATTGATGATCATAGTATCCGCGTCCATACAGATAGTCGAGTTTTAACCCGAATCCGATATCTTTTCCCATATTGATGGCGTATAATGCGCGAATGCGGTCTTCGCCATTGTCACTGCCCATGGACTCATGGTATGAAATGTTGGTGATGGGCGATTTTGTATTGGTGAAATGAATCTTGGAAAAGGGCGTTATAAAAAAGTCGTAAGGTTCGGAAAAAATGAAGTAGCTGAAATCAAGTGGGCGATTAGCGAAAAGCCTTGACAGACGCGGGGAGCCGAGATTTCCTAACGTATTGTATTGCCCGTGGATGCCTTCTGTGAAATTTGCATTCTGGAAACTGTGCGAAAACGTATCTATTTGAACCGAATCGATTGTGCCAAATCTCGGATCGGCTTCCCAAACGCGCAGACCTGTGGGCGTTTTGTCTTTCTTCTTGCTTGAGTCCGAATGACGCCCGAAGATGTTGCTCCTTTCTCCGTCCGTATCGTTTTCGTCTGTGTTGCCTTGGCGGTTTCTGTCGTTTTGGTTACTTCCTTGACCAATTCGGCGGAATCTGTTGTTATCGTCGAATCCTTGTCCGAAAATTGCTGCCGGAAGCAACAGAATGAATGATAGAATTAAAAGAAACTTCTTCATTCTGCAAAGTTAGTACTTTCAGGCAAAAAGGAAAATGGTGCGGCTTTATAATTTGCGGATTATTTCCATACCTTTTTGCAGCGCCGTTTCATTGATGGGGATGAGATTGTGATGGCGTTCCGGTAGAGTGTGAAAAAGAGCTTTTTTGATGTTTTCCACGCTGACCACAGGAAGGACTTTGACGAGTCCGCCGAGAATAAACATGTTGAAAGTTTTGATATTCTTCAGGGTTGCTGCTGCATCCATCGCATCGATTCGGAAAAGATTGATGTCTTTTCGTTGAGGGGGCGCAATGATTCCATAATTGTCGAAAAGTAGTGTTCCTCCGGAGCGTACCAATGGCGCGAAACGTTCTAACGATGGCTGGTTTAGCAGTATGGCGGTGGAATAGGTATTGACAATCGGTGAAGAAATCTTGTTGTCGCTGATGATTACCGTGACATTGGCCGTTCCGCCGCGCTGTTCAGGGCCATAAGCCGGAAGCCAGGTAACTTCTTTTCCTTCCATCAGACCGGCGTAGGCCAATAGCTTTCCCATTGACAAAACGCCTTGTCCACCAAATCCCGATATAATTATTTCTTCTTTCATGTTGAATGCTTTAAATGTCTTTCAAATCGCCTAAATGATAGTATTTGAACATGTTTTCTTCCATCCATTTGTTGGCTTTGACAGGCGAAGTCTTCCAACCGGAGTTGCATGTTGATACGATTTCGACCAGATTCGATCCTTTTCCGTTCATGGAATTTTCAAATGCATGGCGGATGGCCTTTTTGGCCTTTCTGATGGCTCCGACAGTCTCGACACTTTGCCGTGAAACAAATGCAGTGCCTTCGAGTGATGCAGCCAAATCGGTGATGTTTAACGGGTATCCATGCAATTGGGGGTCACGTCCGTAGGGGCACGTTGATGTTTTCATACCCAACAGCGTGGTGGGTGCCATTTGTCCGCCTGTCATACCATAAATGGCGTTGTTGATAAAGATAATTGTAATCTTTTCACCCCGATTCAATGCGTGGATGGTTTCGCAAGCTCCGATGCAAGCCAAATCACCATCGCCCTGGTAGGTAAAAACCAGGCGGTCGTTCCACATGCGTTTACAGGCCGTGGCTAAGGCCGGAGCACGTCCGTGAGCAGCTTCAAGCCAATCGATATCAAGGTAGCGATAGGCAAAAACAGCACAACCTACCGGACAGATGGCAATGGTCTTTTCCTCCATTTCCATCTCTTCAATGATTTCTGCAATTAGCTTGTGAACAACGCCATGTGAGCAGCCCGGGCAATAATGCATGCTGACGTCGTTCATTAATGCAGGTTTTTTGTAAACCAAATTTTCAAGTTGTAAGATTTCTTCTTTTGTCATCTTTTATTCTTTTTGTTAGTCACCATACGTATGCAAACTTCAACGCCCTTTAGGATAATGGCAAGGAAGCAGCAAACAAAGAAATAGGGCAGCCCCTGAGGACGAGGTATTGCAAAATAAATGATTATGGAAGCAATGGCCAGAATCATGAATATGACGTTAAGCATATTGCGCAGCTTCAGTTTGTCATCTTGCTGCGTAGGCCGATGCCATAGGTGACGTGCCTCATTCTTTTGCGGATTGTTTTCGTTGGTCATGGTCACTGTCTTGCTGATTATACATTGTGAATGAAATTCTTATTGAACGAATCTGCCAATTCGTCAGGAGTAGGGACTATGCCGCCTAACCGCCCGAAATGCCTTATGGGAGTTCTTCCCTCAACGGCCAGACGTACATCAATGATCATTTGTCCCGCATTCATTTCCGGGACAAGTATTCCTTTAGTCTGTTGTGAAATCCGAGCAATTTCCTTGCCGGGGAACGGCCATAGCGTAATGGGACGGAATAATCCAATTTTGATGCCATTTTGACGCAACTTGTCAATTGCTTCCATGGCAATGCGTGCTACCGATCCGAAGGCAATCATCAAGTATTCGGCATCATCGCATAGATAGGTTTCATACCTTACTTCATTGTCGCATATGTCTTGATATTTTTTTTGCAGACGTAGATTCTTCTCTTCCATTACATGCGGGTCAAGCTCTAACGAAGTCAAGATGTTAGGTTTTCGTTTCTTTAAACCGTGCCCGTTGACGGCCCATGGGCATTCACGAGCTATTTCTTCTTCTGTGCGACGAGGCTTTAAAGGAGGAAGTACAACTTTTTCCATCATTTGGCCGATGACGCCATCCGAAAGAATCATGGCTGGATTGCGGTACTTAAAAGCCAATTGAAATGCCAAGTCCACAAAGTCAGCCATCTCTTGAACGGAATTCGGAGCTAAAACGATTACATTATAATCTCCATTTCCACCTCCCGCCGTGGCTTGGCGGTAGTCGCTTTGGCTGGGCTGAATGGTTCCCAAGCCGGGTCCGCCACGTTGTACATTAACTATGAGAGCGGGAATTTCTGCACCGGCCATGTAACTGATGCCTTCTTGCATAAGGGCTACACCGGGACTTGATGAAGAGGTCATTACACGTTTTCCGGAACCGCCGCCGCCATAAAGCATGTTGATGGCGGCCACTTCGCTCTCTGCTTGGAGAACCACCATGCCGCTCGTTTCCCACGGCTTGAGCAGTGTAAGAGTTTCAAGGACTTCGGACTGTGGAGTGATGGGATAACCGAAATAGCCGTCACAGCCGCAGCGGATAGCAGCGTGGGCAATAGCTTCGTTGCCTTTCATCAATTCTACTTTTTCTTCCATTGTCTTTTCTTGTGTGTTAATGTTCTTTTTTGCGGTATACACTGATGCAGCCATCCGGGCACACAATAGCGCATGATGCACATCCGGTACATTTTTCCCATTCGTTTTGTCGGACATAGGTATAACCTTTCCGGTTTACCTTGTGGGGCGCCGGCTCCAATAAATCAAAAGGGCATGCTTCCATACAAAGGCAGCATCCTTTGCATCGGTCAATGTCGATTATTATTGCACCTCTCATCTTGCTCATATTATTGACAAAATATTTCCTTGTTATAAAACTCTAAAATGTTACGAGCCATCTTGATGGCTTCTGCGGCCGGACTTTCGGCATTAATGGATATGGCTTGCATATAATCTTCCATGGCATATTGCCAATTTCCGGATTTGAAATAGGCATTTCCACGCATATAATAAAGTTTGTCATCTGCCTCATGGGTGTTAATCTGGATGTTGAGAAGACGGATGGCTTTATCGTTTTCTCCTTTGTCCAAAAGTCTGCAAATGTTGTCTATTTCTCGCATCTTTTTTGTTTTACGCAAAAATACTTCGATTTCTCTTTTATGGAATGAATGGTTTTTGATTTAAGTAATCATTAACGGAAAATTCAGATATGTTTGAATGTTGAATGATTGCAATGTGCTGAATTATAGTCTTAAATGTGTTTATGTGAATTGGTTTCTAATGAAACAAACAAAATGTGGCTTGTTTGAGCAACATCAATGATAAATGCACTTATACAGAAAGATTGTGCAATCAGGAACGAGCCTGTAGGGCACAAAAAAAACCGGGAGGCTTTAAAACCTCCCGGCACAAATTGTTATGAGTAATCTAATTCGTAAATACGATGTTATTGTCTTTGGCATCTGCTACAACTGGCTTTGTCCGGTCAATTGTTCCAGATAGAATCATACGGCTTAAACTGTTTAACAAGTCACGTTGAATGGCTCTTTTTACGGGGCGTGCGCCAAATTCGGGGTCATAGCCGGCTTGAGCAAGCAAATGAATGGCTTTGTCTGTAACATTTAAAGTGATGCCATTGCTTTGCAGATGTTTGCATACACCGTTGACTTGCAGTCTGACAATGTCTGAAATCTCGTCTTGCGTAAGAGGGCGGAACATGATAATTTCGTCGATACGGTTGAGAAACTCTGGACGTATATTCTTTTTGAGCAATTCTATAACGTGTTTTTGAGTATCTGCCAGTATCCGTTCGCGCTCTTCGGCATTTTTGTTCTTCATTTCTTCGAAGCGGCTTTGGATATACTGGCTGCCCATGTTTGACGTCATTATGATAATCGTATTGCGGAAATTGACTGTACGGCCTTTGTTATCTGTCAATCGCCCGTCATCCAATACTTGGAGCAGAATGTTGAATACATCCGGATGGGCTTTTTCGATTTCGTCAAAAAGAACTACCGAGTAGGGCTTTCTTCTTACGGCCTCTGTCAGTTGTCCGCCTTCATCGTAACCTACGTAGCCCGGAGGTGCTCCAATCAAACGGCTGACGCTGAATTTCTCTTGGTATTCGCTCATGTCGATTCGAGTCATCATGCTTTCATCGTTGAAAAGATATTCAGCCAATGCTTTTGCCAACTCAGTCTTACCTACACCTGTTGTTCCCAAAAAGATGAACGAGCCAATCGGCCTTCTGGGGTCTTGCACACCGGCGCGGCTCCGCCTTACGGCATCACTCACGGCGCGAATAGCTTCATCTTGTCCTACAATGCGTTTGTGAAGTTCTTCTTCCATATGAAGCAGTTTCTCGCGTTCACTTTGAAGCATACGGCTGACGGGAATACCTGTCCAACGGCTTACTACTTCTGCTATATCATCAGCGGTAACCTCTTCTTTTATCATGCCGTTTCCGTTTTGGGTCTCAGCCAATTTCTTCTGTATTTGCTGAATTTCGTCATTTAATGACTTCAATTTACCATAACGTATTTCGGCTACGCGTCCGTAATTGCCTTCGCGTTCGGCACGGTCGGCTTCGAATTTTAATTGTTCTATTTCCTGCTTGTTTTGTTGGATTTTGTCGACCATGGCCTTTTCGCTCTGCCATTTTGCGCGATAAGCTTCTTCTTGTTCTTTCAAGTCGCTGATTTCTTTCGTCAGTTGCTGCAGTTTACTTTCATCTCCTTCGCGTTTGATGGCTTCACGTTCTATTTCCAGCTGTTTAAGGTGTCTGACGGTTTCGTCCAGTTCTTCAGGCAGTGAATCGCGTTCTATCCGCAATTTGGCTGCGGCTTCGTCCATCAGGTCAATGGCTTTGTCGGGCAAGAAACGATTGCTGATATAGCGTTGCGACAATCGAACTGCGGCAATGACTGCGTCATCTTGTATTCTCACCTTGTGGTGGTTTTCATAGCGTTCTTTCAATCCGCGCAAGATGGAAATGCTGTCTTCTGTACTTGGCTCATCAACCATTACGGTTTGAAAACGACGCTCCAATGCCTTGTCTTTCTCAAAATACTTTTGATATTCATCCAAAGTCGTTGCGCCAACGGTTCTTATCTCGCCTCTGCTCAAAGCCGGTTTCAATATGTTGGCGGCATCCATCGCGCCCTCGTTTTTGCCAGCACCGACAAGCGTATGGATTTCATCAATGAAAAGTATTATGTTGTCATTGCTTTTCTTTACCTCGTTGATGACGCTTTTGAGACGTTCTTCAAACTCTCCTTTATATTTTGCACCCGCTATGAGTGCACCCATGTCAAGTGAGAAGAGCCGTTTGTCCTTTAAGTTCTCAGGAACATCGCCTTTCATGATTCTTTCGGCGAGCCCTTCGACAATGGCTGTTTTTCCTGTACCTGGTTCACCTATTAGAATAGGGTTGTTTTTTGTGCGCCTGCTTAGGATTTGCAATACGCGCCGGATTTCTTCATCACGTCCGATGACCGGGTCGAGCTTGCCTTCGCGCGCATCTTTTACAAGGTCGCGCGCATATTTTGACAATGCCTGATATGTATCCTCTGCGGTTTGGCTATTTACTTTCTGCCCGCCACGCAATTCCTGTACGGCTTTTGCCAAGCCATCGGCAGTGATGCCTGCATCTTTCATCAGGCCGCTCACTGTACTGTTGACTTTCAATAGGGCTTGCAGGATTGCTTCCAGACCGGTAAATTCATCTCCGTTCTTGGATGCAATGTTTTCTGCTTCCATCAGCACCTGATTTGTGGTGTTGGAAAGGTAGGGCTGCCCACCGCCTGATACTTTCGGCAGGGAACGTAGCTGGCTTTCCAAAACAGATTGCAACTGCCTGACGTTGACACTGAGTTTGTCGAAAACGTATTTTGTTACATTTTCGCCTACTTCCATGACTCCATATAACAAGTGCTCGGGTTCAATGGCTTGCTGTCCTCCTGAGGAAGCTTTACGCAGAGCCGTATTAATGGCTTCTTGCGCTTTGATAGTGTATTTGTCTATATCCATAAAAGTTATATTTTTTCGTTTTCTGAAATAATACAATCAAAAAGTATGCCATGAATTTGTTTGTTCATGTTTTTTTGTATCCTGTCATTTTGGCTTTTTCAATAGAAATTTCTTCGGTGACAAAATAAAAGCTGGAAAAGAACGTTACATAATTGAATAACGCTGAGTAGTAAATTGCACGAATGCTTGAGAACTGGTCGAAGAAATAGTGATATTGTAATCTTTGAAACGAATCTTATTCTTAACTTCGTGCTTTCAATAAGAATTGCTTCTTATGATAATAAAGTAAACAAATATAGTCAGATAAAATGGAAAATCATCATTCAAATCCCGAACGGTTACATGCAAAGCTTGTAGAAGTAACTGAGTTTTCTGAAGACGTTTTAGAAAACGTACAAAGGTTATTGGCACAGTATACACCCAATAGGAGTGCTTTTTTAAAGTATACGCTTTGTACAATACTCAATTCAACATCATCTCATTTGTTCTTCTTGCGTCCTGAGCGCACTGCAGCAGATTCGGGCGAAAAAGATCAAGTGTGGGGAATGGTTACAGTCAATATCTGCCAGACTTGTTCTTCACCCCGTGCGTGGGTGGACGATTTTGTAATCGATGAAAAATATCGCCGTCATGGTTTGGCACATACAATGATGGATCAGGTTCTCAAATTTGCCCATTATTTGGGTGCTCCGAGCGTGATGCTTACTGCCAGCAATCGCCGGGTTGCAGGTAATCAGTTCTGTAAAACATTTGGCTTTGAGCATTTCGATACCAATGTCTATATTTATCGTATGCCTGTAGGCAACAAAGGTATTTGAGCATAATGGGAATGTCCGGATAGTTTCCCACGATTCAGCTGTTCATTGCGGAATATCTTACTCTTTAGTGGTGAAGGAGTAAGATGTTCCTTTTTTATTGTAGCAATGTTCGGTGTTTTTCCATGCACGTTGCTGTAAATTGTAGTTTTGCTGTTATAATTTGCAGAATCAGGACTTGGTTATTATAAATCAAGTCCTGATCGTTAATAACCAAGTCTTGATTACTAAAAACCAAGACTTGGTCCTGCAAATTTCCGGTATAGATTGGCAATTCTCAACCATTATCCGGCAAATATCTTCTTTAAGGCTGCAATTGTGCCGATGTTTTTAGCATTTCTCTCAAGTGAACTTGGCGAAAATGACGTTTGATACAGGTTTTGGCCGTCAATCTTTTATCTGTTTGTCATGTACTCAAAGAATAGGGAAGGAACATATCCGGCAGAAGTCATAATTGTATGATCTCGATGCCGCCGTTTGGTGTAACATCGTCAAATCCGGCAGTGTAAGGGAGCAGGCCAAGCATGATTCGTGTACACAGTATAGCGCAACCATGATAGAACACTGCTACGCGGTGATAGGGCTTTTTGCGCAGTTCGCCAAAGAAACCGGCCATACGGGCGTAAACGTCTGCCGTGGATTCACCGCCCGGCATTTTTATGTCCATATAATGGTTATACCATTGGTCGATGTCGCTCTCGGGAATGTTCCGAAACGGCACCATTTCCAGGTCGCCCATATTCATTTCTATCAGCCGGTCGTCTCTTTCGGCATCGGGAAACCCGCAGTATGCGGCCAGTTTGGTTGCGCGTTTGAGAGGACTGCAATAGGCTTTGTCGAAATGAATTCCCTGTAAATGCAATTTTGTCTGTGCTGCTTCTGCTTCGAATGTGCCGGCTACGTCTACATCTGTCTGTCCGTAGCATGTAGGTTCGGCCAACTTGACACTTGTGTGGCGTATCAGATAAACTTCCATGCTTTTGAATGTGTTTCTTATGAATAATGATAAATCTCTCGGGATATGGTTGCAAGAAGAGAACCGATGCTATGGGAACTAAAGTAAGTCAAGTAGTCGGTCTACCTGTTCTTCGGTTGTGTGCCATGAGGTGCATAGGCGAACGGCCACTTGTTGGTCCGGAAGTTCCTGCCATATTTCACAATCCACGTTTTCGCTCAGCCGATGATAGTCTGCAATTGTCATTATGATGAACTGCTGATTGGTGGGTGAGTCGGCGAACAGTTTAAAGCCTTTTTCCAGAATGCCCTTTTTGAGCTTTTCGGCCATTAGGATGCCATGCCGTGCAAGAGAGAGATAAAGGTTATTGGTGAACAGGGTGTCAAATTGCAGTCCGAGCAACCATCCTTTGGCCAAAAGATTGTTGTGACGCTTTACTTGTGAAAAAAGGTGGCTGACAGTGTTTGGTTCAGGAAATACAAGAGCTTCACCCATGAGAGCTCCTATTTTAGTTCCGCCTATGTAGAAGGCATCGCACAGGCTGGCTATGTCAGATAGGGAAATGTCGCTTCCGGTGGCAGCCAGTCCGTAGCCGAGACGTGCTCCGTCCAAGTAAAGTTTGAGATGATTGTCGTGGCACACTTTGGACAGCTCTTTAAGTTCCGATAAGGAATAGAGGGTTCCTGTTTCGGTCGGATGCGTAATATAGAGCATTCCGGGTTCTACTCCGTGTTTCCAAGTTTCGTCGGCATAGAAGGCTCTTAAATAGCTTTGGACGTTTTGTGCCATTATTTTCCCGTTAGTCGGAGCCAAGGTGACGATTTTGTGTCCTGTAGCTTCCACTGCTCCGGCTTCGCGTATGCTGATATGGCCGCTTTCGGCTGCAAGCACGCCTTGATAGGGTGGAATGAGGGCGTCGATGGCTATTACGTTGGTCGGTGTGCCGCCTATCAGGAAAAAGATTTCGGCCTTGGGTGCACGAAGAGCACTTCGGATTTTTTCTTTGGCAGAATCACAAATTTCGTCATCGCCATATCCGAAAAAAGGCGTGTCGGCAGTTTCGGCGATTCTCTTTAGAATAAGAGGATGACAAGCGTACATGTAATCGCTGAGGAAAGGCAGTTTTTTAGTATTCATGTGTGATCATTTTATGTGTTGCTTTATCCGGTCAATGTAGTTGTTGAGTGCATTTTCGTCTTTATGATCTATGATTTCGATCAGGTTTTTTAATTCTTGCCGTATTTTGCATACTTGTCCGCCGGTGTGTGGATTGAAGAGAATTTCGCGCAACAAGGTTCGGTCTTCGCTCAATACGCCTTTGGCTATGGCCATGTGGCGCTTGAAAGTAGTGCCGGGTGCATCTTGATGCTTCATGACAGCGGCAAAGACAAAGGTCGAGACAAACGGTATTGAAAGAGAGTAGGCAACTATCTCATCGTGCTGGGCAAAGCTGTATTCGCAGATGTTCAGCCCCAACCTGCTATAAATGTCGCGGAAAAGAACGCGCCCCATGTAGTCGCCTTCGTTAATGATGATGGCATTCTCGTTGGCCAAAGCACCAAGGTTGGCAAACGTAGGACCAAACATCGGATGAGTCGATACGTAGCGGAAACCGCACTGCGTATAATAGTCTTTCAAATTTGTCTTGACCGATGCGATGTCGCTAAGAATGCAATCTGCAGGCAAATGCGGGGTGATACTTTTAAAGACATCAATAGTATGGTTAAGTGATACAGCATTGATGACCAGTTCAGGGCGAAAAGATTCAATTTCTTCAAGAGTTGTGAAACGCTGCGTATTGTACATGAAACGCAGACGCTTGGGGTCAATGTCATATACGGCAGTTTCGTGATCGAAACTCAACAGGTCGATAAAAAATGACCCCATTTTGCCTGCTCCCAAAACAAGAATTTTCATAGGTGTGGTTGTCCTTATTTATTGATAATGTCAATTTGCTGGCGTACACTTTCGGCGTGGATGGATTCAAAGATGCTCTTCATGAAATCGACCGACATGCCGCAAAGCGCGCCTTGTGCACCGCGTTTGTCTATTATTTCATTGTATCGTTGTGGTTGCATTACGGCCACATTATGTTCCTTTTTGTATTGGGCAATTTCACGGCTGATTCGCATGCGTTTGGATAGCAGTTCTATCAGTTCATTGTCCAAATCGTCTATCTGTGACCGCAGCGATTTCAGGCTTTCTGTGGTATCAACGGTATTTCTGACGGTCAGCTTATCAATGATGAAATCAAGGACATCAGGGGTTACTTGTTGTTTTGCATCACTCCAGGCATTGTCGGGATTGCAATGGCTTTCAATAATCAAACCATCAAAACCGAGATCCATTGCTTGTTGTGAAAGCGGAGCAATTAATTCTCTGCGCCCTCCGATATGGCTTGGGTCGCAGATTATTGGCAGGTTAGGGATGCGGCGACGTAGTTCTATAGGCATGTGCCACATAGGAATGTTGCGATAGATGGATTTGTCGTAGGACGTAAATCCGCGGTGTATGGCTGCCAGTCGTTTGATGCCGGCACCGTTGAGACGTTGCATGCCGCCAATCCATAATTCAAGGTCCGGGTTAACAGGATTCTTATAGAGAATGGGAATATCGACACCTTTCAATGCATCGGCAATATCTTGTACGGCAAAAGGGTTGGCTGTGGTTCTTGCTCCAATCCATAAGATATCGATGCCGGCGTTTAATGCCAGTTCTACATGGTGAGGTGTTGCAACTTCAGTGGCTGTAAGCATGCCGGTTTCTTCTTTTACGCGTTGCATCCATGGCAAGGCTTTTTCTCCGTTTCCTTCAAAGCCTCCTGGTTTTGTGCGAGGTTTCCATATACCGGCTCTAAACACTTTGATACCATTGTGGCTTAGTTGTCGTGCTGCTTCCAATACCTGTTCTTCTGTTTCGGCGCTGCAAGGGCCGGCTATGATTAAAGGACGTTCATTGGAAACACCGGGTAGATTTAAGGGCAGTAAATCGAGTTCCATATTCATATTTATGTGTGCTTAGTTGTGTTGTTTAGTGGTTATTGAAAACATGTTGGATCCTTTCAAGGGCTTGATTCAGCAGTGGCTCTTTGGCACAAAGCGATATGCGTACATAACGTTGCCCATTGGTTCCGAAGATGAAGCCCGGGGTAATGAATACATGAGCTTCGTTTAGGACTTTTTCTGTCAGTTCTTCACTATTGGCATAGGAGTCTGGAATGCGTCCCCAAAGAAACATGCTTACTTGCTTCGGATTGTAGTTGCAGCCAATGGCTTCCATGATTTTTTCTGCTATTTTGCGGCGTGAGTGATATACTTCAAAGTTGGCTTGTCTGTGCCACTCCGGGGCATTCTCGTATGCTTTGGCTGCCGCCAGTTGCAGTGGGCGAAAAGTTCCGGAGTCAATGTTCGACTTTACTTTCAGAATCCATTTGACAAATTGGGCATTGGTGGCCAACAAACCTACGCGCCATCCGGGCATGTTGTGGCTTTTGCTCATAGAATTGAATTCTATGCAACAATCTTTGGCATCAGGCACTTGTAATAAGCTGATGGGGTTCTCGTTCAAAATAAAGCTGTAAGGATTGTCGTTGACAACCAGAATGTGGTGGCGACGGGCAAAGTCGACAAGCTTTTTGTACGTTTCCATTTGCGCATTGGCTCCTGTCGGCATGTTGGGGTAATTAGTCCACATGATTTTTACATGAGATAGGTCCATGTGTTCCAAAGCCTCAAAGTCTGGTTGCCAGTCATTGTCTTCTTTCAGGTCGTAGTAGACGATATCGCAGCCTAAAAGCTTGGTCAGTGATGTATATGTCGGGTAGCCGGGATTAGGGACCAATACTTTATCTCCGGGGTTGGCAAAAGCCAAAGTGACATGTAGAATGCCTTCTTTAGAACCAATAAGGGGTTGGATTTCGGAATCGGGGTCCAAGTCAACATGATACCAGCGTTTGTACCAATCTGCCATAGCTTTACGCAGTTCCGGAATGCCTACTGTGGGCTGGTAACCGTGAACGTCATCGCGTTTTGCCTGTTGGCAAAGTGTTTCGATTGTTTGTGCAGATGGAGGCATGTCGGGGCTTCCGATAGCCAGGCTGATGATATTTTCGCCCTTGGCATTGCGCATGGCAATTTCTTTTAGTTTTTTGCTGAAATAGTATTCGCTGACTGTTTCCAGTCTTTTAGCCGGGGTGATAAGCGAATTAGTGATCGTCTGATTCATATTCTCCAAGAATCCTTATTTGTTTTGTTAGTGGCCTGATGGCTTCGATGCATTGACGATAGTGTGAATAGTCGCTGTAAGTGACGTCTACATAGAAAAGATATTCCCATTCGTGTCCTATTATTGGAAGAGATTGGATTTTAGTCATGTTTATGTCATAAAAAGACAAGACCGAGAGAACATGCGACAATTCACCTTTTTCGTGAGGTATTGAAAATACGATACTGCTTTTGTCGGATTTTTTTGCATCGCGTAATGTGTCGGCATTCCAAGGGTCGCAAAGGCATAGAAAACGTGTAAAGTTGTGCTTATTGTCTTCTATCGCTTCTTTCAACACTTTCATGTGATAGATGGGGGCAGCGAATTTCGAACAAATGGCAGCGTGTCCTTTCAGATGGAGGCGGCTTATCATTTCGGCAGCTCCGGCTGTGTCATCGGTTTCTACTATTTTCCGATCGCGGAATTGTTTTAAAAAGTTGCGGCATTGCATTAGGGCTACCGGATGCGAATTGATTTCTTTGATATCATCTATGCTTTCGTCGGGCAGGCATAACAGACTGTGCTCGATATGAAGCTTGTGTTCGCCAACAATAGTCAAGTTGCTTGCGCGTAGCAGCTCGTAGTTGTGGAGCAGGCTGCCTGCAATCGTATTTTCGATAGCCATCATGGCCAATAGGCTGCTGTCTCTTTTCATTGCTTCAAAGAGATCTTCAAATGTTTCGCAGCATACGAGCTCAATGTCTTCGTTTTTGAAAAAACGGTGAGCTGCGATGTCGTGAAACGATCCTTTGATGCCTTGTATCGCTACTTTTTTCATCCTCTTTTTATTTGTACCAAAAAATCCCGCTCTTGTTGGAGCGGGACCTTAAATATTTTTCTTTTGTATTTCCTTGGGCACACAGGCATCCGCTTCACTTCTTAACTGTAGCAAAGTAATAAAAGTAAAAGCCGAATGAGTAGAAATGTGCCATATTGTCTATGTCTTTAATCTCTTTTTGACGCTGCAAAATTACAACAATCTTTTAAATGCGGCAATATTCTGCCCCGTATTTTTTGTAGAATCAAGAGCGATGTGGTTCGTGTTCTATCAAAGCTATGGCATAGGCTGAAATACCTTCTTTGCGTCCTGTAAATCCCAAACGCTCTGTTGTCGTTGCTTTGATGGATATATCCTGTTTGTCAATGTTCATCAATGGAGCAAGGCATTCTTGCATTTGCTCAATGAATGGACTGATTTTCGGTACTTCCGCACAAATGGTGGAATCGATGTTCCCAATAGTATAGCCATGCTGTTGCAGTAAGCATGTGGTTTCTGCCAATAGTCTTTTGCTGTCAATGCCTGCATATTGTGGGTCGCTATCGGGGAAATGATACCCGATATCCCGCATGTTGGCTGCACCCAGTAGCGCATCGCATATAGCGTGAATCAGTACATCCGCGTCGCTGTGCCCTAAAAGTCCGAATGGAGCAGGAATTCTTATTCCACCAATCCATAAAGGTCTGTCGGCTACTATCTGGTGTACGTCATATCCTAAACCTACTCTTAGTTTGGCCATTTTAAAACAATCGAAATTTAACGTCCCCGATGGAACAAATCTTTAATACCGTCGAAGTCAAATCCAAGTGAGACGCGCAATGTTTGATCAAGCGGATTGGATGCTGCCGTAGAAATGACATATCCGGCATCAAGACTGAACACATTCATGCGGAAGCCGGCACCTACTGTAAAGTACTTGCGCCCTCCTTTCGTTTCACTTTCGTGGTGATAGCCTCCACGCAGTATGAACTTATCATTGTAAGTATATTCTACGCCAAGGCTCCATTGTATTTCTTCCAGTTCTTCTTTGAATCCTCCCGGTGCGTCGCTGAAGCTTTTGAATATACCTGTAATGGGTGATATGTTATAAAAGTTTTCTTCGCGATAGGTTTGATATTCTGCAGTGTGGTCTTGGCCGTCGTCTGTTTTATATCCTAAGGCTTTGGCGCATTGGGCATCGGTGGGATAGGTGGGCACCAACAATTTGTTGGCGTCAGCGGCAAACGAAATGCGGTTGTACTCATTGAGTGGTACCATGTAGTTGGCGCCTAAGCGTAAATTCGTCGGAATGAAAAATGAGTAGTCATCGCCATAATTGATTTTGCTTCCTAAATTGGAAATGTTGAGTCCTAACGACAGTTGGCATTCGCGCGATCCCATGTTGAGATATGTATTATAGTAGCCTCCCAAGTCAACGGCAAATGCTGAGCCCGGTTCAGAGCCGTCATCGTAGTGCCCGGAAATGTCGGAATAGATATATCTGAAAGTTACAGATGCGGAAAACTTTTCACTGAGCATACGTGAGTAACCGGCATCGAAGGCCCATTCGTAGGGCTTGAATGTCATGCTGATTCCGTCATCAGAGTCTGTTCCGTCATTTGCGAATACTTCGCCCAAAGAGAAATAGCGCATGGAGGCGCTGACTGCCTGATAGTCTCCCAAACGCATGTAACCTACGAGATAGGCCAAGTCAATATCATTTACAAGTTGGCGCAACCAAGGCGTGTAGTTCAGTGCTACGCCGGCTTTGCTGATGCAAAAAGGATATTTGGCGGCATTCCATGCCTGTGAATTGACGTCGGGGTCTGTGGCTGCTCCCACATCGCCTATACCGCCGGCTCTTGCATCGGGAGCGATGCTTTGTGAGATTACGGCTGTCTGTACCGGATTGAACTTGTCTTTTTGGTCTTGTGCTTTGGCAGCGATACAAGTCAATATTGATGCAATTAATATAATTAGTGATTTTCTCATACTCTTGTTTTTGCCCTTAGGGTCTATATTAAAAACTCGCTGGCGTTGCTTTTATTGTTTTCGTATGACTAATTTCTTCGTTTTTGTCGTTTCTTTACTTCCGTTGCAGGAAATGTTTACCTTATATAGGTATAAGCCGCTTGGCAATGCAGCTCCACTGTTGGATGTAAGATTCCAATCAATGGTATGATAGCCATTGGCTGTGCTGCTTGTTTCGTTGTGTGTCCACCATAATCGTCCGAATGCGTCATACACTTCTATATTGAATTGTGTTTCCGTTTCAGGCCGGTCATATGAAATAATGAAGGTTGTCTGTGCCGAAGCCGGATTCCTGCTTGTCCTGACATCTAATAATTGAGGCCTGAGTCCGACCTCTACGTTGAAGTCAAGAATGGTGGAAGACGAATTGTTTTTCAAATCCCATGCTCTGAAAAACAGATGGTGCTTGCCGGCTTCGAGTTCAGGCAGGTGAAAAGTCACTGTTCCTTGTGTGTAACTTCCGAAGTCATTCTCGTAATAACTGTTCAGAATGTAAGTGTCTTTATGGTCTATGACGAGCTGCAGATCGTGTCCGACTCCTGTTCCCGTTGTGTTGATTCCGTCCGAGTCTGACAGAATGGCATAAAAATAGGGCGTTTCGTTGACTGTCTCACCGTCTTTAAAATCGGGATTGTTCAGATATACAAACATGGCCGGTCCGATGGAATCTTTTTGGGCGATGTCTTCAGATCCGCCAACCGTAAAATCTTCGGTGAAGCCATTGGCCTCGATGGTCTTGTCGGTATTTACAGCATATAAGTTCAGTCGTCCGCTTTGATTGCTGTAATTGATGTCCAAAGGTATGGGGATGGTTGTTTCGAATATGCCGTTTCTGATTGAGTCGCTGCCTTCATATAGTGTTTTGTTGCGTTCATATAAGGTATATTGGGTCTTACTGTCTCCGGTGTTGTTTTTGCAGACTACAGTGTCCTTTGAATCTTGTAATAGCAGCGAGACAATTCCTTTGTAGTCGTTTAATCTGCCGCCGGCTGATTCAATATGTCCTTTTATTCTGGCTATGCTGCCGGCTTTGAGCTGCGGTTTGTTGCCGGAGCTTGTTTTTTGTCCGTTTATTTCATCTATAATTACTTTTTCGGTAGGCTTTTTGAGTGTGAGCGCAGGGTCGCCCATCAGAACGTACTTGAGCTTGTTTGATGTTGTATCGAGAACGTTGCTGTTGATGTCGACCAAGGCTGTTTTGGCCAGCCTGGCGGCATCGCCTATGGTATATCGTCTGCCGTTTTTGTCTTTTCCCAACAAATAATGCATGTATTTGTCATTGAGGATGCGGTTTTCATCCGCGTAGACAGCTCGTGTGGCGCTGTAGAATGCTATGGCTGCACCGTTTTTGTTGAGCATGCTGGTTTCTCCGATGTTTTCTTCGGGCATATCAAACGGTGTCAGCTCGCACGAAGCGGTAATCCACATGGGAATGCGCGCTGAGTTGAATTCTTTGAAGTCGGTTAGCTTCAATACCTGTTCGTGCGAGATGGTATAGGGCGCTCCATGTCCGGAATAGTTCATGACGAGTGCTCCTTTTTTCATGGCGTTTTTCAATAGCTCGGTTACTTCCGGATAGGAATTGCCTGTTGCAGTGGTGACTCTGGGATAAGCATCCCAATAGACGCGCTTGACGAGCATGGCGGGATTGTCTGCTATGATATTTTTGTAGACGGCGTCGGCATCTTTCATGTGTCCGTTGTAATCTCCATCATCGGCCAGCATATATATAGTGTTTTTCCATGCCCCTACTTCGATGTTCTTCATATAGGCAATGCTTTTGTCTACCAACGTTTGGGCATCGGTTGCGTTTGTTACCGGGAACCGACCTATCCCGAGGTCTATTTTTTCGGTGAAAATGTTGCGGCCTTCTCCATCGTCCAATAGGCCGAGCACATCATCGACAACGTAGCTGTAGACTTCGTTTACCGAGTTCTCGGTTTCGTAACAGAGCAGATAGTCATTGGGATTCTGTCCCTTTGTCTGGGCGGTCTTCATCCTGTTGTCCCATAGGGATGAACCGAACATGAGCAGGTAGCGTGGCAAATCGTTTTCGTTTTCAGCCCGGTCGTATAGCATTTTCATGTAACGGCGATAAGCACCTATGTCGGGAGTTCCCGACGAAAATTCATTGTATAATTGATTGGCCTTGACAATGCGTACGCGCAAATTGTCTGCCTGACGGTGATATTCTGCCAGGCGATTGGCCTGTTCCTCCAGCTTTCCGCTTCCGGGGATGATTATTACCATGTCGGCAGTGGAGTCTGCGTGCAGGTCTTGGTTGGGCACGCGGCCGTCTATTTCAGGAGTTGGGTAGGTAGCACTTGTGTTTACGGCTACGAATCTGCGTGTGGGGTCGACTACGTTAAATGTCAGAGTATTTCCGCTCAATGATGCCGGAATTTGTTTTATGGGGTCGCCGGCCTGGCCTATGCGCCATATTTTGGTTGATGCGTCGGCTCCGGTCAGTGTCATGGTGTGCGTTCCTGTCAGATAGTGGGAAAATACGAGAAAATTGCCATTAAGTTGCAATTTCCTGTCATAGTTCAGGCAAATGTAGTCTAACCGGGCGTTGTGGCCGCTTGTCGTTTTGATGTTGAGGGTGTTTTCGCCATCTTTCAGGTTGTCGATGCTGTATAGGCCGTCTCTGGTGATGGCATGGTCGTATTGTCCCGTGGCACCGATGGTGAATGATTTCAGGCTTGTTGCATTGAATGCACTGCTGATGGTCGTGGCACTCGATGCAGCGGCACTCATCCTGAATGTCAGCCAGGCTGTTTTCCCGGCTTCCCTGTCGGGTGTTGGCAGCGTGTAGTTTTTCGAGTTTCCGTTGGCAAAGTTGTAGCTGTCGAACAGATGCCGACCACTTGTATACCAGCTGTAGGCATCGTTTTCTATCAAGATGCGTTCGGGATACGTGGCAATGGCTGTTGTCGAGTTTCCGATGGCCGGTTCTTCTTCTATTGATTGGGGGTTGTCGCCTTCGGTGACGAAATAGTAGGAGTAGGACGAGTAGGGATTGATTTCACGTGTGCTGACATATCGTTTTGCCTGGCTTGAATAGGCCCAATTGCTCCAGCGCAGGGTTCCGTTGGCATAGAACACCAACCCGTCTGCCCGTCGCAGGGTTGGCACTTCTTCCAAGTCGTCTGTGTCGGCATCTTTGCCCGAATATGTAATGACCATGTTCTGCACACGTCCTCCATACCCGTATAGCTTTACGCGTGAGATGTCGTTGAATCCCATTTGCTTGAGCAGTGACGGAGTCAGCTGGTAGATGCCTTCTTCCGAAACACGAATCTTGACCCATTTCCCCTCTTTCAGTACGGAATGGGCGGCATAGCGTGCTTTTGTCTCTTGAGCTGACCGCTTTTCTTGCCTCCCTGTTTTGCTTTGAGGGGTTACATTTAGGCTGAAGCTTGTGAGTTTCATCCATTTTCCGTCTTTTTGAATGAGCGGATATATGGCCACTTCGCCAATGCCATGCTTTCGCGAGATTCCTATCTGCCATTGATAGCGCAAGGTGTCGGATGGCGTGGCTTTTATGCTTTTGAGAATAGCCTGTTCTTTCTTTGTGACAGGTTCATATTCGGGATAGTCGATATTTACACGATAGGTATATTGTTGCCAATTGACTCCCAAATCGATGGTTTGGGTTACGTGGGGCATGACACTGTCGTTGTGTAGGCTGCTCCAATCTATGTGGATGAAATCGTTGGCTTGCAACCGCGACATTCCGGTTAGCAGCAATGATAGAATGCTTAATATACATAGTCGGCCTTTGTGCATGGTGGCTTGATTCTTTGTTGGTTGTTTTATCTGACGTTAAAGTCGAGCAGGCACCGGTTGCCGATGGCAGCTTCGATGTGTCCTCCGATTTTTAAGGGGACACGTGTCGCTGCCGGGCCGCAAAACAGCAAATCGCCCTGCCGCAGTTGGAAAATCCGGCTGGTCTGCTCAATCAGTTCGTCAACACTCCAAAGCCATGTTTCGGTTTCGTAGCATAATGAGGTGCCGTCTTTGCTGTGCAGCGTTGCTTTCATTTTGCCTAAAGGGCTTCCGTCTGTCGGGATGAAGCTTCCTATGACGGTACCGCCATCGAAGCTTTCTGCCAGATCCCAAGGCTGTCCGGCACGCGACAGTTGCTCGGCTATGTCGTCGGCTCTTACGTCAAGTCCTACGGTTATTCCGTCGTAATATCGGTGGGCAAAGCGTTTCGGAATGCTCTTGCCGAGGCGGCTGATGCGCACCACAAGGTGAAACCCACCTGTAAGGCGCGATGTGAAATCGGGGACGAACAGAGGCTTATTGTCTTTCAATAATGAAGAATCGGCTTTCATCATGACAACCGGGCATTTTATATTTAACGTTCCGTTTGCCTGATTATTGCCTTCTTTCCGGTTTTCTGTAACTACTATGATTTTCATCCTGTCATGTTTACAATCTGCAAAGATAGTGCATTTACTCTTTTCGGCGAGGCTTTAAATTGAAAATGGAAGGCTTTAAATTTAAAGAGAAGCGCAGACAATAAAAACGGCACTCAAGACGTTTTTATATATAAAGATTTTGGATGATAATGGAGAAACTGATAGAATGCCTGCATGCAAAGGGCTGTTCGTGTGTCG
Organism: Prevotellaceae bacterium UBA6417; assembly: GCA_002439755.1. Lineage (GTDB taxonomy): Bacteria > Bacteroidota > Bacteroidia > Bacteroidales > Bacteroidaceae > UBA6382. Next base: position 16,185 of record DJPH01000066.1, on the reverse strand, counting down.
TGGGAAAAGACGAAACAATGCGCTGCTTTTTCGGTAAAGGCATACGTGATTTGCTGGACATGTCGGCCGATGGAAACGGCCTTTTGCAAGGAGCCGAAGTGGCAGACAAGGTTGTTGGCAAGGCTGCTGCTTCATTGCTTGTCTGCGGTGGAGTAGCCCGAGTGTATGCAGATTTGATGAGCGAAGGAGCACTTTCAATGCTCCGCTCAAACGGCATACCGTTTTCGTATGCGCAGTTGGTTCCATACATCAAGCGGCGTGACATGATGGGTATGTGTCCAATGGAGCAACTTACGCAGGATGCGCCTGATGCCGCGACTGCCGTGTGCCGCATACGTGATTTCTTGAAACAAAAGAAAACGGCACTATGAAAGACGTGCGGAAAAGGCTCATGGGTATACTGCTTCTTATGGCGTCGGCATTGCCGTGTCTGCATGCGCGTGTCAATAATACGGTTGCTATTGCGGATGATGATGACGAGGCCTCCGTAGCGCGCAAAGCCGCCCACCTGCATCCTACAGGAAACCAGCTGTCGGCCTTGCGCGATGAGTTTATTGCTTTCATACATTTTGGGCCTAATACATTTACGCGCCGCGAGTGGGGCGACGGAATGGAGTCCCCTTCTGTTTTTGCATTGAAGAAACTGGATACCGACCAGTGGTGTGAAACCATGAAGGTTGCCGGAATGAAGAAAGTGCTGCTGACAGTGAAGCATCACGACGGGTTTGTGTTGTGGCAAAGCCGATATACGCGTCACGGCATCATGTCGTCGCCGTTTGAAAGCGGGCAGGGTGACATTCTCAAGTCGCTTTCGGTTTCGTGCCGCAAGTATGGATTGAAATTGGGCATCTATCTGTCACCGGCCGACCTTTATCAGATTGAGTCGCCCGATGGCCTTTATGGCAATGGCAGTGCCTATACCGAGCGGACAATACCGCGAAAGATTCCCGGACGGCCGTTTCGCAACAAAACCACGTTCCGCTTTTGTGTGGACGACTATAACGAATATTTTCTTAACCAACTGTTTGAATTGCTTACGGAATACGGTCCCATTCATGAAGTATGGTTTGACGGGGCTCACCCCAAGAGAAAAGGCGGACAGCGTTACAATTATGCAGCCTGGAAGACCCTGATTCGTCGTCTGGCTCCCAAGGCGGTCATCTTTGGCAGGGAAGACATTCGTTGGTGTGGCAATGAAGCGGGGCGCACGCGCTCAACAGAATGGAATGTGGTGGGCTATCCGTTTAATCCCGATACGGCTTCTGTGTTTTATGACATGACTGATGCGGATTTGGGCAGTCGTTCGGTTCTTGCAGCGGCCAAGTATTTGCACTATCAGCCGGCAGAGACCAACACTTCCATCCGTGACGGTTGGTTTTATCGTGATGATGACTATCAGTATGTGCGTTCTGCCGATGATGTGTTTGACATTTATGAACGGTCGGTGGGAGGCAATTCCACATTCCTTTTAAACATACCTCCCAATCGCGAAGGACGCTTTTCTGAGGCAGATGTCAAAGTGTTGCGCGAGGTGGGCCGCCACATCCGCGAGACGTATGCCGACAATCTGTTGGCTGGCGGTGACGGCTCCCGTAAAATTTTGGACAATGATGATGAAACGTGCCTGGTTGGCGTGGAACCGATAACTGTTGCACTGCGAAAACCTGCATTGATAAATCGCATCGTATTGCAGGAAGATATCGCCCGTCACGGAGAACGTGTGGAAAAACACGTTGTCGAAGCCCTTGTGGATGGTAGATGGAGGGAAGTGGCACGTTCTACAAATATCGGCTATAAGCGCATACTTCGTTTTCCTGCCGTAGTGGTCGAAGCTGTGCGCTTGCGTGTACTGTCATGGCGTGATATACCTGCGATAAGTACAATGTCGGCTTGCTATTATCCCGAACGCCCGCCGCGTCTTGTTTGCCGGCGCACTCTTGACGGGAATGTGACGATTGGCCCGAAAGAGCAATCCTGTGAAAATGTTTCGGATTACCGGATTTATTATACGATGGACGGCTCAGAACCGTCAGCTGCAAACGGAATTCTTTATGTTGGTTCATTTCCTCTGGATGCCGCACGTCTGCGTGCTGTCGCTGTCAATCAGAATGGCGTGGGCGAAGTAATGGAACATCGTTTCGGCTTCATAAAAAAAGACTGGAGAGTATTGGATTGCACATCGGAAGATGCACAAGCTGTTTGCAAACAGGCTTTTGATGAAAATGACAATACCGGGTGGCAGGCAATGGCAGCTTTGCCTCAGACTGTAGAATTGGATTTGGGACGCGATTGTGTGTTGAATGGTTTGGCATGCACGCCGATGCGTGGAAAAGCGGAAGGTATGGCAACGAAAGGATGCGTATATGTCAGCAATGACACCCATAACTGGGAAAAAGCCGGTGATTTTTCCTTTGGAAATGTGATAAACGACCCGTCACGGCGGTTCTATTATTTTGCATCGCCGTTGCATGCACGCTATGTTCGTGTGAAATTTTTGGAAACTGCCTGTAGAGAAAAACTTGCAATGGCAGAATTGGATTTCTTTTAAGTGAAAACAAATGAAACGCCTATCTTTTATATGCTTGGGCATCGTGCTCACAGTCTTATTGCTGTCGTTGACGCTTTTGACGGCAGAGGCTTCTGAAGTCAAGAGAAAAAGCGAATTGCCGTTGGCCGATCCTTATGTCTTGGTGGCAGACGGCAAATATTATGCATATGGAACTCATTCCGGAAACGGTATTGAAGTCTACTCTTCAGACGATTTGAAAAACTGGAAGTATGAAACACTGGCGTTGGACAAGCGCAATACAACCGAAACCCGGTGGTTTTGGGCTCCTGAAGTCTATTGTTTGAAAGGGAAATATTATATGTATTATTCTGCCAATGAACATATTTATGTGGCATCGGGAGATTCGCCCTTGGGCCCGTTTAAACAAATCGGTAGCGGCCCGTTGCTGGCAGAAAATGCAATAGATACGTCTTTGTTTATTGATGACGATGGCACACCGTATCTCTTTTTTGTGAAATTTCGCAACGGAAATGTGATATATATGGCCCAATTGGAGGATAATCTTGCTTCATTGAAGGATGAAACAATGCGCATGTGCCTGCAAACGAGCCAGTCGTGGGAATGTGACCCCGCTTTTCCGGGGAGCCGTATCAATGAAGGACCGTTTGTACTGAAGCATGCAGGGAAATACTATCTGACATATTCGGCAAACGATTTTAGAAGCAAGAGATATGGTGTGGGTATTTCTACAAGCAAAAGCATGAAAGAAGAGTGGGTGAAATCGGAACGCAATCCCATATTCCAAAATGCCGGTGGGCTGGTGGGAACGGGACACCACTCGTTTTTTACGGATAGGAAAGGGCATCTGTGGATGATATTTCATGCTCATTTTTCGGATAAGCAGGTTGGCCCGCGCCTTTCTTATCTTGTAAAGGCAAAGTGGAATAAGAATGGTCAGCTTGAGTTCGGGAGGAAAATTATCTCGCCCCGGCTGCAAACAAAGCCCTGACAGTCTTTTTCCACCACAGTTCAATCGAAGTGGTTGTCACTCGGAGAGGATGTGCCGAAAGGATGCTTGTCTACGTATGGAAGTACGATGTCTTTGTATTCACTCTCGAAATTGGGCGTAAAGATGCCTTTCCCGATGGCATTGCGGATGTCTCTGTTGCTCCAAAAACGCCCGTCTGCCAATTCGTCCTTGCTGGGTTTTATGATTCCGTCGTAACAAGTCAGATGTACATATACGAGTTCTTTTTCTTTGGCGGACTCGAAAACGTATGATGCAATGCGTTTTGGCTCATATTCCGTAATTCCCAATTCTTCTTCAACTTCTCGTCGCAAGGCTTTCTCTACGTTTTCGCCAAGATCAACGTGACCGCCGCATGCGGTGTCCCATTTTCCGGGCTGGATGTCTTTCCAGTCGGGCCTTTTTTGGAGATATAAATCACCGTTACTGTTGAAAACGTGCAAATGAACAACAGGGTGCAAAAGTTTGCTGCCGTTGTGGCATTCGCGACGGGAGGCAGCTCCGGTAATGTTGCCTTCTTCGTCGACTATGGGCACCAAATCGTCTAAGGAATCTATCATATTGTCTGTTTGCTGTTTGGTTTAGGAACTAATAAAGAGCTGTCACCGTAGCTCAAGAAACGAAAATCATGGCTGAGCGCATAGCGGTAGACTTTGTGCCAGTCTTCGCCTATGAATGCCGATACAAGCAAAAGCAGAGTGCTTTTTGGCATGTGAAAATTGGTGATGATTCTGCCTACAATGTGGTAGGAATAGCCCGGTGCAATGATGATTTGCGTACTTGTATGGAGCGCGTCAAGATGGTTTTGTGTCAAGTAAGTGGCTATGGCCTGAAGAGCTTCGCAGGTGGAAACGTTTTTGTATTTGTCGGGCAGCTCGTAAGGCATCCATTGATTGATGTGCAGATCGTCTTCGTTGGCATTTGGGTTATCTAAAAGCTTGATTCCGATATAATACAGACTTTCGAGCGTGCGTACAGAAGTAGTTCCTACTGCTGTGCAATGGCCATCATGCCGAAGGAGTTTTTCTATGCTTGTTTTGGAAACACAGATGTATTCCGAATGCATCTCGTGCCCTTCTATTTCTTCGGTTTTGACGGGTTTGAACGTTCCGGCTCCAACGTGTAGGGTGATTTCATCGCGTTCTATGCCGCGTTTGTCCAACTGTTGCAGCACGCGTTCGGTGAAGTGCAGACCGGCTGTAGGGGCTGCCACACTTCCTTCTATTTTTGAATAGACGGTTTGGTAGGTTTCTTTGTCGCGTTCTTCTGCCTTTCGGTTGAGATATGGAGGAATGGGCAGTTCGCCGATGATGTCGAGGATTTCGGCAAAGCTGACGGAGTCATCGTTCCAATTAAAGTCGACGATTTCATTTATGCCGGTTTTGCCTCGTGCTTCTGCTTGCAAGGTAATTTCCTTATCGCCTAATTGTATGTTGCGGCGAAGGATGCCGTTTTTCCATTTCTTGCGGTTGCCAATGAGGCAGACCCATTGGCAATGATCCTTTTGCTCGAAAATTTGTTGGTAGTCTTTAGGCTGATATGGCTCTAAACAGAAGATTTCAATCAAAGCTCCGGTTTCTTTTTTGAAGTGCAGTCGTGCTTGTATTACTTTCGTGTTGTTGAAAACCATAAGGCTGCCCGGAGGAAGCAGTTCGGGCAGTAGTGTAAACCGGCTTTCGCTGATTTTTCCTTGGTTGTAATATAGAAGCTTGGATTGGTCACGTGTCTCGACCGGATATTTGGCTATGCATTTTTCAGGCAAGTCATAATCGTAATCGTTGATTAGAATGTGTTTTGTTTCAATCATTGTATGTCTGATAGTTAGGCAAAGTTACGGTAAAGCTGTCGAAAGGCAAAATAAAAGGACAAGGCATTTTGCTTTGTCCTTCTGACCGTTATTTATCGTATGTCAATGCATGGGTGAATTTGTGCTTACAAGTATTTTTGAAGCATCTTGATTTTTTCTTGATCGCGTAGGCGGCGCAGTGCACGTTCTTTGATTTGCCTTACGCGTTCACGCGTTAAGTTTAAGGAATTGGCAACTTCTTCTGCCGTCATTTCCGGATAGTTGATGCCGAAAAGCATTTTGAGAACCGTTTGCTCACGTTCTGTAATGCAACTTAAGGCTGCATTTAAATCGGAAGACAGCGATTCTTTTTCCATTTCCTGGTCGGTGGTGGGCGCGTTCTCGTCTGTCATGATATCGATCATGGCGCTTGACTCATCGTTTTGGAAGGGAGCATCCACTGACACCTTCTTCCCATTGCTGCCAAGTGCTTCGGCTATTTTGTCTTCCGGAGTGTTCATTACTTCGGCCAATTCTTCAACGGAAGGCTTGCGCTCGAATTCTTGTTCAAAGCTTATCTTGGCTTTGCTCAATTTGCTCTGAAAACCAACCTGATTGAGGGGCATGCGAACAATGCGACTTTGCTCTGAGATGGCTTGAAGGATACTTTGGCGTATCCACCATACGGCATATGAAATGAACTTGAATCCTCGTGTTTCATCAAATTTCTGAGCAGCTTTGATGAGCCCTAAATTTCCTTCGTCAATTAAGTCGTTCAGTGCCAAACCCTGGTTCTGGTATTGTTTTGCCACGCTGACAACGAAACGCAAGTTTGCTTTGGTCAATTTGTCCAATGCTTTTTGGTCGCCTTTGTGGATTCGTTGAGCCAGCTCGACTTCTTCATCGGTCGTAATCAATTCTTCTCGCCCGATTTCTACTAAATACTTGTCAAGTGCGGCACTTGAACGGTTTGTGATGCTTTTGTTGATTTTTAACTGACGCATATTTGATAGTTTATAAGCACATTACATCCATTATAAGATGAATGAACTGCAAAATTACAACATTATTCAAATATGGAACGCATTTTTCTGCCGTTATTTTCGGTTTTCTTTTTTACAGAATCTGTTTGAGGTTTATCTGTAGATGCGGCTATGGTTCGGAATATCTCTTTTCTTCGTCATTCCAATCTTTATACGGGTATTTCTGGAGCATCGAATTGTAGTAGCGGGCGATTCCAGTAACTTCCGGTCCGATGAATGGTGGAAGCTGCACGATTTCCTTTTTTTCGGATACTTCGATTTCTGCGATGACGAGGCCTTCGTTATCACCATGGAATTCATCGATTTCGCAAATATGCGAACTGTATGGAATGTAGTACCGGTGCTTGTCGATGACACCCGGCAGGCATAGCTTCATTAGTTCACCGGCTTCGGCCGCGGAGATCCTTTTTTCAAATTCGTAGCGTTGCAATCCGTCAGGTGATGTTGGCCCTTTGATGGTAATGTATCCTTCATTGTCACAGATGCGGATACGAACAGTACGGGCTATATCTGTGGAGATATAGCCTTGTACGATGTGCTTTACTTTCTTTGCCTGAGATTTGAAGCTACCTTTTACGAGGTATTTGTGCTCTATCTCGTCAGCCATCTGATCTGCTTGTTTATGAAGCGACGGTGTAGTAGACGGCTAATAGCAATATCATCAGAACGATTAATCCGATAAAGATTCCGTTGACGATTTTTTTTGCTTTCTTTTCGGCTTGTTGTTCGCGCTTTTGGCTGCGAATTCTACTGCTTTGGCTCATAGTATATAATTTTTATGTTGGTAATATGTGGTTATTCGTTGTTTTTACCTGCAAATTCCATCAAGTAGGCTTTTATGAAACCGTCCAGGCCTCCATCCATCACTTTTGCAACATCGCTTGTCTGGTAGCCTGTCCGATGGTCTTTTACCCGGCGGTCATCGAAGACGTAGCTGCGTATTTGGCTTCCCCATTCTATTTTCTTTTTACCGGCTTCGATTTTGGCCTGGGCGGCTTTTCTGCGCTGAAGTTCCCTGTCGTATAGTTGGCTGCGAAGCAGTCGCATGGCGTTTTCGCGGTTTTCCAATTGTTTCCGGCTTTCGGTGTTTTCTATGAGGATTTCTTCTGTTTCGCCTGTGTCGGGGTCTGTGTATTGGTAGCGCAGACGTACGCCGGTTTCCACTTTGTTGACATTCTGGCCGCCTGCACCTCCTGAGCGGAAGAGGTCCCAGGATATTTTCGATGGGTCGACTGCCACTTCTATGGTGTCGTCTACCAATGGTGTTACGAAGACGCTTGCAAATGATGTCATGCGTTTGCCCTGGGCGTTGAACGGCGAGACGCGTACAAGGCGGTGTACACCGTTTTCGCTTTTCAGATAGCCATAGGCATCGTCTCCTTCTATTTCTATGGTGACTGTCTTGATTCCTGCTTCATCGCCGTCTTGCAGGTTGCTGATGCGCGTTTTGTATCCGTGTCGTTCTGCATAACGCAGATACATTCGCATCAGCATGGATGCCCAGTCCTGGCTTTCGGTGCCTCCTGCTCCTGAGTTGATTTTCAGTACGCAGTCCATGGAGTCTTCGTCTTCGCGGAGCATATTGCGGAGCTCCAGTGACTCAAGTGCCTGATAGGCTTTTTCGTAGTCTTCATCGACTTCGGCTTCGCTTACCATGTCTGATTTGTAGAAGTCGAATGCCAATGCGACTTCGTCAACCAGATTCTTCAGATTATTGTAGTTGTCAATCCACTTTTGAAGCCCTTTTACTATTTTCATTTGCGCCTCTGCTGCTTTCGGATCGTCCCAAAATCCGGGAGCCTGTGTGCGTAGTTGTTCTTCCTCGACTTCTACTTTTTTCTGTTCTATGTCAAGATAGCGGTAGAGTGCCTCGGTTCTGTCAGTCAGGTCTTTTAGCTGGTCTGATGTAATCATGTTGATTCTTTAGTGGCTCAAAGTTACAAAAAACAATTGAAATGCTATGCTTCATACATTTCTTCTATTTGTTTCCGGTAGTGTTCGAATACGATTTTCCTTTTTATCTTTAGGGTGTTGGTGATTTCATTCCGCTCTATGCTGAATGGGCTTGGCAGCATGCAGAAACGTTTTACCTGCTCGAATGAGGCCAAATCTTGTTGAAGCGTGTTGATCCTTTCCAGAATAAATGTGTGGATTTCTTTGTTGTTGCACAAATCTTCCATGCTGTCGTATTTGATGTCATGGCTTTTGGCGTAGGCTTCGAGCAGGGCATAGGATGGGACTATAAGGGCGGATACGAATTTGTGCTTGTCGGCTATTACCACAATCTGGTCTATATAACGGTCGACTATCAGTTTCGATTCGATTTGCTGCGGAGCTATGTATTTGCCGTTTGAAGTCTTATAAAGGTCTTTGATGCGGTCGGTCAGAAAGAGCTCTCCGTTTTTCAGGTATCCGGCATCACCGGTATGAAACCAGCCTTCATCGTCGATTGCTTCGTGGGTTTCTTTGGGCTTTCGGTAGTATTCTTTAAATATGGTATCTCCTTTTAGCAGGATTTCGTTGCTGTCCGAGATCTTTACTGTCACTCCTTTCAGTGTCCGTCCTACCGAGCCTATGCTGAAGGGGGCTCCGACCCGGTCGCACGATACTGTTGCTGTCGACTCTGTCAGACCGTAACCGCAAATGATGTTGATGCCGCAAATGTGTACGAAGGCTTCCACTTCTTTGGCTATTGCCGCTCCGGCTACGGGGAAAAAGTTGCCATGCTCTAATCCGATGTTCTTTCTCAGAGTCTCAAAAACGGTTTTGTCAAACAATTTGTATTTCAATTTCAGCGACAATGGCGGTTTTTCCCCTTTGCTAAGATAGTCTATTTGATAGATGCGGCCTGTTGTCATGGCCTTTCTGAAGAGTTTTTGCTGTAGGGTGGGGAGGTGGCCGATTCGTTCAAGCACTCCTTCATAGACTTTTTCCCAAAAACGTGGCACGGCGCTCATGCAGGTGGGGTGCACTTCCTGCAGGGATTGCAATACGTCGGCCGGATGCAGGTTTACAGCCAGGTGGCAGCCTTCCGAAATCCCGAGATAGGCCCAGCCGCGTTCGAAGACGTGCGTGAAAGGCAGAAAATTCAGGAATACATCGTTTTCGGACAGTGGCAAAACACTGTCGTTTTCGCGCATGGCGGCTTGATACATTTTGTGGGTGAGCACTACTCCTTTGCTTGCTCCGGTTGTCCCACTTGTATACAGGATGTTGGCGATGTCTTCCGGCGTGGCAAGGGCTGTGCGTCTGTTTACCTCATCCTGTGATTTGCGGGAGCGGCCCATCTCAAGAAATTCGTCAAAGTAGATGGAAACATGGTCGGAGGGGTGGCGCACCACTTTGCGGTCGAAGATGACCATGTGCGTCAATGTATCTGACAATGGGAATATGGGAAAGATTGTGTCGTATTGCTGTTGCTCTCCAACAAAGATAAGACGTATTTCGGCATCGTCGACCATATATTTCACTTGTGAAGAACTGCTGTTGGGATAGAACGGTATGGTTGCGGCTCTTATGCCGTATGCCCCGAAATCCACATAAAAGTCTTCCGGCATGTTTTGGGAAAATACGGCAATGTTTTCCTGAACTTTTATGTCCCATTCAAGCAGAGCGTTGGATACGGTCGTGACTTTTTCGGAAAATTGGTTCCATGAAATTGGAATCCATTCCTTTTTATCATAGTCGCGATAGCTGAGAGCTGTTTTTGCGCCATATTTCTTGGCTTGCTCATGTATAAGGCGTGAAAATGGACAAAGCGTAATCATTTGGGATGTGTTTAAGACTACAAAAGTATAAAAAGAAAACGATATGGACGCTGAAAATCCTTTCTCTCTGTAGAAAATCAAATATGCAGTGCCGAATATTGCAGCTTTCCAGGGTTTGTTTGCAGAATCGCAGTAATAAATTGCAGAATCAAGACTTGATTCTAAGTAACCAAGTCTTGATTTCTATCAACCAAGTCTTGGTTCTACAAAATGTAACTGTGAATCTGCAAAACGAAAGGCCGCAACCGTAATTGACAGGCGAGTTTCTGCTATGCTAACTGCGGATGTTTTTCCACAATACATTAATCGCAAAACAAATAAACCTATTGACAGAGTTAATTCTGCGCTAAATTGGTTCTGCCAACGGGTAATTTTGATACCTTTGCAAAAAATCAGATAGTAAAGACTTTTATAACATGAGAAAAAGGAAATATTTTGTCATGGCTGTTTCTGCCGTCATGCCGCTCGCTCTTCCAGCCCGAAGCTACGAAAAGCCAACGATGGGTTGGAGCTCGTGGAACACTTACCGTGTCAATATCAGTGCCGACCTGATAATGAAGCAGGCCGATGCAATGGCGGAACAAGGATTGAAAGAGGTGGGATATAGCTATATCAATATCGACGACGGCTATTTCGGTGGACGTGACGCCAACGGGCAATTGCTTATACATCCCACCCGGTTTCCGGGCGGATTGCAACCCGTTGTCAGGCATATACACCGTCTCGGGTTCAAGGCTGGCATCTATTCGGATGCGGGCCGGAACACGTGTGGAAGCTATTGGGACAAGGACGAGCTGGGTACCGGCGTAGGTCTTTATGGACATGACCGGCAAGATGCCGATTTTTTCTTCAAGGATCTGAAGTTTGATTTTATCAAGGTGGACTTCTGCGGCGGTGTTGCCCCTCAAAATTCAGAGCATCTCGACCTTGACGAGCAGCAACGCTATACTGCAATCTACCGTGCCGTTGCCAATACGGGACGGAAGGACGTGCGCATCAACGTGTGCCGTTGGAACTTTCCCGGCACTTGGGTGCATAATGTTGGTTCTTCCTGGCGCATTGATGCCGATATAACTCCCGACTGGAACGCTGTAAAGCGTATCATCTCTAAAAACCGCTATCTCTCGGCTTATGCCACAAAGGGGCATTACAATGACATGGATATGCTGGAAATCGGACGCGGGCTCTCGGATGCCGAGGAGCGCACCCATTTCGGCATGTGGTGTATTCAGAGTTCTCCGCTGCTCATAGGATGCGACATGACCACCATACCTGCCAAGTCCTTAGCTCTGCTAAAGAACAAGGAACTCATTGCCATCAATCAGGATCCGCTTGCCTTACAGGCTTATGTGGTGAAAGAAGAGAATGGCGTGTACCTTTATGTTAAGGACATACTGACACTTAATGGCACCACACGTGCCGTGGCAGTTTACAATCCTACCGACAACGGGCAAAATTTCACACTCGACATGCGTGACGTTGATTTGGAGGGGAACGTGAAAGTGCGTGACCTCTTTATGCAAAAGGATTTGTCAGAAGTGACGGCGGGGAAAATGCTTGTCAATGTGCAGCCTCACGATGTGCGCATCTTTTCCCTCAAAGCAGAAAAACGCAAACAGCGCACTGTATATGAGGCAGAGACTGCATGGCTAGAACGTTTCCAATGCATCGGCATGAACAACAGTCTCGGCTATGCAAAATATGGCGAATCTTCATTCTGCTCGGGCGGTGCGAAAGTGGAATGGCTCGGCAACCACAAGGACAACTATATGGAATGGCGCAATGTTTTTTGTCAAAAGGGTGGAACATATACCATGAAGCTGAGCTATCTGACCGATGAAGACCGCTGCGTTTTCTGTAGTGTCAACGGTGGTGAAGAATTTGAAATCAGCACACCGGGCGACAACAGGCAAATTGTGAAAAACATCACCAGGCAGATTCACTTGAAGAAGGGCTTGAACACCATACGCATCGGTAATGCAAAGGCTTGGTGCCCCGACATCGACAAAATCACAATCGTCAAGTAATAAAGGTATTTGGAAAAAGTCAAGTCTTTTTTGACAGGATTTGAAGGCATTATTGGGACTTATCACCGTCTTTATGCGCAGACTGTGCCCGGTAAACGAATCTTTATTCTTATTTTTGCAGTAAAAACATTCAGTATCTTATGAAAGGTCAAGAGCAAGAGAAACTACCCGAAAACGCATTTCGAGAATTAAAAGAAGGTGAAGAATACAAACCGGTGATGGATGCATCGGCTCCGTGCAGGGAAATTACGCCCTGGTCTGTAACGTGGGGCTTGGTTTTTGCAGTCATATTTTCGGCAGCCTGTGCCTACTTGGGATTGAAAGTAGGACAAGTGTTCGAGGCGGCGATTCCTATAACAATCATTGCCGTTGGTGTGGCGGGTGCTACCCATCGGAAGAACTCTTTGGGCGAAAATGTAATCATACAGAGCATCGGAGCTTGTTCGGGAATGATTGTGGCAGGTTCCATTTTCACCTTGCCGGCGTTGTATATCCTGCAAGCCAAATACCCTGAGATTTCAGTCGATTTCATGAAAGTCTTTCTGTCGAGTGCGTTGGGCGGCTTTTTAGGGCTGTTGTTCATGATACCTTTCCGCAAGTATTTTGTCAAGGAGATGCATGGCAAATATCCTTTTCCCGAGGCAACGGCTTCGACACAGGTGCTCATGTCGGGCCAGAGCGAATCCGGACAGGCAAAACCCTTGCTTTTTGCCGGCATCATAGGCGGACTTTATGATTTTGTAATCGCCACATTCGGTTCCTGGGCCGACACCTTTTCCACCGGCGTGTTTGCGTGGGGTGCGGCTGTTGCCGATAAGGTAAAGCTGGTGTTCAAAATCAATACGGGAGCTGCCGTTTTGGGCATGGGCTATATTGTGGGGCTGAAATATTCGGCCATCATTTGTGCCGGTTCGATTCTTGTTTGGTGGATTATCGTTCCATTGATACCCGTGTTTTGGGAAAATCTGCCGATCAATTTAGACGGAGTGACCGCTGTGTCGGCTTCGCCCGAGCAGATATTTGCCTATACCAAGAGCATCGGTATCGGTGCCATAGCCATGGCAGGCTTGCTGGGCATTTGGAAAAGCCGGAAGATCATAGCCAATGCCGCCAAGCTTGCGGGAAAGGCTTTTAGGATGAAACACGATGACTCGGAAACAGAACCGCGCACGCAGCGCGACCTTTCGATGAAAATCATAGCTGTGGGAGTTGTTGTCACATTGCTGGTAATCTTTGCATTCTTCTTTTTCGGAGTGATGGAGGGCAATCTGCTGTTCAGCATCGTTGCCATCCTGCTTGTGGCATTCATAACATTCCTGTTTACCACCGTTGCCGCCAATGCCATTGCCATTGTGGGCAGCAATCCCGTTTCGGGCATGACGCTGATGACCCTGATACTGGCTTCGGTCATCATGGTGGCCATTGGCTTGAAAGGCTGGCCCGGCATGGTTGCCGCTCTCTTGATGGGAAGTGTGGTGTGCACGGCATTGTCTACGGCAGGAACGGTAGTGACCGATTTGAAAATAGGCTATTGGTTGGGATCGACACCGAAGAAGCAAGAGGCCTTCAAGTTTCTCGGCATTATAGTCAGTGCCGCCACCGTCGGTGGTGTCATTATGCTTCTCAACAGCACGTATGGCTTTACCGATGGTCAGCTGGCCGCACCTCAGGCCAATGCCATGGCAGCCGTCATAGAGCCGCTGATGAGCGGTCAGGGCGCGCCCTGGCTTCTCTACGGCATAGGAGCCCTCATTGCCATTGCGCTTGATTTGATAGGCATTTCAGCCCTGGCATTTGCCTTGGGTATGTTCATTCCGCTCGATTTGAACCTGCCACTCCTGGCCGGCGGTGCGGTAAACTGGTATGTCACTTCGCGTTCAAAAGATAGTGCAGAGTGCAAGGTGCGCGGCGATTTGGGCACCTTGATAGCCTCCGGATTCATTGCCGGCGGGGCTTTGATGGGTGTGGTCAGTGCCATATTGCGCTTTGCCGGCTTCAACCCCGTCAACGACGCTTGGATCAACAGCCCATGGAGCCATGTGATTTCAATCGTAGCCTATTTCGTCCTCATTATATATATGGTAAAAGCAACCATGGGCAAACGCTGCCGGTAGAAGAAAACAACATTATCAATAAACAGAAAAAAGAGATGAAGAAAAAAATGATTTTATGGGGATTTGTCCTTGCAGCAATGCCGGCTTTTGCCCAAATGAGCGAAGTTGAATTGGCCGATCCTCGTCCTGTGCCGGCTGCCGCATGGCAGAGCGTCAAGAATATCCGTCTTGGCTGGGGGTCTACAGATTTGCGCTATCAGCGCAATGCCGTGCCCGTCCTGGCCAAAACACTTTCGCTCTATGCATGGAAAGGCGAACGCGTCAGCGCACAGGCCGTGGTGCTTGCTCCTCAAGCCGTGAAGAGCTTGAGTTTTAAAGTGAGCGATCTGCGCAGCGGAAAAAACGTCATTCCCGCCGCTGCTGTGGGCAAGTATTTCGTGCGCTATGTGATGAGCGACGTCATGGGCAACAAAAACGACTCCTGCCTTGTAGGCGACTGGCTCAAGCCGGCCGGCGAAATGAGCGTTAGCGCCAATACGTTGCGCCCGTTGTGGCTCGACATCCGTGTGCCCCAAAACGCCCCAAGCGGCAAATACAAAGGCACTCTTACTGCCGATTGCGATGGCAAGTCGCTTTCCATCCCCCTTGTGCTCGAAGTGGGCAAACGCACTCTTCCAGAACCTTCTCAATGGAAATTCCATCTCGACCTTTGGCAAAACCCCTATTCCGTGGCTCGTTTCTATAATGTGCCGCTTTGGAGCCAGCAGCATTTCGACTTGATGCGCCCCATCATGAAACTCCTGGCCGAAGCCGGACAAAAAGTTATCACCTGCAGCATCATTCAGCATCCCTGGAATTCGCAGACCGAAGACCCCTTCGAGAGCATGATAGGCAAATTTAAAAGCGTCGACGGCAGCTGGAAATACGACTATACCGTGTTTGACAAATGGGTAGAGTTCATGATGTCGTGTGGCATCACCGAGCAGATAGACTGCTACACCATCGTGCCCTGGCACCTGACATTTGAATATTATGACGAAGCGCAGAACTGCACGCGTCAGGTAAAGCTCGACCCCGGCAGTAAGGAATATGACGAATACCTGTTGCCTTTCCTAAAGGATTTTGCCGCTCATCTGAAACAGAAAGGATGGTTCAAGAAAACCTGCATAGCTATGGACGAACGTCCGAAAAACCTGCTTGAGCCTGCCTACAAGATTCTTTTCAAGGCCGATAAGGACTACCGCGTAGAAGGTGCTGTCAATTATTTCGGTCCCGAAGTGGCCGAGCGCATGTACGACATCAGTTTTGCCTATGAGCAGCCGCTGCTTACGCCCGAGCAGCTCAATGCTCACCTTGCCAAGGGTAATCGTGTGACATTCTACACCTGCTGTGGCCCCGAGCGCCCCAATACCTTTATCTTCTCTAATCCTGCCGAATCGGCCTTCATGGGCTGGCATGCCGCAGCAGCCGGTTACAGCGGTTATCTGCGTTGGGCTTACAACAGCTGGGTGAAAAATCCCTTGCAAGATACGCGTTTCCGCACTTGGGCAGCCGGCGACTGTTTCCTGGTCTATCCCGGTGGAAGCAGTGTGCGCATGGAGCGTCTTATAGAAGGCATTCAGGACTATGAGAAAATCCGTATCCTGCGCGCTGAGCTCAAGGGTGACAAGCTGGCCAAGCTCGAAACAGAGCTCAAAAAATTTGCCCCTACCGAGATAGGGCGTAATGCAGATGTGGAAAAACTGGTGAACGACGGAAAAGCCTTGCTCCGCTCATTGGAATAACAGCAGGCAAATAATATTCAAACAAATCATCTCCGAAAAGCCTACAATGAAGGCTTCGCGGAGATGATTTGGTTTTTGAGGGGTAGTTCATTCGGGAAGGGTGATGAGACCCCGTTTTTTATGAAATAACATAACGTGAGTTCGACGAAATATAATCGTCTGTAATTTTGGTGATTAGCGAAAATTGT
>DJPH01000001.1 GCA_002439755.1 Prevotellaceae bacterium UBA6417 | reverse complement strand
TGATTTCATCGAACTCACGTTATTTATATTAACCAACGAAATCACATAAGCTCGCAAAAACTATGGAACAGCAGGAAAGAAGCATCATCATCAAGGATTCGTTACAGGAGCTGAACACGGAAGCTTACAAGAATCATCTGGCTCATGCTCTTTGCACAGGCGGCTCATGCCATTTGTTATATAATGGAGAGGTGCAGATAAAGCAAGGCGACCTGATGATTGTACGCAAGGGAAAACTGATTGAAAAGATCATTCCCGATTCCGACTTCCGCGTCACCACGATATACGTTTCATCCAAGTTTATCGAACAGAGTACGCCCCGCAGCAATTACGGCATGAAGGGTTCCATGGCATTGTTCCTTAACCCCATCATGCATCTGACACCAACTATGTATGACCAATGTCTAAGGAACTTTGAGGACATACACATCCGCCTTGCACAAACCGGGCATCACTTCTATCGCGACATGATGATAAACATGGTGCAATCATTGATTCTCGATTTTTTTGATTTCCATGTCTCGCTCTATCAAGAGAACAACGTTTCCACGCAGTATGCCCAACTGATGAACCGCTTCATCACTTTGCTTGAAAACGGTGAATACCGCATGCACCGTGAAGTTTCATGGTATGCCGACCAGTTATGCGTCACCTCAAAATATCTCTCGGGAGTGTCCAAGAGCGTGAGCGGCCATGCCGCCAATTTCTGGATAAACCGATACACCACACTCGACATCTCACGTTTGCTCCGCGACAAAGTCCTTTCTTTCTCTAATATCTCCGACCTCTTCGGTTTCTCTTCACCAGCATATTTCAGCCGCTATGTGCTACACTACCTTGGAGTGAACCCAACGGAATACCGAGGATGAAAAAATGGAAGGCCTCTTCAAACACTGCAGGCAGATTCTGCTGTTAGAGAAAACTTTTGCAATATATCATGCAAGTTTTCGCAGAGAACGTCTACACAAGAGAGGTTGCACAATAACTACGACAAGCAGGCACAGTAGAGCTACACCGCTATCGGCAAGCACTGCCATCCACATACCGGCCACACCGGCAGCACCAAGGCACATCACCAAAAGTTTTGCTCCCAAAGCCAAGGTCACATTAGCCCGGACAACCCGCCGCGTTACACGCGCAATGGCCATGGCATGGGCCACATGGAGGGGATGGCCGCTACGGAGCACCACATCGGCCGTTTCGACGGCAAGGTCGCTTCCCGAGTCGCCCATGGCAAAGCCTACATCACACGATGCCAAAGCGGGAGCATCATTGATGCCATCACCTACAAAGGCCACGCAACGGCCACGGCCGCGCATGGACTTGAGATGTTCCATCTTCTGCTGCGGAAGCAAGTCGCCAAATCCCGCGTCAAGGTGCAAATCACGGGCCAGTTTCCCGACAATGGCCTGCCGGTCGCCCGAGAGCAGGCTGACGCTATGCACGCGCAGCCTTCGCAGAGAGCCGATTGCACAGGCAGCATCGTCCTTGGGCCGGTCGCTCATTACAACGTAGCCCTGCAACACACCCCCACTGCAGCAATAAAGCACGGTGCCGGCTATCTCACGGTCTGTTTCGGGAACTTCAAGGCCAAGCTTTTCCATCAGTCTTGCATTGCCCACGGCTGCGTTGCAGTTGTTCACAACGGCAGTCAGCCCCATTCCGGGCATCTCTCGAAGTGACGCAATACTTTGTGGCGAAATGTTATGATTGGTGGCATAGGCCACCAGAGCACGGGCCAAAGGATGGGTGCTGTGGAGCTCCAGGCCGGCCATCAACGATAATAAAGACGCGGCATCGGCCTCGAGAGGCACTATACGCGTCACCTCAAAACGGCCGCAAGTAAGGGTTCCGGTCTTGTCGAACACCACATCGGTCACACCAGCCGCAGCATCCAGGCAATTGCCGCCTTTGAACAAGATGCCACGGCGCGAAGCCAAGCCTATGCCGCAGAAATAGGCCAGCGGTATGCTTATCACCAGAGCACACGGACAAGATGCCACCAGAAACACAAGGCCCCGATGCAGATAGTCACTCCAAAAGGCCGAAAAGCCCAGATAAAGAGGTGGGACAAAGGCCACAAACAGTGCTATAAACATGACCACGGGCGTATAGATGCGTGCAAAACGCCGCATGAACAATTCGGCCGGTGCCTTGCGCGCATTAGCTTGCTCTACCATCCTGAATATACGCGACATGGCACTGTCGGCATAGGGATGCACCACGCGCAAAAGCATAGGGCTTTCAAGAACTATTGCACCTGAAGATACAGAAGAACCGGTGGCAACAAGTTGCGGCAGGCTTTCGCCGGTAAGAGCCGAAAGGTCTACATGTGCCGATTCGGAAAGAAGAACGGCATCAAGTGGAACACGTCCGCCGGCAGGCACTTCGATTACCTCTCCGACCATCACTTTGTCGGGGCTTTTCCGTGTGCGATGCTCACCATCGACTACCATTACCTGCTCCCTACGTAGCCCCATCAATGAACGTATGTCGCGCCGGGCCTTGCCCACAGCCTTGTCCTGACAATGCTCACCTATACTATAAAGCAGCATCACAGCTACCGCTTCGGGATATTCGCCCAAGCAAAAAGCTCCGGCCGCAGCCACCGACATCAGCAGATACTCATTGGCCCACTCGCCTTTCAATGCCTCGGCAACAGCCTTGCGCAGCACAGGCCAGCCCACCGGTATAAAGGCAAAAACATAAGCCAACAATCGCAAAAAGGAAGCCAACGCCCAACATTTGTCGGCCAATAGAATTCCCAACAACAATACTGCTGACAGCACGGAGCACAACAAAGCGTGCTTGTCCTCGTGCTCATGACAGCCGCAAGCCGGGGCTTGACCGGCATTTCCCTGACTTTTCATCTTCACTCTTTAGAAATATGATGCAAAGATAGGCTGATGCCGCTGCAACTGGGTTGCAACCATTGGCTGCGGTACTGAATTTTTCTCTTCCCTATTTTTGAATTTTCAAATTTAAGGAAATAAAAGAGTGAGCAAGTTGCATATTCGATACTAACAAGTCGGGGGAATGTTAAAAGTGAGGTTATTAGAGATGATAAATTGATTTTTGTATCGTTGTTTGGAAACAATATGCTACCTTTGTACCATAATTCAAAAAGAAATGGGCATCAACAAACTAAAAGTGGTGTTGACAGAAGAAGCACAAGCCTTTTTGGATGCACAGCCATTCAAGGCTCAACAGAAGATATACTACAACATCTTCAAAGTCGAGGAAGGAGTGATGAAAGTTGACATCTTCAAGAAACTTGAAAATACCGAGATATGGGAGTTTCGCACTCTCTACAATGGTATCTGCTACAGGCTTTTCTCTTTTTGGGACACTGAGGAAGAAACTTTAGTTATTGCCACACATGGAATAGTCAAGAAAACTCAGAAAACACCACTAAAGGAGATTGATAAGGCAGAAGAGATAAGAAAGGAGTACTTTAACAATAAAAAGAAATAACATTATGGCACAGATGAAATTGATACCAGCGGACAACATGAAAGATAAACTTTGGGGCAAAAGAGGCACCCCAGAGCGTGAAGCAATGGAAGCTAAACTCAAAGAAGACGTTAATGCTTACATTGTTGGCGAAGCCATACGCAAGGCTCGATTGGCACAAAACCTCACACAAGAACAGCTTGGCGAGCGTATCGGAGTGCAGCGTGCCCAAATTTCAAAACTGGAAAAAGGTACGAGTGTTATCACTCTACCAACTATGAGCCGTGTATTCCAAGCCTTGGGCATAGCAACGGCAACTCTGGACTTGGGTATCGCCGGGAAAATAGCATTATGGTAAAACAAATGAATAATTTCTTAGACGCAAAGAACCGTAACGAACTACGTCAATGGCTTATAATGAACAATAAAACAGCCAGAGCTGTTTAACAGCCGTCTGCAAAAACTCCTTGAAAATACGAAGAAAGGAATTATGTATGGAGAATGGAACGACAATGGCAGATTACTATAGAATAGAAAAAATAGACAGCCTTACCGATGCGTTGAAAGACGAATTGATAGAGGTATGGGGGAAATCCGTAAGGAGTTCACACCATTTTCTATCGGAAGAAGACTTGATGCATTATCGTTCACGCATAATGGACACTTATTTCCATGCGGTAGAGCTGTATGTTATCAGACAACCCAATATTGTGGCATTCATGGGGTTAAGTGACGATATGGTAGAAATGCTGTTTGTACTTCCGTCTGAGAAAGGCAAGGGGTATGGTTCGACTTTGCTCAAATATGCCTTGGCAGAGAAACGAATCCGTAAGATAGATGCAAACGAACAAAACTCAGAGGCATATCAATTTTATCTACGAAAGGGGTTCAAAGTAGTAGGCAAAGATTATACAGATGCCGATGGCAAACCATACCCAATTATTCATTTGCAAAAACAATAAAAAGTAATGGAATATTATAACGGTCGTCCAATTAATGATGCAAAGAGAAGCGAGATGGAAATCAGAACCTATGATTTTCTTGATACGATAGGTGTATTCTACAAAACAAAATGTCAATGAAAAAGAAGTCATTATTACTCATTTTAATAGTTGTAGAGTCCAACAACAAGTGC
>DJPH01000056.1:86624-93224 GCA_002439755.1 Prevotellaceae bacterium UBA6417 | reverse complement strand
AAACCGTATGCGGTTTTTATATCAGGATATTCATGGAATAGTATGGCGGCACGTACAGCCTGCCTTTGAGTCCAATTGTTTGCAGACTTGAAAAGCAGATAACGTGAGCGCATAAGCAGCTCCTTTCGCGTGTCGCCGTTCGCATAACGGAATGGCAGATACTCCTTGCCTTCAAGTTTGGCATTTTCCATCTCGTCATTGGCTTGCTGTATAGCATCCAAACGGTGCCTTATGCGCCTAAACCTCCTTTTAATACACAAAAAAGTCTGCCGATAAAGGACGACAGACTAGAACCTAAGAGTTTTCACAACGGAATAATCCTTATTGTGAATTGCTTTCAAATTATTGATGCAAATGTAGGATTTTTTTCTCCGATATGCAAAATATTCAAGCAAAAAAATGGCCGAATAGAAAAAGATTGCATAAATTTGAATCGAAAACCCCATAGAATTAACTGTTATGAAAAATATTCTTGGATTAGATTTAGGTACAAATAGTATCGGATGGGCTGTAATCAGTCATGACGGTATGTGTTATAGTGGAATAAAGTGTGCCGGAAGCCGTATCATACCTATGGATGCAGCCACAATGGGCGATTTTGACAAGGGTGTTACCAAGTCCAGCGCTTCAGAACGGACACAGCAGCGCGGAATCAGAAGATTGAACGAACGTTCATTGTTAAGACGTGAACGTCTGCATCGTGTGTTGGATATAATGGGTTTCTTGCCAGAACATTATTCTCGGAATTTGACTCGTTATGGCAAATTCATCAGTGAAAAAGTGAAATTGGCTTGGACTGACGAAGGTCGTTTCTTGTTTGATGCATCGTTTAACGAAATGTTGCACGAATTCCGCTCTCAACATCCTTCATTGATGGAAAGCGGTAAGAAAATACCATACGATTGGACTGTCTATTACTTGCGTAAGAAAGCCCTTTCATATCCTATTAATAAATTTGAATTAGCTTGGATCTTACTCAATTTCAATCAAAAACGTGGTTATTACCAATTGCGCGGAGAAGAAGATGATGAAAAAGCCTCCAACAAGCAGGAAGAATATATGTCATTGAAGGTGTTACGAGTTGAAGATTCAGGTGAAAAATCCGGAAAGTATACCTGGTATCGCGTTCATCTCGATAATGGTATGATATACAACCGCAAAAGTAATATTCCCCTTGATTGGGTGGGAAAAGAAAGAGACTTTATCATTACGACTGAATTGAACAATGACGGAACGCCTAAAACAGACAAAGATGGAAACGTCAAACGTTCTTTCCGCTCACCGAGCGAAAATGATTGGACACTGATAAAGAAGAAGACTGAAAATGACATTGAAAAGTCACGGAAAACTGTTGGTACATACATCTATGATTCATTTTTGCAGAATCCGACACAGAAAATCAGAGGAAAACTGGTGCGTGTTGTGGAACGAAAATTCTATCGTTCAGAATTGAAACTAATATTGGAAAAGCAATGTCGTTTCCTGCCTGAATTGCAAGATGCCGCCCTGTTGCAAGCATGTCTGGAAGAGCTTTATCCGCACAACAGGATGCATAGGGATATTATTTCCAATAAAGGTTTTACGGGTCTTTTCATTGACGATATCATATTTTACCAACGTCCTTTGAAAAGCAAGAAATCCCTTATTGGCAATTGTCCTTATGAATGGCACAGCTATGTAGACAAAACAACCGGCAAGACAAAGACTGTTTATAACAAATGCATAGCCAAGTCGCATCCTCTTTACCAGGAGTTCCGTTTGTGGCAGTTCTTGTCAAATCTGCGTATTTACAGTAAAGGTACATACGAGCAGGATGTCACCACCCGACTGTTGCCCGATCAGGAATCGTATGCTGCCCTTTTTTCATGGCTTAATGATCGTACCAGTATCAGACAGAAAGATTTCTTGAATTATTCCGGTTTCAAGCTGACAAAAACTGAACAAAAGAACTATCGTTGGAATTATGTAGAGGACAAAACTTATCCCTGCAACGAAACACGTGGAGAAATTTTAAAACGCATATTAGACTGCAACTTGCCCGAAATATTCTTGACCAAGGAGCGTGAATTGTCGCTTTGGCATATCCTGTATTCTGTAGAAGACAAAGAACAATATAAAAAGGCATTGGAAAAATTTGCCGAGAAAAATTCTATCGATTCTGCTGATTTCGTAGCAGCTTTTGAAAAAGCAACAGCCTTTAAAAAGGACTACGGAAGTTATTCGGCTAAAGCTATTTCAAGACTGTTGCCGCTAATGCGCAGAGGTCGGTTTTGGTCAGAAGAGAAAATCGATAAGAATACCCTCGAACGTATAGAAAAACTCATCAATGGTGAATATGATGAACAACTTTGCGAACAAGCATATGAAGGAGTTGCGGGGCTATCCGATGTCTCCCAATTTCAGGGGCTTCCTGTTTGGCTGGCATGTTATATTGTTTACAACCGTCATTCAGAAGCAACCGACGTTTCACGTTGGGAGTCTCCGGATGACATAGACAAGTACTTGTCTGATTTTCGTCAGCACTCGTTAAGAAATCCCATCGTAGAACAAGTTGTATTGGAGTGCTTACGTACCGTGCGTGATATTTGGCGTCAGGTCGGTCATATCGATGAAATACACGTTGAGCTGGGACGCGAAATGAAAAATCCGGCCGACAAGCGGAAGAAAATGACAGAAAGCATTTTGGAAAACGAAAAGGCAAACTTGCGAGCAAAGGCCATGCTGATGGAACTGATTAATCCCGAAATGAAGGTCGAAGGGGTGCGTCCGCATTCTCCCGGTCAACAAGAGCTGTTTCGTATTTATGAAGAAAACGTCCTGAACAGCGAGAAAGTACCTGACGACATCACAGAAATTCTTGCAAAATTCAACCAGACAGATAATGCCAAACGGCCTACGTCATCCGAAGTGAACCGTTATCGCTTGTGGTTGGACCAAAAATACCGTTCACCATATACGGGCGAAATGATTTCGCTAAGCAAACTGTTTACCTCGGCTTATGAAATAGAGCACATTATTCCGCAATCGCGTTATTTCGACGATTCTTTTAGTAATAAGGTTATCTGTGAATCTGAAGTAAACAAATTAAAATCGAACTTGTTGGGCCACGAGTTCATTAAAAAGCATCAAGGCGAAAAAGTACAGTTGTCTATGGGGAAAACCGTTGAAATACTTTCCGTAGAAGCTTACGAGAAATTCGTAAACGAGCATTATTCCTATAACCGGGTCAAAAAGGAAAAACTTTTGATGGACGATATTCCCGAAAAGTTTATTGAACGGCAGATGAACGATTCCCGTTACATCAGCAAATTAGTTAAAGCCTTGCTGTCGAATATCGTCCGTGAAGAAGGTGAAAAAGATGCCACTTCCAAAAATGTAATCTCTTGTACAGGAGGCATTACCGACCGGCTGAAAAAAGATTGGGGAATCAACGATGTGTGGAATGGTATCATATTGCCACGTTTCATCAGAATGAATGAAATCGACAAGACCAACAGCTATACGGCCATTAATACTTCAGGCAATATCATTCCCGATATGCCGTTTGAATACCAACGTGGTTTCAGTAAAAAGCGTATAGACCATCGTCATCATGCCATGGATGCCATTGTCATTGCATGCGCTTCGCGTAACGTTGTAAATTACCTGAATAATTCTTCTGCCGCGAAAGAATCTGAAGCCGGGCGGATGGATTTACGCAACAAACTGTGCAACAAAAACTATACAGATGATAAAGGCAACTATAAATGGATTATCAGGAAGCCATGGGAAACTTTTACGCAAGACGTAAAGGAAACGTTGCAAGACATCGTTGTCAGCTTTAAGCAAAATCTGCGCATCATCAATAAGAGCTCAAACAGAACCCTGCATTTTGAAGAGGGCAAGAAAAAGCTGCAAAAGCAAACAAAAGGAGACAATTGGGCCATACGCAAACCGATGCACAAAGACACTGTTTATGGAGAAGTAAACCTGCAACGCACCAAGGAAGTCTCTTTCAAGGAGGCTTTGAAGCCTGATTATGCTATTGTGAACAGGGATTTGAGGAAAAAGGTTCTTAGCTTGCAGGCCTCGGGATATGATGTGAAGCAGATGATGAAATATTTTGAATCAGAAAAAGATGTCTGGCAGGATGTCGATTTTAAGAAAATAAAAGTCCGCTATTTCACCAAGACAACCAATGACCGCTACTTTGCTACTCGCAAGCCGATTGACAGTAGTTTCAACAAAAAGAAGATAGAAGAAAGCATTACCGATACCGGCATTCAGAAAATCATGCTTCGCCATTTGGAAAACATGGGTGGAAACCCCGAACTGGCTTTCTCTTCCGATGGGTTGGACGAGATGAATAAGAACATCAGGGCATTAAACAATGGCCGGTTCCATCAGCCCGTTTACAAGGTCAGAATCTATGAAAAGGCCGACAAGTATGCCATCGGTGAAAAGGGGCAGAAAGCTAAAAAGTTTGTAGAAGCGGCCAAAGGTACGAACTTGTTTTTCGCCATCTATGAAAATGAGACTGTTGATAAATCTACGGGTGAAATTCTTCGTAAGCGTAGTTTCACAACTATCCCGATGAACATTGTAATGAATCGTTTAAAACAAGGGCTAAGCCCTGTGCCTGCCAATGACTGTGGCAAGGATGCTAAATATGTGCTTTCGCCCAACGACTTGGTCTATGTTCCCACTAAGGCGGAGCTTGAACACGGCGTTGATATGGCCTCTCTTGATAAAGACCGAATCTACAAAATGGTGTCTGCAGATCGTAGCAACAGCCATTTTGTCAAAGAATCGGTTGCAAGCCCGATTGTCAATAAGGTCGAATTCGGAAGTCATAATAAAATGCAATGCGCTGTTACAGGAGAGATGATAAAGGAAATCTGCATACCTCTGAAAGTAGACCGTTTGGGCAATATCATCAAGATGGGTTAAGTGATGATAAAGAAGACCTTGTGCTTTAGCAATCCGGTATATTTGTCCTTGAAGAACGGGCAAATGGTTATTCGCCTGCCCGAAGTAGAACGCAATGACACGTTCACTGAACAGGATAAAAGGCGATTGGAGGTGACACGGCCGGTCGAGGACATCGGCGTTGTTGTGCTGGATCATCGTCAAATCACCTTAACCCACGGATTAATGGAAGCCCTGTTGGCCAATAACTGTGCCTTGATTACCTGCGACAATCACAGCCTGCCGGTAGGTCTGTTGTTGCCGCTGTGCGGTAATACCACTCAAAACGAACGTTTCCGTACGCAGCTGGATGCCTCTTTACCACTCAAAAAACAGCTGTGGCAGCAAACCGTACGCCAAAAAATCCGCAATCAGGCACGCGTATTGCAACGTTGCGGATATGACGACATTGGGTGTATGGAGGCATGGGCCGATGATGTGCGCAGTGGTGATCCCGACAACCTTGAAGCCCGCGCGGCAGCCTACTATTGGAAGCACCTGTTCCGAAAGCATCCCGGTTTTATACGCGACCGGGAAGGATTTGCTCCAAACAGCCTGCTCAACTACGGTTATGCTATTTTGCGAGCCGTAGTTGCACGTTCCCTGGTTGCCAGTGGCATGCTACCCACATTGGGCATACACCATCATAACCGTTATAATGCCTATTGTCTGGCCGATGACATAATGGAACCATACCGCCCATACGTAGACGAACTGGTTGTTGATATCATTTCTGAAACAAACGATTATGATGAACTGACCAAGCAATTGAAAGGGCGGCTTCTGACCATACCCGTTATTGATGTCTTCATTTCGGGGCAACGCAGTCCACTCATGATAGCCGCCGGTATTACAACGGCTTCGCTGTATAAGTGCTTTGCCGGAGAAATACGCAGAATCACTTATCCCGAAATAGTGTTCTGATGATAGAATTGTCACGGCTCAGCGAATACAGGGTTATGTGGATATTGGTGTTTTTTGACTTGCCTACTGAAACGAAAAAGGATCGCAAAGAAGCCGCCAATTTTAGAAAGCTGTTGCAAGGCGACGGCTTTTCCATGTTTCAGTTTTCCATCTATGTCCGTCATTGTGCCAGTAGCGAAAATGCCACTGTTCATATCAAACGTGTAAAATCTTTTTTGCCCGAATATGGGAAAGTCGGCATTTTGTGTATTACTGACAAGCAGTTTGGGGCCATTGAGCTTTTCCATGGGAAAAAGGCAAAGATGCCCAATTTGCCGGGCATCCAATTAGAGCTGTTTTAATACTGAAGGACCAATAACAATTACTTGCCGGCAAAGAAAAACGTCCAAAATGATAACATTAAATTGCAAAATGGGATTCGTTATTTCAAGCGATAGGAATGATTACAAAATGAAAAAGCCGCATCTGATATTGATGCGGCCTTAATGTGTAACATCTTTTTCTGATTCTAAAGTTGCTTGTAATTTGCTGTAAACGAGAATCATGTATGGATTCAGGTGTTTATGCACTTACAAAGATAATAATTTGAAAGCAATTCACAACAAAAATAAAATTTAACTTTGCAATACAATCGGTGTTTATGCACTTACAAAGATAATAATTTGAAAGCAATTCACAACTAGCAGTTTATCTGTCTGTTTTTCACGCGCGGTGTTTATGCACTTACAA
>DJPH01000056.1:86060-86521 GCA_002439755.1 Prevotellaceae bacterium UBA6417 | reverse complement strand
AATTTGAAAGCAATTCACAACGATCTTAACAAACAGGCAGGAACGAAACTCGGTGTTTATGCACTTACAAAGATAATAATTTGAAAGCAATTCACAACACAGTTGTAAAGAAAATTGGGCGCGGTTACAGGTGTTTATGCACTTACAAAGATAATAATTTGAAAGCAATTCACAACTAAAAGAATGGAAGAACTTTCTAAGAGACAGGTGTTTATGCACTTACAAAGATAATAATTTGAAAGCAATTCACAACGTGCCGCGTCAACTTCTTTTTCTGCCTGCTGGTGTTTATGCACTTACAAAGATAATAATTTGAAAGCAATTCACAACTACGACGGCCGGAGCTTGAATCATCCCAAGGGTGTTTATGCACTTACAAAGATAATAATTTGAAAGCAATTCACAACCGGTTGCGCTTAATCTTCACTAAAAAGCGCGGTGTTTATGCACTTACAAAGATA
>DJPH01000056.1:47587-86047 GCA_002439755.1 Prevotellaceae bacterium UBA6417 | reverse complement strand
ATTTGAAAGCAATTCACAACGATATCTGACCAGTAATAGATGATGATTGTGGTGTTTATGCACTTACAAAGATAGTAATTTGAAAGCAATTCACAACACATCATAAACGTTTTTTGTTTTTGCAATGGATGTTTATGCACTTACTTACTTATTACTTATTGCAAGGTGGATTGTCGTGGCATTTTTGTAATTTTGCCAAAGGAAGGATGGGCAACTTCATCCAAGTGACATAAGAAACAAAGAAATGTGATGGAACAAAACGAGTATTTTGATTATACTGATCAATTCAGTGGGATAGCTCATGTTGCACAACCTATAAGTGCAAAGGAGCTTGCATACAGATTATTCTGCGCACCGCAGTGGGTTGTTGCCTTGATAAAGTTTCGCAATGCTATAGTGAAGCCTTTAGGGCTGAAAGGCGAGAAGAGCTTATATGATTTAATTAAATATGAATCTGAAAACAGGGCGACCTTAACTAAGAACGACAAGCATCTTGATTTTAAGGTTACGCTGATGACAGAAAGCATCGGGGATGGCAATCAACGCATATCGGTCAGCACAAAAGTCTGCCTACACAACAGTATGGGCAGAGTCTATTTTGCCTTAATAAAGCCGTTTCATGTGTTAATCTGCAAGACGCTGATAAAACGGGTTAGGAAGGCTTTGGAGTCATCATAGGGGTGATAACTGTTTTATCCGTAACTTGCAACGCCGTATATCGGACATCGGTGCTTGCGCTATACGATATAGGGACTCGCCACATACTATCTGAAAGATTCATATGTACTATATGAGAAGCCCTCATGTACTATCCCGGAGCTTTCCGCATAGTATGTGAGAAGCTCCCAGATAGTACATTGTCTTTCCCTGATTTTAATAGACGGTTTTTCTATAGATAAACTGAATCAATAGACACTCTTAGGGATTCCCTCCTGAAAAGGTTGTCACATTGTAAATGCCAAGAGTGTTGGGTGGCCACATGCCTGGGAAAGGACTTCGGTCTTTTCGCCTGCTATGAGGGGCTGTACTTCTTTTTTACATTTATTACGTGTGTGATAGGCGAAAACTCTGTATTTTTGCAGACTAAGTAATTGTAGTGAAAGTATATGATTGTAGCGAAGCGATATGCTGTGGCCTTAATGATTGTCAGTGTTATTTCATTCTGCTCTTGTGTGGGTGATTCTCAGACGTCTGACGTGAAGGTTACAAACGACTGTGCCATAACAAATGTAACGCTTGGAACGCTGAAGCGAGTTGTTACCACCAAGAAGAGCGAAGGCAAGGATACCACTTATCTTACTACGGTTTATGGCGGACTGTATCCTATGTATATCGACCAATTGTCAAAAGAGATCTATAATGCCGATTCGCTTCCTTTGGGCACGGATGTCAAGTCTGTAGTGTTTTCTACGTTTACTTCCGACGGTTCTGTTGCCTATCGCACTGAGGCCGGAAGCGACACCTTGTATAGCAGTACTGACTCGATTGATTTTTCTTCTCCGCGGTTGTTTACCTGCTATTCATATTCGGGTAAGGCCAAGAAGACTTATACCGTTCGTGTGAATGTGCGCAAGACTGACCCGAATCTTTTTGTATGGAGCAGGCTGGGTGCCGAATCCGAACTGGCTTCTCTTGCCGGAACGAATATGCTGATTAAGGATGGAACGTTGCATCTGTTTGGAATTCAGGATGGCAAGTCCTTGCTGTTTACGGCTTCAACCGATTCGATTGTGCAATGGGCCAAGAGTGATTTGACGGGCGATGTTCCCGACAACACTTCAGATGTGAAGCTGTTCGGCGGCAAGTTCTGGGGGGTTAAGGACTCCTGCCTTGTGGCATCAGATGATGGCCTGTTTTGGGAGAGCGTCAATGTTGAGGCACTTCCGGCCGTCAGGTCCATAGTCGGTGCTTCTTCGGCATTCCTATTTGTTTTGTGTGCCGATGGCGTATATCAATCAAAAAGCGGCATTGTTTGGGCCAAGGAACGGCTGGATGACGCTTACGATAAACTGCCTGTAGCCGGCATGTCGTTTACGGTTCTGGGCATGGATTTCAACAGTTCGTTTGACAATCTGTTGTGGGCAGGAATGACATCTTCAGGCAATTTGTCATTGTGGAAAAAGACTTCCGACCGCACATCCCAGACCAATGATGTGTGGAGCTACTATCCTTCTACCGAAGAAATCAAGTATCCGTTGCCCGAGTTGAAGTCGCCCGTGATGTTCACTTATGATGACCGTGCCTTGTATCTCGGTTGTTTGAATGATACGCTGAGTGCGTTCTACGTGTCGTCTGACGCGGGTCGCAACTGGATTCCTGCGGCCAATGCCTACGTGCATCCGCGGGGCGTGCCTGCCGAAAGTGTGGCTTGTGCCGTTGATGCCAACAATTTTGTCTGGCTGGTTTGCGGAGGTTCAGGCGAGGTGTGGCGCGGCCGTTTAAACAAGTTGATAGTGTTGAAACCTCAGTCTGCTATTGAACTAGGATGAGGGCACAGGCATATCTCATATTCTGGTTGGGCATAGTGCTCGGGCATCAAGCTGTGTATGCGCAGGACGATGCAGATTACCGGATGGAGATAGGCGGAGGTCTTGGCACGAGCTTTTATCTTGGCGATGTCAATACCCGTTTTTATGCCAATGCAGGTCCTGCCGTCGGTGCTGTGTGGCGTTATTTGTTTGACCCGCATAATGTGATGAAGGCCAGTCTTACCTATGGCAAGGTGAAGGGAGCATCGGATGTATCCATCGACTATTATCCCACAGACCCGCTTCGCCCCGGAGTCAGTGAAACGCCTCTTGACTATGGCTTTTCAAGCAGTGTGGTGGATTTGTCGTGTTTTTATGAACTCAATTTCTGGCCATACGGCTATTATCAGGACTATTCAGGCCGCAAGCGTCTCACGCCTTTCCTGCAGCTGGGGCTCGGCCTTACCTATATAGGAATGTCAAAGTCGGTCACTGCCAACATCCCGATAGGTGCGGGCATCAAGTACCGTTTAGGAAAACGATGGAACCTGGCATTGGATTGGACGATACATTTCAGCATGTCTGACAAGATAGATGGCTTGCAAGATCCCATAGGAATCAGGGGAGAAGGCCTCAAGAACAAGGACAGCTATCAGATGACCATGCTGACGTTGACCTATAATTTTTCACCGATATGTCCCACATGTAACAAGGATATAAAATAAAAGAAGCATGAGCTATAGAGAGCAGCTTGACTTATCGCGCATTCCCCGCCATGTGGCCATCATCATGGATGGCAATGGTCGTTGGGCGCAACAACGTGGTTTTCATCGCAACCGCGGCCACCAGGAAGGTGTCGAAGCGGTGAAAAAGGTTACGGAAGAATGCGTAGCTTTGGGTGTGAAGTACCTTACCTTATATACTTTCTCTACGGAAAACTGGAACCGTCCTGTATCAGAAATCAGTGCATTGATGGGGCTTGTGCTCGATTCCTTAGAGGAAGCCATCTTTATGAAGAACAATGTTCGCTTCCGCATGATAGGAGATGCTTCGCGTCTTCCTGCGGCAGTCAATGAGCGCATTCGGCAGACTGTAGAGCACACGTCGGGCAATTCGGCCATGACGATGACTATAGCCATGAGCTATTCTTCGCGATGGGAGATAACGCGTGCTGTACGCAAGATAGCCGCCGAAGTGGCTGACGGCACCCTCTCGTGCAGTGACATTGATGAGGCCTGTGTATCGCAATCGTTGGAGACATCCTTTATGCCCGACCCCGATTTGCTTATACGTACGGGCGGCGAAATACGCTTGAGCAACTATCTGCTGTGGCAGTGTGCCTATTCCGAACTGTATTTCACTGACCAGTATTGGCCCGATTTCGACGGTGAGTCCCTGTGCAAGGCCATCGCAGACTTCCAGAACCGCGAACGTCGCTATGGCATGACCAGCGAACAAATCCAGAACAACAATGAGTAAACATCTGAATGCAATGACCTATAAAGTCCGTCTTTTCATGTTGTCATGCCTATTGTGTGCATGCTGCGTGTCCTTAGCACAAGACTTCGTGAGAGTGAAACCCGAGATCAATTACTCGGCATCTCCTACCACCTATGTCATAGGTGGCATCACCATAGGTGGCGTAACCGAGTATGACCCCTCTATATTAATGAACATCTCAGGCCTGAAAGTGGGGCAGACAGTCACTATACCTCACGCCGACAATGCCGTGACAGAAGCCATCAAGCGCTATTGGGCCCAGGGGCTGTTTTCCGACGTAAGCATTTCGGCCGATAGCATTGTGGGCAACAAGATTTTCCTGCATATCCAGTTGGCTGCCCGCCCGCGTCTGTCGAAAATCAACTACAACGGATTGAAAAAGACCGAACGCGAGGACCTCGAAAAAAGGATGGGACTGAAGGAGGGCAACCAGATTTCGACCAACATCATCGACCGTGCGAAAATCATCATCCGCGCGTATTTTGAAGAGAAAGGCTACAAAAATGCCAAGATAGAGATACTTCAGCACGACGACCCTGCGGCCAAAAACCATGTGATCCTTGACCTCAATGTCGACAAAAACGAGAAAATCAAGGTGCATCGCATATATTTCACCGGCATAGACAAGAAGAGTGCCAAGGCCCTGAAAGGCGCAATGTCGAAGACACGTGAGGTGAGACGCTTCCGCAATCTGTTCAAATCGAAGAAGTTTATCGACGAGAAATACGTTGAAGACAAGGACAAAATCATCGACAAGCTCAATGAGTGGGGCTATCGCGATGCTTATATCGTGCGCGACAGTGTGACGCAATATGACGAGAAGCATGTGGATGTCCACATCGACCTGGACAGGGGTGACAAGTACTATCTCCGCAACGTTTCGTGGGTGGGCAACACAGTCTACAACCACGATGACCTCAACCGCACCCTGCAACTCAAACGGGGCGATGTGTATAACCAGAAACTGCTCACCGAACGTCTGCAGACCGACGATGATGCCATTGCCAACCAATACTACAACCATGGCTATGTGTTCAGCCGTGTCACGCCGGTCGAGACCAACGTGGTGGGCGACTCCATCGATTTGGAAGTGCGCATCATCGAGAACAACCAGGCCCATCTCAACCATGTCAATATAGCAGGCAACGACCGCGTGTTTGACGAAGTGGTGCGGCGTGAGCTGAAAACCAAGCCCGGAGACCTGTTCAATCGCGAAGCCATCATGCGTTCTGCACGCGACATTATGTCGATGGGCCTTTTCGAACCCGAGAAGGTGGAGCCCGAGCCCAAGCCCAATCAGGAAGACGGCACCGTGGACCTCACCTACAAGCTCGTATCAAAGAGTGCCGACCAGTTTGAGATTTCAGGTGGCTGGGGGCCGGCCGGCATCACAGGACGTGTGGGAGTTAAGTTTACCAACTTTGCCATTCAGAACTGGTTCAAGAAGGAAGGGCAGAGCCGTAATCTCTTTCCGCAGGGACTGGGCCAGACACTCGAAGTTTCGGCCCAGACCAACGGTACCTACTATCAGCAATACAACATCTCCTTTCTTGACCCATGGTTCGGCCGACGCCGCCCCAATCAGTTCTCGGCCTCCGTGTTCTATTCCAAGCAGACCGACGTAAACAGCCGTTACTACAACAACAACTATTACCAGAACTACATGAACTACATGTATGGTATGGGCACATCCAACGGCTATTACAACTATGCCAACTATTACGATCCCGACAAGTATGTAAAGGTGTTGGGCGCAACGGTGGGATGGGGCAAGCGTCTGCGTTGGCCCGATGACTATTTCACGTTCTCCGTCTCACTGACATACCAGCGCTACATGCTCAAGTCCTGGCAGTATTTCATCATGACCGACGGTGACTGCAATAACTTGAACCTCACGTTCTCCATTAACCGTTACTCGTCCGATCAGCAATTCTTCCCCCGCCGGGGTTCCGACATGTCGTTTTCGGTCAGTGTCACCCCGCCTTACTCCGCGTGGGACGGCAAGAACTATGCTGCCCTGGCCAACAATGCGCGCAGCGCATCCTATCAGCGCGAAATGCAGGAAAAGTTCCGCTGGGTGGAATATCACAAGTGGAAATTCTCCTTTAAAAACTATACGGCCCTCTCGAATGCCACCAAATGTCCGGTGCTCATGACCCGCACGGAATTCGGATTGCTGGGCTATTACAACCCGCATAAGAAGTCTCCCTTCGAGACCTACTACATGGGAGGCGACGGCATGTCGGGCTACTCAACAGGCTATGCCACCGAGACCATCGGACTTCGCGGCTACGAAAACGGTGCACTAACTCCATACGGCTCAGAGGGTTATGCCTACAGCCGCATGACGATGGAGCTGCGCTATCCCCTCATGCTGGGCACCACAAGCATATATGCACTCGGCTTTGTCGAGGGAGGCAACGCATGGACCTCCTGCAAAAAGTTCAACCCCTTCGACATGAAGCGCTCGGCCGGTGCCGGAGTGCGCATCCTGCTGCCCATGATAGGCATGATGGGTATCGATTGGGCCTATGGCTTCGACAAGGTGTTCGGCCAGAAAGGCGGCGGACAGTTCCACTTCATCATAGGACAGGAATTCTAACGACAACACATATTTAATACTGTAGCATCATGAAAAGAATGGTATTGTTTATGCTTCTTGCGGTAGCAATGTCGCTGACTGCAGCTGCACAGAAATTCGCATTGGTAGACATGGAATATATCCTGAAGAACATTCCGGCCTATGAGCGTGCCAACGAACAACTCAACCAGGTCAGCAAAAAGTGGCAGGCCGAGGTCGAAGCCCTCAATAACCAGGCACAGTCGTTGTACAAGAACTATCAGAACGAGCTCGTGTTTCTCTCGGCAGAACAAAAGAAACAGCGCGAACAGGCCATACTCGACAAAGAAAAAGAAGCCAGCGACCTGAAGAAAAAATATTTTGCCCCCGAAGGCGAGCTCTACAAGAAACGCGAGAGCCTCATAGGGCCCATACAGGACGAAATCTACCTGGCAGTGAAAGGAATAGCCGAGCAGCGCGGCCTCTCCCTCGTGCTCGACCGTGCCTCAGACAACGGCATCGTGTTTGCATCCCCAACGGCCGATATATCCAACGAAGTGCTTGCGAAGTTAGGCTATTCTAAATAAAATGCCTATATTTGCAGCATCCAAGCAATTTATGCGTAAGAACAAAGACTAAAAATAGAAAATGAAGAAATCCCTTTTATTGGCACTCCTAATGTTGCCCCTGAGCCTTTTCGCTCAAAAATTCGGTCATTTCAACTCTGCTGACATCATACAGCAGATGCCCGACTACAAGAATTCGCAGGCCGAACTGCAGAAACTGCAAAGCCAGTATGAAGCAGACCTCAAGACCATGCAGGAAGAACTCAAGCGCAAGGCCACGGCCTATGACACCGAGCGCGACTCATTGCCAGAAAACATCCGTACACGTCGCGAGCAGGAACTCAACGACCTGTCAAACCGCATCCAGACCACCTTCCAGGACAACCAGGCAAACCTGCAGAAAACCTCGGGCGAAAAGATGCAGATCATTGCCGACAAGGTAAAGGCAGCTGCCAAGGCCGTAGGCGATGCAGGCGGATATGTCTACATCATGGATGTCACAGCCGGCATACCCTATATCAGCGCAACGCTGAGCAAGGATGTAACGGCCGACATCAAAGCCAAGCTGGGATTGAAATAAGCCGACCGACACATTTAATTGGACAATAGCGCGACCTGAAGGGCAGAAGCCCCGAAGGTCGCTTTTCGTTGTCGCCGGGCCGTCATGACGAAGAGCCGCACGTGCATCTGCAAAGTGCGGCTCTTTCTGCATGCCCCGGCCATATCTCATTGTCAAATCAGCCATGTCTTCCACCTGCTTCGGCCGAAGCACACACGTATCTCGGCCGAAGCACGCATGCACTCCGTCCGAAGCACGCATGCGTTTCGGCCGAAGCACGATGTGATTCATCCCCGGTTTTGTGAGCCGATGATGCTTGTTCTGTGAGCCGATGATGCTTGTTGCCATGCCCTAAGCGGCTTGCCTGCAGCTTGGTTGCGCCATGTCGGGCATGCAGATCTGCCTTTTGCGGCACCCGGAGACGCCACACCGCACAAAAAAATCCCCCGCCTTCACAGGCAGGGGACATGGCATATCAAAATGAGATGATTAAATTTCCCAACCGAGTGCACTGGCACCGAGAACTGCGGCCTCAGAGCCTTTCAGTCCCGATATCAACAGCTTGGCATGCCCGCGGAAAGAGGGCAGCACGTTGGCATTATAGGACTCTTGCAACGGTTTCATCAGCAGGTCGCCTGCCTTTGTCAGGCCTCCGAAGAACACAAATGCCTCGGGGCTGCTGAAAGCTGCAAAGTCTGCACAGGCTTCTCCCAGTATTTTGCCGGTGAAGTTGTAGATTTCCTTGGCCATTTCATCGCCTTTCTCGGCTGCGACCGACACGTCGAGCGATGTGATGTCCTTCAGGGGTATTTCGCGCAGTAAGCTGGGTCTGTCGGTCTTTTCCAGCATCTCTCGTGCTGTGCGGGCTACACCCGTGGCCGAGCAAAATGTCTCAAGGCAACCGTGTTTTCCGCAGCCGCAAAGCCTGCTGTTAGGATTACGGTCCATCGTAACATGCCCTAATTCACCTGCAAATCCGTCGCTTCCGTAGACCAGCTGACCGTTGATGACGATGCCGCTGCCTACACCCGTGCCCAGCGTAATCATGATGAAGTCTTTCATGCCGCGTGCAACTCCGTAGGTCATTTCACCGATGGCTGCGGCATTGGCATCGTTGGTCAGAGCCACAGGTACGCCGAGTTTCTCCTCGAACATCTTGGCCAGCGGCACAATGCCCTTCCAGAGCAGGTTGGCGGCATTCTCGATGGCTCCCGAATAAAAGTTGCCGTTGGGGGCTCCGATGCCCATACCTTTTATCTTGTCAATACCGCCGACGATGTCTATGATGGGCTGCATGGCATCCACGCCTGCCTGGACATAGTCGTTGACATCCGGGTAGGCCTGTGTCTTGATGGCCGTGGATCCTTTGATTTCGCCACGCGCATCGACGATTCCGAATACTGAGTTGGTACCTCCTAAATCGAGTCCTATTACATAGGGTTTTTCAATGTTGTCCATAAAAGTATATTTGATTGTATGAATAAATATCGTGCCTACAAAGTTATGAAATATCTTGTGAAAACCATGGCTCCGGCCTTTTTTGTTTCAGAAAAATGCTATTCTTTTTCTTTGTCTCGTAAAAAAGTGCGAATTTTGCACCCGTATGTTTGGCATAGAACCTATAAGTACGATGGAACTGGTCCTAAAGGGTCTGTTTGTCGGTGTGGTAGCCTCTGCGCCGACAGGCCCCGTAGGTATCCTTTGCATACAGCGCACCTTGCGCAAAGGTCTGCTTTATGGCCTGGTGACCGGTCTTGGGGCTGCAATCAGCGATCTGCTGTATGCTTTGGTGACAGGCCTGGGCATGTCGTTCGTGATGGACTTCATCAGCAATGCAGCCAACATGTTCAAGATGCAGCTTGCAGGCAGTGCCATGCTCTTCATCTTCGGGCTCTACATGTTCCGCTGCAAGCCTCAGACCCGCGTGTCGGCCTCGCCGAAAGACAAGGGCACGCTGCTCCACAACTTCATTACGGCATTTCTCGTGACCCTCTCCAACCCCCTCATCGTGCTGCTCTTCATAGCCCTGTTTGCACGTTTCGCCTTTGTGGTGCCCAATCATCCCGCAGAGCAGGTGATAGGCTATACGGCCATGTTTCTGGGAGCCATGGCATGGTGGATGGGGCTCTCCTATGTTGTCAACAAAGTGCGCACGCACTTCAATGAAAAATATATACGCATCATGACGATGACCATCGGAGGGCTGGTTGTGCTGGCCTCCTTGTTCGGCTTCGTGTTCACGCTGTTGGGCCTCCATTCCATATATTAATATGATAGTAGCCGGGCATTTGAGAAAACACAACATTGCGGAATACCTGCTCTATATGTGGCAGGTCGAAGACATGATCCGGGCTTTCGGCCTGGACTTCGATCGCTTGCGCGAAGGCTATCTGTCGCACTTTTCGGGACTGACGCCCGAACAGCAGAAGCAGCAGGAAGAATGGTATGCAGGTCTGATAGACATGATGCACCGCGAAGGAGTGACCCAAACGGGGCATCTGCAACTATGCCAAAACGTGCTCATTGAGCTGGAAGAGCTCCACGCACGCCTGATGGCTTCGTCGCATTTTCCCTACTACCATGCCGCCTATGCCGCCGTATTGCCGGTCATAGTCGGCCTGCGCCACAAAAACGGCAGCAAGGATGAACATGAGCTTGTAACCTGTTTCAACTTCCTCTATGGCATCATGCTGCTGCGGCTGCAGAAAAAAAACGTGAGCAACGAAACAGAACAGGCCGTAAAGACTGTAACCACCTTTCTCGGCACATTGGCCGACTATTACCGGAAAGATAAAGAAGAACCATTAGAGTTTTAGGAGAATGAATATACTTGTGACCGGATGCAACGGACAGTTGGGGCACGAAGTCCGCAATCTGTCGCCGAAGTACAGCATGCACCATTACCACTTCACCGATGTAGATGACCTGGATGTATGCAACGCAGATGCCGTAAACGCATTTGTCAGCAGCAACAACATAGACTGCATCATCAATTGCGCTGCCTATACAGCTGTAGACAAGGCCGAAAGCGATGACACTGCCGCCATGCGCCTGAATGCCTGTGCACCGGGCATACTGGCACGCGCCGTGGCCCGCAACAACGGCATGATGATACACATTTCCACCGACTACGTATTCGACGGAACGGCACATGAACCCTATCGCGAAGACATGCCAGTCAGTCCGGTGTCGGTCTACGGCAGAACAAAATGGATAGGCGAGAACCGTGCCATCGAGGCTTGCCGGCGCACCATCATACTGCGCACGGCCTGGCTCTACTCACCCTATGGCAACAACTTTGTAAAGACCATGATGCGCCTTGGGCGGGAGAAAGACAGCCTTGGTGTAGTGGCCGACCAGATAGGTACGCCGACCTATGCGGCCGACTTGGCCGCAGCCATATTCACAGCCATTGACAAAGCCATACCCGCAGGCATATACCATTACAGCAATGAAGGCGTAATATCATGGTATGACTTTGCCAAAGCCATACACCGCATAGCAGGAATCACATCGTGCCATGTCTTGCCCTTGACCACAGACCAATATCCCACACCGGCCAAGCGTCCGCACTTTTCTGTGCTCGACAAGACAAAAATAAAGCAGGCCTGCCAAATGGAAATACCCTATTGGGAAGACAGCCTCCGCGACTGTATCGCACGTCTGGCCTCACACAACGACTGACATGGACGAAATAGAGAGAAGAAGAACCTTTGCCATTATATCTCATCCCGACGCAGGTAAGACAACGCTGACCGAAAAGCTGCTGCTCTTCGGCGGACAAATACAGGTGGCGGGAGCCGTGAAAAGCAACAAGATACGCAAGACTGCCACAAGCGACTGGATGGAAATCGAGAAACAGCGCGGTATATCCGTCACAACTTCGGTGATGGAATTTGATTATCGCGACTACAAGGTAAACATACTCGACACTCCGGGTCACCAGGACTTTGCCGAAGATACGTTCAGAACATTGACGGCAGTCGACAGCGTCATTATCGTGGTCGACGGTGCCAAAGGCGTGGAAGCCCAGACCCGCAAGCTCATGGAAGTGTGCCGCATGCGCAAGACACCCGTAATCATCTTCATCAACAAGATGGACCGCGAGGGAAGGGATCCCTTTGACTTGCTCGACGAACTGGAGAAAGAACTGCACATCTCGGTGCGTCCGCTCAGCTGGCCCATCAACCAGGGGGCAAAGTTCAAAGGAGTATACAATATATATGAGCACAATCTGAACCTGTATGCTCCCGACAAACAGCATGTGACCGAAAAGGTCGAAGTGGACATTCACTCGGCCGACTTGGAACAGCATGTGGGACAAAAGGATGCACAAAAGCTGCGCGACGACCTGGAACTCATAGACGGCGTATATCCTCCGTTCGATGTGGCCACCTATCTGACGGCAGATGTGGCCCCGGTGTTCTTTGGTTCGGCTTTGAACAACTTCGGAGTGAAGGAACTTCTCGACTGCTTCGTAGAGATAGCTCCGTCGCCCCGTCCCACACGGGCTATAGAGCGTGTAGTGGATCCTCACGAGGAAAAGTTCACTGGATTCATATTCAAGATAACAGCAAACATTGACCCCAATCATCGCAGTTGCATAGCCTTTTGCAAGGTATGTAGCGGACGCTTCGAGAGAAACAAGCCATATCTGCATGTGCGTCAGGGAAAGACAATGCGCTTTTCTTCGCCGACGCAGTTTATGGCCCAACGCAAAAGCACCATTGATGAAGCATGGGCAGGCGACATAGTCGGCCTTCCCGACAACCAGATATTCAAGATAGGCGACACACTCACAGAAGGTGAGAACCTGCATTTCAGAGGATTGCCGAGCTTTTCGCCCGAGCTGTTCAAGTATATCGAGAATGCCGATCCCATGCGAAGCAAGCAATTTCAGAAAGGCATCGAGCAACTCATGGACGAAGGCGTGGCACAGATGTTCGTCAATACCTTCAATAACCGACGCATCATCGGTACGGTCGGGCAGCTGCAGTTCGAGGTAATACAATATCGTTTGGAGAACGAATACAATGCCAAGTGCCGGTGGGAGCCCGTCAGCCTTTACAAGGCTTGCTGGGTGGAAAGCGACAACCAAGACGAACTTGAGCAGTTCAAGAAACGCAAATACCAGTACATGGCAGTTGACCGTGACGGGCGCGATGTCTTCCTTGCCGACAGTGGCTATGTGCTTTCCATGGCACAGCAGGACTTTAAAGACATAAGATTCCACTTCACCAACGAATATTAGAACCCCTGATATCACCAGACAACATGCAGGAAAAGAAGAAACCCAATAACGAAGACAGCAGAAAGCCTGCCCAAGGGAAACGTGTGGATACAAGCATCTTCCGTGACGATATCAGGCAGGCCGTCGAGGTGATGAATGCCGGCGGCGTGATTCTCTATCCCACAGACACGATTTGGGGCATAGGGTGTGACGCAACCAATGCCGAGGCCGTAAAGAAAGTATATGAAATAAAGCGGCGTGTGGATTCGAAAGCCTTGATCACCTTGGTCGATTCTGAGCCGAAACTGGAGTTCTATGTACGCGAAATACCACCTGTGGCCTGGGATGTCATAGACTATAGCACAAAACCTACGACCATCATCTTTGACGGAGGCCGCAATCTGGCTCCCAACCTTTTGGCCGAGGATGGCAGTGTGGGAATACGCATCACCGGCGAAGCCTTCAGCAAGGAACTCTGCTTTCGCTTCAGAAAAGCCGTGGTCTCGACCTCGGCAAACATCAGTGGTGAACCGGCACCGCAGTGCTTCGATGACATAAGTGACGAGATAAAACAGGCCGTAGACTACATAGTGAAGTACCGGCAGAGCGACCGTTCAAAGGCAAAGCCTTCGACAATCATCAAGCTGGGTGCCCATGGCGAAGTCAAAATCATCCGTGCCTGACACTCTGAGGAGCATTAGTCAAACAAAATAGTCAAACGGATTTGTCCGAAACAATAGGAAATAGGAAGAGCAGTGCACACTCGACGCATTTTGTGAACTGGCTGGAAGCACATTTCAGCCAGCGCCAGGTACTCATATTCCTGGCCTTTCTGGTGGGTGTACTCACAGCCATCGCATCCCAACTGCTCAAGAGCCTGATTGACGGTATCAGGCATGTGCTGACAAACAGCTTCGATGTGGAGCATATGAACTGGCTCTACCTGGTCTATCCTGTCATAGGCATCTACTTGACGGCATTGTTTATCAAGTATGTGGTGCGCGATGACATAGGTCACGGTGTCACCAAGATTCTGTTTGCAATATCACGCCGCCAAGGCCACATCAAGAAACACAATTGCTGGTCAAGTATAATAGGCAGCTCCATAACAATAGGCTTCGGTGGGTCGGTAGGTGCCGAATCTCCGGCTGTGCTCACCG
Source organism: Prevotellaceae bacterium UBA6417 (assembly GCA_002439755.1). Classification (GTDB taxonomy): domain Bacteria; phylum Bacteroidota; class Bacteroidia; order Bacteroidales; family Bacteroidaceae; genus UBA6382. Next base: position 72,004 of record DJPH01000056.1, on the reverse strand, counting down.
GCTCTGCCATCGGCTCTACCTTGGGAAGCATATTCCATGTTGACCAGAAAACGTTGATGGTGCTTATAGGTTGCGGGGCTTCAGGTGCCATAGCCGGCATCTTTAAGGCACCGTTTGCAGGCTTGTTGTTCACGCTTGAAGTGCTGATGCTCGACTTGACGATGGCCTCGTTGCTGCCATTGCTGGTATCGTGCATTACGGCAGCCGTACTTACGTATTGCTTCTCGGGCGACAGCTCTCTGTTTACCTTTCACCTCGTCAGTGCGTTTACGGTGGAGAGAGTGTTGCCGACAATTCTTTTAGGTGTGTTTTGCGGGCTGGTGTCGCTCTACTTTACGTGGGCATCCAATACGCTCGAAGATGTCTACCGCAGGCAAAAGGGGCTCTATCGCAAACTGGCTTTGGGCGGTGCAACCCTCAGCATCCTGATTTTCGTATTCCCGCCACTCTATGGTTAAGGCTACGACAGCATAGAGGTGCTGCTAAGCGGAAACCCCTATGAGTTGCTGAACAATTCATTGTTCTATGGCCATAATGAAATGCTCCTGCCAATGCTGGTGATGATAGTGTTGGCAAAGGTGTTTGCTTCGACAGCAACTACGGGAGGCGGAGGCTGTGGAGGTTTGTTTGCACCTTCCCTGTTTCTGGGATGCCTGTGTGGCTTTATCTTTGCAAGCATGTGGAACAAAGTGAGCTTCGGTGTGACGGTTCCGACCACCAATTATTCACTCTTAGGCATGGCCGGTGTCATGGCAGCTGTGATGCATGCCCCGCTCACCAGCATCTTCCTAATTGCTGAGCTGACCGGCGGATATGGCATGCTGGTGCCATTGATGATAGTGTCGGTGAGTGCCTATCTCACGATAGTTGCCTTTGAACCCCATAGCATTTATGCTACGCGGCTGGCCAAGAAAGGGCAATTGATAACGCATCATAAGGATCGTGCCATACTGACCTTGATGAGCCTTGATACGGTAATAGACAAATGCTGTATGCGTGTGAGTCCTGACATGGAGCTGGGCAAGCTCGTGCTTCTTATAGCCAAGGAAAAGGCCAATGCCTTTCCTGTGGTTGACGGCTTAGGCAACTTCTGCGGCATTGTGAATCTTGAGAACATCCGGAAAGTGGTATTCCGCCAGGAGCTCTACCATGTCTTTACCGTCAGGCAGTTGATGGAAGCACCTCCATCCATCCTGAGCATCGACGACCCTATGACTACTGTGATGGACCGTTTCCAAAGGACAAAGGCCGAGGTGTTGCCTGTGCTGGATACAGATGGAAAGTTTCTGGGGCTGATATATCAGGCCAAGCTCTATAGTGCCTACCGCCAGATGCTGGTTGATTTCTCGGAAGAGTGATGTAAAGGTGGCTTTGTCTCCCGATTGAATAGAATAAACTGACAAGACAGATGAAGAAAGAGGATTTGAGAATTGTATATTTCGGTACGCCCGACTTCGCAGTTGAAAGCCTGCGCCGATTGGTTGAGGGAGGTTATAATGTAGTGGGTGTGGTGACAACTCCCGACAAGCCTGCCGACAGGCACAAGACCCGTTTGTGCCCAAGTCCGGTGAAGGCTTATGCCTTGGAGCATGGCCTGCCGTTGCTGCAACCCGAGAAGCTGCGTGACGAGAGCTTCTTGAATCAGTTGCGTCTGCTGCATGCCGATTTGCAGATTGTCGTTGCTTTTCGCATGATGCCAGAAGTGGTATGGGCAATGCCGCGCTATGGAACATTTAACCTCCATGCTTCATTGCTGCCGCAGTATCGCGGTGCCGCACCCATCAACTGGGCTATTATCAATGGTGAGAAACAAACCGGGGTCACAACCTTCTTTCTGGAGCACGACATCGATACGGGTGCTATCATAGACCAGTCGGCATTGCCCATCGGAGAAAACGATACGTTTGAAGACGTGCACGACAGACTGATGGTGATTGGCGGTGATTTGGTGCTCAAAACCGTGGATGCCATATTGGAAGGTACTGTCAATTCCCGGCCACAGCAGCTGCCTTCATCGGGCGAACTAAAGTCTGCTCCGAAGATTTTCCGTGATACTTGCCGCATCGATTGGGCTGCAGGGATGGAACGTGTCCACGATTTCGTGCGCGGTTTGTCACCGGTACCTGCTGCATGGACCATGCTTAAAACGGCAAATGGTGAGCAGATGCTGAAAATATTCAGAACAACCAAAGAGCCGGCCCTGCATCATTATCCGGTCGGAACAGTGCTGACCGATGGCAACCAATGCCTGAAGGTGGCACTTGAAGGCGGATTTCTCAATATCCTGGAACTGCAGCTGGCCGGCAAAAAGAGAATGAATGTCGGTGACTTTCTGCGTGGAAACAAGCTCTTGGAATCCGCATCTGTCTGCTGAAATGGTTAAAATCGCCCTTTAAGGGCAGGATTTAATGGAAATAATTTGGCCGAATCAAAAATAAGTGGTTTCTTTGCTTTTGTAAACCACAAAACATATTGCCTATAAGAAATCGTTACTCTGAATATAAATTAGAGAAGTAATGGAAGATAAAACCATACAGACCGATGATGAATTGGTCATAATGTATGCGAACGGCAATAATGCAGCTTTCGACAAATTGCTTGAAAGGTACAAGTCGAAACTATATACCTATATATATTATGCGGTGAAGGATGAGGATGTGGCTGACGACCTCTTCCAGGAAACTTTCGTCAAGGTGTTGGTGCGTATCCAGTCACATAAATATACGCCTTGCGGGCATTTCCATGCCTGGCTGATACGTATTGCTCACAATCTGGTGATAGATTACTTTCGTCAGAAAGAGCTTGACGAATGTATCTCCAAGGATGAATGCTGCACTGACTTGTTTAACAGGCCGGAGTTGTCGGAGCCTTGCCGCGAAACCCAAATGGAAAACTCCCGTACCTTTGAGGAAATCAAGATGCTGTGCAGCATGCTTCCTGCATCTCAAAGCCAGGTGATTTACATGCGCTATTATTATAATATGAGCTTTAAGGAAATTGCCGACGACTTGAACATCAGTATCAATACAGCATTGGGAAGGATGCGGTATGCATTGATGAATATGCGCCGTCTGGCAACCGACAAGAATGTGTCGTTGATGTTGAACTGAGCGTGCAGCCGTCAGGCATTTCTTCAGTCACGTCCTGCACGTTTGCGTTCTGTATGGTCAAGTATGATTTTGCGCATGCGCATGCTTTTGGGTGTCACCTCAACATATTCGTCTGCCTTGATGTATTCAAGTGCTTCTTCCAATGAGAAGATGACGGGCGGAATGATATGGGCCTTTTCATCGGTTCCGCTGGCACGCACGTTTGTCAATTGCTTTGCTTTGGTCACGTTGACCACGATGTCGTTGTCGTGTACGTGTTCTCCTACCACCTGTCCGGCATATACTTGCTCCTGGGGCGATACGAAGAAGCGTCCGCGGTCTTGCAGCTTGTCCAGGGCATAGGCAAATACCGTCCCTCCCTCCAGGGCAATCATTGAACCGTTGACACGGCGGTTCATGTCACCTTTGTAGGGTTGATATTCTTTGAAGCGATGTGCCATGATGGCTTCACCCTGACTGGCGGTGAGCACATTGGTGCGCAATCCGATGATTCCGCGTGAAGGGATGTCGAAACTTATGTTCAGGCGGTCTCCCTGGCTTTCCATCTGTGTCATTTCTCCTTTTCTTCGCGTCACCATGTCAATGATTTTGCTGGAGAATGTTTCAGGCACGTTGATGGTCAGTTCCTCTATTGGCTCACACTTTTTCCCGTCTATTTCCTTGAATATTACCTGGGGTTGTCCCACTTGCAACTCATATCCTTCGCGTCGCATCGTCTCAATGAGCACGCTGAGATGCAGGACTCCGCGTCCGGATACAATCCAATTGTCGAAGCCGCTGCCGCGTTTCACGCGCAGGGCCAGGTTGCGTTGCAGTTCTTTCTGGAGCCTTTCGTCAATCTGGCGGCTGGTGCAGTATTTGCCTTCCTTGCCGAAGAAGGGCGAATCGTTGATGGCGAAGAGCATGCTCATTGTGGGCTCGTCGATAGTGATAGGGGGCAGTGGCTCGGGATTTTCGAAGTCGCAGATGGTATCTCCTATCTCGAAGTTCTCCAGTCCTATGACTGCGCATATGTCACCACTTTCCATTTGTTCTATCTTGCGGTGGCCCATGCCTTCGAATGTGTGGATTTCTTTTATTTTAGTCTTCTCCATGGTGCCATCGCGGTGTGCGATTGTAACGTTTTGTCCTTCTTTCAGGGTGCCACGGTGCACACGTCCCACGGCTATACGTCCGGTATAGTTGGAGTAGTCCAGTGATGTGACAAGCATTTGTGGCGTACCTTCCAGCCGTTTGGGTGCGGGAATCACCTCGATGATCTTGTCCAGCAGGTAGTTGATGTTGTCGGTTGGTGTCTTCCAGTCTTCGCCCATCCATCCGTTTTTGGCTGAGCCATAGACCACGGGAAAGTCTAATTGGTCTTCGGTGGCATTCAGGTTGCACATCAGGTCGAAGGCCATTTCGTATACTTCTTCGGGACGGCAGTTGGGCTTGTCCACCTTGTTGACCACTACGATGGGCTTCAGTCCTATCTTCAATGCCTTTTCAAGTACGAAGCGTGTTTGGGGCATGGGGCCTTCAAATGCGTCAACGAGCAGTATGCACCCGTCAGCCATGTTCAGCACTCTTTCCACTTCGCCGCCGAAGTCTGAGTGGCCCGGGGTGTCGATGATGTTTATCTTTACGCCTTTGTAGGTAATGGAGACATTCTTTGACAGTATGGTGATGCCTCGCTCACGCTCCAGGTCGTTGTTGTCCAGTATCAAGTTGCCTGCATCTTGGTTGTCTCTAAACAGATGGCCTGCCATCAGCATTTTGTCGACCAGTGTGGTTTTTCCGTGGTCTACGTGGGCTATAATGGCAATGTTACGAATGTCTTGCATCTTTTTATCCCTTATTTTTTTTCGAGGTGCAAAGGTACTACTTTTCGGGTAATTGGGGATGGCAAAAGCGCACAAAAGAGTGTTACATTCTTTTGTGCGCTTTTGATTGTGGGGTAATCTGCTATTTGTCTGTTCTGAATGGTATGACGGGCAGGTTGTCGCCGCTGGCCAGGTTGCCGGGCTGCCAGGCTTTGAAGCAGTAGCGTACGGCTGTGGGTTCTTTGACCAGTGGTGAGCTCACCACGATGCGGCGGCCGCTGACGCTGGCATGTGCGGGAACGAAGTTTTTGTCCTTGCCGGCTATTTCGAAGCCTTGTATATCTTCGAAGCGGTTGAATCCTGCACCTACGTGGCTGAAGCTTAGGGTTGCCCGGCCGTCTTTAATTTCCATGGTTTGGTATTCGGGGCTTTGTGCTTCGATGCCTGCCATGCCGTAGACTTTGCTGAAGGCGAGCATGCTGAGCCTTTCGGCCACTTCGAATTTCATGCACGGGTGTATCTGTGTGCTTTCGTAGGGCTTCACAAGGTCGTTGGTGCATACCATGTAGGCGTTGTTGACGAGGTGTTGTGTTTCGCATTGCTGTTCGCGCACGATGGCTGCGGCTGTTCCCTGGCTGTATTTGTAGGGGGCTATTTCTACGAAGAGGAAGGGCAGGTCGCCTTGTTTCCAGTCGCTGCGCCATTGTTTGATCATGTTGCCGAAGCGGTTGGCATAGTCTTCGGGCTGCCATCCCACGTTGGCTTCGCCCTGATACCAGAGGAATCCGCGTATGTTGTAGCCTGCGAGGGGTTTCACCATGCCGTTATACATCACCATGGGTGTCCACGAGGTGGCTCTGCTCTGGAAGGTCTTGGTGCTCAGGTCTTCGCCATAGCTTTCAAGAAGTTGTCGGGGTGTCCATCCTTCCACGCGTGTTCCGCCCCACGCATTGTTGATGATGCCTACGGGGCAATTGAGTTTGTCGACCAGTTGTGTGGCGAAGAAGTAACCCACGGCACTGAAGTTGCGCACCACTTCGGGGAGGCATTCCTTCCATTGTGCGTCTACGAAGTCACCGGGTTGGCGGAGCGGGAAGCGCGGTATGCTCACCATGCGTATCTTGTCGCGGTATTTTCCTGAGCCGGCTATAAAGTCTGCCGAGTTTTCCGTGGGGCAGTTGATAAAGCCGTATACCATCATTTCCATGTTGCTCTGGCCGGATGTAAACCACACTTCGCCTATCAGCACGTTGTTGATTTTGAGTTTGGTGCCGTCGGATATGGTTACTGTGTAGGGTTTGAAGCCGGCTTTCGGTGTGGGGAGCAGTACTTCCCATTTGCCGTCGGCGTTGCTTTTGCAGCTGACACTGTGGTTGTTCCACGAGCCTTTCACGGTGACGCGGGTGTTGGCTTTGGCCCTGCCCCAAAAGCGCACGTTGGATTGCTGCTGCAACACCATGCCGTCGTTAAACAGGGATGCGGGGCGTACAATGGCTTTTGCCGGATAGCAGAGTGCCATTGTGAGTAGTAGTGATGCGATTTTCTTCATTGTATGTTGTGTAATTGAGTTAATTCCGGTCTGTTCTGAAGGGGATGATGGGCATGCCTCCCACGTTGCCCAGGTTGCCGGGCTGCCAGTTCTTGAAGCAGTAGCGCACGGCCACAGGCTCTTTCACGTCGGGCGAGCTGACTATTGCCCGGTTGTTTTCGATGCGGACATTGGCCGTGTGGAACACTTTGTCGGCTCCGCAGATTTCAAATCCCTTGATGTAGTCGAAGCGGTTGAAGCCGTATTCGCAGTGGGTAAAGGAGAGATAGGCCTTGCCGTCCTTGATTTCCATCTTGTCATATTCGGGGCTTTCGGCCATGTATCCTTTCTTTCCGTAGGTCTTGCTCAGTGCAAGATAGCAGAGACGTTGGCCTACTTCGCGTTTCTTGCAGGGATGTATCTGCCATATTTCATAGTCGTTTACCAGGTCGTTGGTTGATATCATGCCTGTGTTGGCCACTTGTTTGGTAAAGTCGTGCTGGGCTTCTCTGAGCAGGGCTCCGCTGATTTTGTTAGGGTCGTCATATCCGAAAGGGGCTATCTCCACTTCATAGAAGGGCAGGTCGCCCTGTCCCCAGGCTTTTCTCCAGGCTTTCACCATGTTGCCTAAGCGGGCTGCATATTTGTCGGGCCAGTCGCGGTTGGCCTCGCCCTGATACCACAGGAAGCCTTTCAAGGTATATCCTGCCAGCGGATGTATCTTGCCGTTGTAGCGCACTACGGGGGTGTTCCATACGTTTTTCTTGAGATTTTCTTCCGAAAGGTCTGCATCGTCATAGTCTTTGACAATGTCGGCCGGTGTCCATCCCTCTACCGAGGTGCCTCCCCATGCCGAGCTGATGACCCCGACGGGGCAGTCCATGGCGTCGACTAAGGTTTTTGCGAAGAAGTAGCAGGTGGCACTGCAGTCCCAGATGTTTTCGGGCGTGCAGTCTTTCCACAGGGCCTTGACGCTGTCTGCCGGCGTCAGCGGAGCCAGGTGGCTTACGGTTACAAAGTGGATTTTCCCTTTGTAGCGGCGGCACTCGTTGATTTCTTCGTTCAGGCCTTCGATGGGGCAGCTGTTGTAGCCCACCAACGGCATTTCCATGTTGCTCTGTCCCGAGCCCAGCCATACCTCACCTATCAGTACATCCTTGATGGTCAGCTTCTCACCATCGCTTACTGTGAGCTCATAAGGAGTGAACGAGGCCGCCGGGGTCTGCATCCGTGCCTCCCATTTCCCGTCGCTTCCGCTCTGGCAGGTCACTTTTTTCTTGTTCCATGTGCCCGTTAGCGTTACCTTTGAATTGGGTTTTGCCCAGCCCCAAACCTTTACTTCTGCTTGTTGTTGCAAGATCATTCCGTCGTTGAATAGCGAGGCCATGCGCACTTTTGCTTGGGCATTGCAAAAGGCGAAAACGATGACCATACATGCTAAAATCTTATTCATATGTGTTTATTGTAGCTTTAGTTTGCAAAAGTAACAAAACTTTTCAACCTGAAAGGCCTTTTGCCGAGTATTTTGCAAAGGCAATGTGCAATTTCTTATGCAGCATTTTTCGTTCTTTTCTCGCCTATAGTCGAGGTTGCAGTCTGTGGCTTTGCCCTCGGTCAGGTGCATGAGCCGTGGCCTTGCTGTGTCGTTGCCGTCTTTCAAAGTCGGGAGTTTTTTCATCTGCTTCGGCCGAAATGCATGCGTGCTTCGGCCGACACACGTGTGTGCTCCGGCCGGAGTGCATGTGTACTTCGGCCGATGCGCATGTGTACTTCGGCCGATGCACGATAAGCGATGTGCCGGTTTGTAAGGTGGGAAGTGGCTTTCTGCAGCTTTCAAAGCCGCGGTTCTTGCCTGCCGCCATTGCTGTGAAGAAGCTGCAAGAAAGTGCAGCACGTTTGTTGCCCTTGCAAGATGAAATGCGTAACTTTGCAGTGCATATTGTAAAACGACTGACAACAATCAAACAACTACAGTACAAATGAAAAAAACTATCTGCATGAATGCACTCCTAATCGGTGTGTTCTTGTTTTTGCATGCGGTGCAACTGCATGCCGATTCGCGCACGGTCACACTGAAGGAAGCAGGCACCTTGTCGAGCTACATTCCGGTGTCGGACTACAAGAATGTGACAGTTCTCAAACTCAATGGGCCTATCAACGGTACGGACATCAATGTATTGAACAAATTGTCCGGGTTGGAGGAACTCGACCTTTCGGGGACTCAACTTGTCAATGGCGGTGCTTATTACTACAATTATACCTCTACCCAGAAGCTGCTGGGCAGCACCATCTATTATCGCACCTATTATTACACGGCGAGCAAAAACAGTGACGAGCAGTCGTCCAAGCCACCTTACGAGCACAAATACAGCCATTATCGCAACAACCTTGAGAATGCTTTCTATAACAACAAGAGCCTGAAGCGTGTATACTTCCCGACTGCTGCCAACACCGAGACGATTGGCAAGGCGGCATTTACCGGAACCAATCTGGAGACCATCTATATCGGAGGCAACATCAAGGAGCTTTCGGCCGAGTCGTTCAGGCGTTGTCCGTCGTTGAAGGAAGTGAATGTGACATCGTCCCTGTATTTCACCAAAGGTGACGATGGCAACATCTATGGTTCCACTACGGGTAAGAAGGCGCTGGCATTTGTGCCACCTGCACAGAAAGTGCTTGTGATTCCCGACTTTGTAGACTCCATTTCGTGGACAGCCTTTCCCGGAACGTTGGATGAGATATATATCGAAACAAAGAGCATCAAGAATGCCGCCATGGCCTTTTCCAAGAACAGCGTGAGCACAAAGACGCCGGTCTATGCCTACCATGATATGGTGGAGGCCCTCAAAAAGTATTTTGACAATATCCAGGAATACGGAGTGAGCATCAGCCTCTCCGAGAATGTCTTCAACAAACTGACGTTTACCATCGATACCGTTGTAGGACCAAGCACCAAAAGCACATTTGCCCTGAAGAGCGTTGTGTGCAACGGCAAGCCCTGCACCTTAGGCAGCGACGGCAGATATACGGCAGTAAATGCCGGTCTGGATGTGAGAAACGTAAGCGTAACCTACGTGATGGGAGGCTCGGAATATACGGTCAAAGCCGAATATCCCGCCGTTTCGCCCACGGTGACCATCGACACGAAAAGCAATGTTGCCGGACAGACCTATGTGGGAACACGCGCCATGGCCTCGGCGGACGACTACCTGAAGCCGTCGGAAACAGGCATCATCTTCAACAAGACCACGAAGATGGCCCAAGGCAGCGGGGCATCCGACATCGTGAAGTTTACGGGGCTTTCGCCCGAAAGTGCGTGCGAAGTGGTGCCCTATGCCGTGTATGACGGCGTGACCTACAAAGGTGCGGCCTCATATCTGCGTACAAAGAATCTGGATGTAAAGGTCACTTCGGGCAGTTCCACCGTGACCACCTTCTCGTGCTCGGGCACATGGACCAAAGGAGATGCCGAAATCACCAAGTATGGCTTTGAGTGGGACGGAAAGAAAACCTGGAACAACAGCCGCGAGTTCCGTGTGGAGGGGCTGAACCCCAATACAAGCTACTCCGTGAGGTTCTGTGTGGAGTATGGCGGACACACCTATCATTCGGCCTACTATAGCTTCAAGACCAAAGCCATATCAATAGAGACACTTCCCGCCGAGGCAGTATCGAACACCATGGCCCGCATCTGTGCCAAGACCAACTGCGACGCCACAACCGGCGCAGGCTTTGAGTGGCGCCGCTATGATGCCCCTGATCTGGTACCGTCGAGCTATGCCGAATGTCCCATCATCGATGGAAAACTGTCGGGAACACTGAAAAACCTGAGTGCAAACACCTATTATAAATACCGACCCTACTACAAGGATGGCAAAGGTACGTATTATTTCGGCGAATGGTCGGCCTTCGGAACGGCCGATGCCTATGTATATTTCGAGCCCGATGTGTATACCTCGACCTATACCATCGAAAACGACATTGTGAAACTCAAGGGATATATCGTCCTGGGATCCGACAAGATCGTCAGACAGGGCTTTGAGTATTGGGCCGTCAAAAAGAACGCTGTCCGCAGCAGGGCTGCCGGAAATGATGTACAGGTGGTACTGGCCGACGGCGAAACCATGGAAGCCGCGCTCAGCGGATTAGTGCCCGGAGAAGTCTATGAATACCGGGCCTTTGCCACCACCGAGGCAGGCACCACCTATGGAACCGTGTCACAATTCACCGCACCCATACCTGTAGGCATCGAAGCTCTCGAGGGAGCCGGTGAAGAACTGGCCGTAGTTTTCCGCAACAGCTTGACAGAGTTTGCCGTAACAGGCACAAAGAAAAGGTGCAACTACCGTCTCGCATCTCTCACGGGACAGACATTGCAGCAAGGAATCATAGAGCCCGGCAGCGAATGGAAAAGCATTTCCAAAGCCGCATCCGGCATATACATCCTGACAGTCACCGACGGCAGCCGCAAAGTGGCCCGCAAGATAAGGCTCAACTAAACCACAGAGTTGGCAAACACAACGGCCATCGCATGCAGCGATGGCCGTTGTGTTGATTTAAAACCCGAAAAATGCCTGTCTTGAAAGATTTTGCCTTAACTTTGCTCCTCCTATTATATAAGGTATAAACGATGCGTAGAATTTGCTTTATTATTTTCATCTGCTGCTTCCTGGCAGCCACAGCCCAAGAAAACGGCAAGCGCAAAAGGGTGCTGATAGCAACGAACAAAGGCAACATCACGGTGGAGCTCTATGATGAAACACCCAAACACCGCGACAACTTCCTGCACCTGTGCGCCACACATTATTATGACAGCCTGCTGTTTCATCGCGTCATCGAGAACTTCATGATACAGGGCGGCGACCCCGATTCGCGTCATGCACGCATGGATAAGCCACTCGGTGAGGGCGGACCCGGCTATACGCTGCCTGCCGAGATTGACTTCCCCCGTCACTTTCACCGGCGCGGAGCCCTGGCAGCTGCCAGGGAAGGAGACAAAACCAACCCCGAACGCAGGTCGAGCGGGTCACAGTTCTATATCGTATGGGGCAGACGTTTCACCAAAAAAGAAGTGCGCAGGATGGCCCAACAGCTGCAGGAAAAGTCGGAAGGCAAAATATCCATGCCCGAAAACGTAAGGGAAACCTACGTGAAAGAGGGTGGCGCGCCCCATCTGGACGGCACTTACACCGTGTTCGGACAGGTGGTTGAAGGGCTCGATGTGGTTGACAGGATACAAAAGACAGCCACAATCGAAGGCGACCGCCCTTTTGACGACATCGTGATACTGTCGACAACCATACTGCCGGACTAAGGAAAAGAACTCTTGATGAAAAATATCAACCGAAGATAACAGAAACAGCCAAAAAAGTTTGTCGGCTTTAAAATAAATGCATAACTTTGACGCGTAAAATAAAAGGCGTATAGAATGAGGATACGATGCTCCGGCCGGCAACATGCTTTCCGGACATTTCGGCCTCAAAAGGTTGCCGGAAAACAAAATAATTACAATATGAAAGACTGCGCGAAAAGACTTTATGAAGCTGCCGTCCTGCTGATGGCAGTGCTTACAGTGACTGTGTTTATGGGCTCTTGTCGTGACGAAGTAGACGAGAGCGATATGTATTCCTTTACCGGAATGCAGGTGATAGACTTCCTGAACCAGAATGACTCTACCACCAAGTTTGCCTATCTGGCCACGAAAGTGCGGCTCAGCAAAAAGTCGGCCTCTACGGTTGCCGAGTTGCTGTCTGCCCGAGGCAACTACACATGCTTTGCCCCTACCAATGAAGCAGTGCAGAACTATTTGGACTCTGTATACAACCAAAAGAACTATCCCATTGAGCAATGCCCCGACAGCACCGCAGAACAGATAGTCAATAACAGCCTTATAGACAATCTCAACTCTGAAGCGTTCCTCTCGACAGCCTTTCAGGTGGGCTCATTGGAACGCCCTTCGTTCTCGGACCGCTTCCTGACCATCCGTTTCGATACGCTGCAAGGCGGCAAGCTGGGCATCTATGTCAACACCCGCTCGCTTATCATCAGTACCGATAATGAGCTGGAAAACGGCGTGGTACATATCGTTGACCGGGTGATAACCCCGTCCAACGAAACCATCAGTGCACTGATATCCACGACCGACAACCTGCGCGTGTTCGCTTATCTGCTGCGGCAGACAGGCTGGGACAAGAAAACAATGAAGTTCCGTGATGAGGCCTACGAAGAAGATCATCCCAAAGAGGGTCAGGGATGCCCCACAGAACGCACTCCGATTCCTTGTCCCGACCACAGAAACACGGGATATACCATCTTCGCTGAGCCTGACAGTGTATTGATGGAAAAATGGAATCTTCCCGAATTCCAGTATGCCGAAAACGGCGACCTGCAGAATTGGGACGAAATCATGGCCGTGGTCAGGGAAAAATGTGCCGAATACTATCCTGCGGCAAAGGATGCCGACCTGAAAAGTGAAGACAATGCCGTCAACCAATTCGTGTCATATCACATCCTTCCCGAAGCCATCATGTATAACCAGCTGGTGATACATTTCAACGAACAAGGCTATGGCTTCAAGAACCCGTCAGTGCTTGGCATCAACGCCTGGGAATACTACGAGACACTGGGCAAGGGACGCCGTCTCCTGAAAATAACGGAAGGAAAGACCACCGAAGGGAAACGCATCAACCGCTACGTGTCACAATACGATAACAGCAACTATAATGAAATAGAAGTTCCCCGTAAGGGCGTCCTCATTGAAGAGTCAAACGGAGGCCGCGAATACAATGCCTTGAACGGCTACTATTACGCACTCGACGATGTATTGGTTTATGACGAAGACGTTCCCAACAAGGTTTTGAACGAACGTATGCGCTATGACATCTGTGCATTGCTGCCCGAACAGATAACCAACGGCCTGCGTCGCATCATGAACTCGGAAGACCAGTACAACATGCCGCGCGGCTATTTCGAAAACATGACATGGACAGCCGAAACCAATGTGACCTATCTGGCCGGCTTCTCCAGCGGATGGCGCAATTACCAGGGCGACGAATACAACATACAAGGGCTGTATGATGTGACTGTAAAACTGCCGCCTGTTCCTTTCTCCGGCACATACCAGCTTCGTTATATGGCTCAGAATGTATCTGACCGTCGCAGCATGTGCCAATTCTACTTTGGCGAAAACAAGGAAAACCTGCCGGCAGTGGGCCTGCCGTTAGACATGAGAATCAGTGCAGACATACCATCTATAGGCTGGGTTGCCGATGATGCGAGGGATCCGGATGCCAATGATGAAAACGACCGTGTAATGGCCATGCATGAATATATGAAGGCTCCGCGCTATTACGGCACCAGCACCGGAAGCACGGTGACAAGCAACCTTCGTGGAGACAAACAATGTATGAGGCGCATCATACTGACAACGCAGATGGAACCCGAAAAGACCTATTACCTGCGTATGAAGTCAGTGCTCGATGACACCTCACGACAATTATACATAGACTTCTTTGAACTGGTTCCGAAAAGTGTCTACAACGGTGTATATGCCGAAGACAAGTGGTAAAAAGACTTATTGGGTGAAAGCAAACAAATCTTTAGTTATGAAAGCTCCATGCCTGCTGATGCTCGCATGGAGTCTTCTTGTCTATGGACATGGTCCGGCAGGGCATTCAGAAGGAAAAATCAAGGAAATGGCCGTCATGGGCAATTCCTTCACGATTCATCCGGTAACCGATTACTGGTGGGGTGAGTGGGGCATGGCTGCAGCGTGCCGCGACAGTGACTATTGCCATATATTGCAGCAGCTCATCACACAGTGGCAAGATGGTGACAAGCCTGAAATGACCATTCATAACGTAGCCGATTTTGAACGAGGACATTGGAGCCCCAACGTACGCGACAAGACGGTTGACATGCTCAGTGGTACAGAAGACCTGATTGTATTGCGCTTGGGTGAATGCGTCAGTAACTTTACTGACTATACGGAAGACCTGGAAGCGTTGATAGATCAAATCAAAGCTCACAGCCCGAATGCAGCAATTGTCATGTCGGGTAGCTTTTGGCCAAGCAGTCAAAGAGACGATTCGCAGTCGGCGGCAGCACTTTCACGAAGCTGCATCTGGTGTCCGTTGCGTTCGCTCTGTTCAAAAGAAACAATGGCAACCGTCAATGATAAAGTGTATGGTGATGACAACGAATGGCATTTCATCAAAGATGGTGGCCCGATGGCACAGGGTGTGGCCAACCATCCTAATAATCTTGGGCACAGACTTATTGCTGAAAACCTGTTTGACTCCATTCGTTCGTCATGGCGGCTTTCAGCGATTGCAGAGACAAGGCCAGCTCCAGCGGCTGTCATAGCCGTCGAATACTATGATTTGGGAGGCCGCCGCATCAACGGAAAGCCCTTGTCCGGAGTCTATATTGTCCGAAAAACATACTCGGATGGTCACCGTGAAAGCAAAAAGGTCGTTGTGACCAATCCGTAAAACATAATTATTTTCTTGCTGAAATGTCATTGCTGTAGATGAAAAGACGTAATTTTGCAGAAATAAGAAAAGCCACATGAAAAAGTATGTATTAGCAATCATCGGATTGGTTATGTTTATAAACAGCCGTGCCGGCAAGCAGATCACAATAGACGAGGCCGTCAATGGCACGTATAGTGCAGACAGACTTTATGGTGTTCGTCCGCTGTCGGATGGCGAAAACTTTGCCCGTATCAGCGAAGATGGCAAAAGCATCATCAAATATTCGTTCAAGACAGGCAATAAGGTCGGCACTTTGTTTGATGCCAATACGGCACGCGGCCCTAAAATAGGCCGCATAGACGGTTACATAGTTTCGCCTGAAGGAAGCCGCATCCTGATACAGACGGAAACAGAGCCCGTTTATCGTCATTCCAAAAAAGCCGAATACTACCTTTATTCCGTTCAGAACAACACGCTGGAACAGCTGTCAAAGAACGGAAAACAACAGGAACCTATCTTTTCACCCGACGGCAACCAGATAGCCTTTGTACGTGACAACAACATCTATCTTGTCAAACTGCTCTTCAACAATGCCGAGAGCCAGGTCACCAAAGACGGAAAAGTCAACAACGTGCTTAACGGCATTCCCGACTGGGTCAATGAAGAAGAGTTCAGCTTCAGCCGTGCCTTTACCTTTACGGCCGACAGCAAGATGCTTGCATGGATACGTTATGATGAATCGAAAGTGCCGGTATTCAATATACCATTATATAAAGGTCTGAAACCGGAAAAGAAAGAATTTGCGGAATATCCCGGCACTTATAGCTACAAGTACCCGATTGCCGGTGCACAGAATGCAACGGTAGGGGTATATTCGTATGACATCAAGAGCCACGTAACCCGTAAACTGAATCTTCCTCTCGATGCCGACGGCTATGTTCCCCGTATCATGCCGACATCCAATCCCGATCAGATTGCTGCGGTAACACTCAATCGTCATCAGGATGTGATGAACCTTTATGTGTGCAATACCCGCAGCCTGGTGTGCAAGTCGGTCATAACGGAAAAAGACGATAAGTATGTAAAGGAAGACGCTTACCAGCAGCTGAAAGTGATAGGAAACCACTTTTTGCTGATGAGCGACCGCAGCGGCTGTAACCATCTCTATTGGTACACGCTGACAGGCCAGTTGGTCAAGCAGCTTACCAAGGGCAATGATGAAGTGACCGGCTTCTATGGATATGATGCCAAGACGGGTTCGTTCTATTATCGTGCAAAGGATGGAAGTCCGTTGCGAACAGCCATATTCAAGACTGACTTGAAGGGAAAGACAAAAAAACTGTCTGCGCAGCAGGGAGATAACTCAGCCATATTCAGCAATGACTTGCGTTATTTCATCAATGTGTATTCCAATATCACCACACCGCCGGTAACATCCATCTGCAACAGCGAGGGCAAAACAGAGAAGACACTCATTGACAATGCACAGCTGAAAGAACGTCTGCAAAAAGCCGACATAGCGAAGAAAGAGCTCTTTACATTCAAGACCTCAGACGGAGTAGAGCTGAATGGGTGGATGATGAAACCTGTTGATTTCAATAGCGGCAAGAAGTATCCTGTGATACTCTATCAATATGGTGGCCCCGGTTCTCAGCAGGTGTACGATTCCTGGTCTGCAGGTTTTATGCCGGGTGGAGTGTACGAAAGCTATTTGTGCAGTCAGGGCTTTATTGTTGTCTGCGTAGATGGACGTGGCACAGGTGGCCGAGGTGCCGCTTTTGAGAAATGCACGCATCTGCGTCTTGGCCGACTGGAATCAAACGATCAAGTGGAGGCAGCTGTATACGTCGGCGGACTCCCATATGTAGACAAAAACAACATAGGCATCTGGGGCTGGAGCTTCGGAGGCTTCAATACCTTGATGAGTATGAGCCAGAACAAGGGAGTATTTAAGGCTGGTGTCGCAGTTGCGCCGGTGACGAGCTGCCGTTTCTACGATACAGTGTATACGGAGCGTTATATGCATACTCCGGCTGAAAATCCCGATGGCTACGATTACAATGCCCTTACTTTGGCCCCTAAGCTGCACGGACATTTATTGATTTGCCACGGATTGGCCGACGACAATGTTCACTTCCAAAATACAGCTGAGTATGCAGAAGTGCTTGTGCAAGCCGGTAAACAATTTGACATGCAAGTTTATACCAATCGTAACCATAGTATTTACGGAGGAAATACCCGCCTGCATTTGATGACACGCATAGCCAATTTCTTCAAAGAGAACCTGCAATAACAGCTTTGCGGTGGCTTCCGGCACCAATCCATAGCTTAACATGAAGACGAAGGAAGATGAATTGTGGATGCGCCGCTGTTTACAGCTGGCTCGCTGTGGTGAACAAGGTGCTGCACCCAATCCCATGGTGGGTGCTGTTATTGTGCGCGATGGAAAGATTATTGGCGAGGGCTTTCATGCCTGTTGTGGAAAAGCTCATGCCGAAGTCAATGCCATTGCCGCTGTCAGTCATCCTGAGTGGCTGCATGATTCGTGCCTGTATGTCAGCCTGGAACCTTGTGCTCATTACGGACGCACACCGCCGTGTGCCAAACTTATCATTGAAAAAGGCATTCCCGAGGTAGTGGTTGGCATGACAGATCCTTTTTGTAAAGTCAATGGTGCCGGTATCCGTATGCTGCGCGAAGCCGGAGTTAAGGTTCGTACCGGCATATTGGAAGAAGAATGCCGTGCTTTAAATCGAAGGTTTATAGTTTGTCAGACTCTTCAACGCCCTTATGTGTTTCTCAAATGGGCACAGTCGGCCGACGGCTTTATGGCTCCTTCGGCTCAGCCTGATGGCAAGATTTTCGTGTCTACACCACATACACAAATAGGTGTGCACCGTCTTCGCACCCTTAACCAGGCGATTCTTGTAGGGCGCAACACAGCTATGGCAGACAATCCTTCGCTTACGGCGCGCAAGTGGTATGGCAACAATCCATTGAGAATTGTCTTTGACAAACATGGACTGTTGCCGGCTCATCTTCATCTTTTTGATGGTTCTGTCTCTACATTGGTTGTTGGCGAGGACGACAATGAAGAGCGTCGTAGGCAGTGCAACTACACTTTTCTTCGTGTGGATGATGGCAGCGACACCCTTTCGCAGCTGCTGGCCTACCTTAAAGATCACGACATTCAATCGCTCTTGGTTGAAGGAGGACGGCAGACTCTTGATGCTTTCTTGCAATCAGGTTTGTGGGACGAAGCTCAAGTTGAGATTGGCAAAACCATTTTCCATGCCGGTGTGCAGGCTCCATGCCTGCCGCAAAATGCCAAGTTAAGCGTATCGCAAAGCTTTGGTCATTCATTCCTCCATTATTCCCATATCGGAAACCGACCATAATATGGAAATAGCTCTCATCGTCTTGTTTGCCGTTGTCGTTGTCCTGTCGTTGTTGCTATACCGTAACAATCTTGTCCGTCAAAAAGCCGACGCCACTTTGTCGAAGGAAAGTATGGAGAACATGAAAAACGAGTTCCGCGTTCTTTCACAACAGATGTTGGATTTGCAGTCACGTCAGTTTGCCCGGCGCAACGAAGAGCAGATAGACTATCTTTTACGTCCCTTTAAAGTACATCTGGACATGCTCAACCGCACAGTCATGGAAAGCAATGCCGAAGGCATCCGCCGCAAGGCCTCTTTCGACGAAGCCATGAAGCGGCTGGTAGAGCAGACCGACAGTGTGGGGCGTCAGGCAGAAAATCTGGCTCGTGCCTTAAAGGGCGAAAACAAAGTGCAGGGTGATTGGGGCGAGATGATATTGGAGGCCATACTTGAACGTTCGGGACTGGTTCGCGACAGGGAGTATTTTTTGCAATACAACATAAGGATGCCCGACGGGCGTAATCTACGTCCCGATGCCGTGGTGTGCTTCCCTGACAACAAAAAAGTGGTGGTCGATTCAAAAGTTTCGCTTACATCATATATGGACTACCTCGATGCGAGCGATGAGGCATCGCGGAAACAGGCCATAGAAATGCATGTGCGTTCGGTGCGCAGCCATGTTGACGAGCTTGCGGCCAAAGCCTATAATTCGGCATTGGGCGATGCCGGCAGCCATGTCCTCCTTTTCCTGCAAAGCGATGCCGCCTATATCCTGGCTGTGAGCAATGATGCAAAACTGAACGAAGAGGCATTCCGGAAAGGCATAGTTCTGACTTGTCCCACCACCTTGATGACGACGTTGCAGATCATTTATAACATTTGGCAGAGCGACCGCCAGAACAAGAATGTGGAGCAAATCATAAAACGTGCATCTTCGCTGTATGACAAGTTTGTGGGCTTTGTCGATACGTTCAAAGACATCGACAGGCGTCTGAATCAAACACACGAAGCCTACGAAAAGGCATTGAAGCAACTTTGCGAGGGACGTGGCAATCTTGTCAGACAAACCGAAGAACTGCGTTCCATGGGCATAACGTCACAAAAACAGCTGTCCGAAGATTTACAGGATAGAGCCGGCGTAGGCGAATGCGAATGCATTCCTACAAAGAAAGTGTAGATAAATCTTGTATGGTAAAATAATGAGGCAATTTTGAATCCCTTTTGTAAATTGCCAAAGAGATACATCTTATTCATTATATTCTTTGGCGAGTCCTCCTTCGGATGTTTCACGGTAAAGCGATGGCAAGTCATGCCCTGTTTGTTTCATGACTTCAACGACTTTGTCATACGAAATGCGGTGAATGCCATCGGCAAAAGAAGCGTAAACGTTGGCATCCAAGGCGCGCGAAGCCGCATGCGCGTTTCGTTCGATGCAAGGAATCTGCACCAAGCCGCAAACGGGGTCGCAGGTCATGCCCAAATGATGTTCCAGTCCCATTTCGGCCGCATACTCTATGGTTGCGAGTGACCCCCCGAAAGCATAATTGGCGGCAGCGGCAGCCATGGCACAGGCAACTCCTACTTCAGCCTGGCATCCGGCTTCTGCCCCCGAGATAGATGCCCGGCTTTTGGCAATGTTGCCGACTATGCCGGCGATGGCCAAGGCACGAAGGATTCGGCGGATGGGAAATTGCCGCGTCTTTTGTATGTGGTAAAGCACAGCCGGAACCACGCCGCAAGCTCCGCAGGTTGGGGCTGTTACAATGATGCCGCCCGAGGCATTCTCTTCGCTTACAGCCAAAGCATACGAAAAGACCAGGCCGCGAGATTGCAGGTTGGTGGCATAGCCCATGGCACGTATATAGTAATCGGGGACTTTGCGGCGTAACTTTAATATACCGGGCAGCACGCCTTCGTGCTCAATGCCGCGTTCTACGGCAGCACACATGGCACGCCATGCTTCTTCCAGAAAATCCCAGATGTCCGGTCCTTCACAATGTTCGACATATTCCCAATAGGACATGCCACGCCGGTCGCACCAATCCTTGATATCCGACATGTGATCCATGTCGTAGACTTCGGGTGTTTCGCTTTTCTGCTTGCCGTCTTCGACCAAAGCCCCTCCACCTACGCTGTAAACAATCCAGGCATCACCGAAGGAGCCGTCTTCAGTGAGTGTCTCAAATTTCATTCCGTTGGGGTGAAACGGAAGCACAATCTCGGGATGCCATACAATCTCTGTCCGTTCATCACCGAGCACTTGTTTGATGGCCAAATCGGTAAGGTGCCCTTTCCCAGTAGCGGCCAGGCTGCCATATAATGTAACACGGAAAGCATGTGATGCTGGATGCTTTTTCAAGTAAGACTCGGATGCCAGACGCGGCCCCATTGTGTGTGATGATGATGGCCCCTGACCGATTCTGTAGAGTTCCTTTAATGATTTCATGGTTGAATGCTGTGCTGTTTCGGCAAAGGTAATGAAAAACTTATGAAATAGGGTATTATGGCGGTGCGTGCTTTGCCGTATTCGGAAAATGATGTAAATTTGAAACTCCATCATGCACTTTTAGAATGAGAAAGACCAAAATCTTAATGCTCCTCTGTCTGTTTTGCTGCATGTCAAAGGCACAGTACAAACAGCTGACAAATAGTCCTTCGGTCTACATCGAAACTTTTGATCACCGGATAGTTTCAAGTAAGACAGAATATAAACTATGCAAGATTGTACGGGTAGACAACGGGCGAATAGAAGTCTTTGACTCAGTTAAAATACGCGGACGCGGAAACGCTTCGTGGGGATTTCCCAAGAAACCTTATCGCCTCAAGTTTCCGAAGAAAGTCAGATTGCTCGGCGATGGTCTTGCCAATGCCAAGAACTGGGTGTTGCTTTCGAATGGCGGCGAAAAGTTGATGTTGCGTAATGCGCTTAATTCTTATGTAGGCAAGCTGAATGGTCTGCCTTTTAATCCTTCGTGCAAATTTGTAGACCTCTTTATGAACAACAGCTACCGTGGCACCTACCAGATAACCGATCATTTGGATGTAAGGAAACATCGTGTGGAAATCGAGGAACAAGATACGGTGGTAACTTCAATCAAGACAAATATATCAGGAGGCTACTTTTTGGAAGCCGATGGCTATACAGATCCCGATGGCGTGTACTTTCAAACGCCGAGCGGAACGAATGTCCGCATACACAGCCCCAAGAAGGATGTCATTAATACACTGCAGCTCAACTATATAAAGAATTTCATGAAACGGTTTGAGACTACGCTTTTCGGTAAGAACTATTTAGACAAGAAGCGTGGCTATCGCCAATATATTGATTCGACAACATTGTTGGGCTGGTATCTCTCATCGGAAATCGGTTCCAACTTTGATCTTTTTCATAGCACCTATTTCTATAAAAAGCTCAAGGATGATCATATCTATTTCGGCCCTCTTTGGGATAATGACTTGGGCTACAACCACGACAGCCGTTATGGAGATGAGACAGAAACGCTTATGGCCAATGTAGCTTATGGAAGCAGCAAGTGGTTTCAACGGATAAGAACCGATCCATGGTTCAAGCGAGCTTGTGCCAACCAATTCAGCCATCTTTATGAAAACGGATTGGACTCCCTGATGTTTCACTATATCGATTCCGTTGTCAGTGAAATCCATCCGTCTGTTGATGAGAATTTTAAAGTATGGAATATCCGTGCCATTGTTCATAGCGATATGGTGGTTTTTGATACGTATGATGAATATGTTGACGATATCAAAAAGTTCATTGTCAATCATAACAAGTTTCTGTACCGCACGTTCAAACGACAAAATCCCTGTATATTCATTCCCGATACTTCTCTGAACTATGCTTTTGCCAACAAGCGTTTCCCAAATGCCGTTGTAGGCCTTACTGATTCTGTTTCGGATGATTCGCAGCCCTGCTTGCGAAGAACGGAGGCCGGTCAGCTGGCGCAGCAATGGCGAATACAACCAAGAGGCAATGGAACATATACTATCTGCAATGCCCGTACAGGGCAGAATCTTGCAGATCTTGGTAGCAGGAAGGCTTCGCGGACAACTCTTAGCATGGTAAAGCCTGCAAAGAAAGATTCTGCACAGTTGTGGTTCTTCGTTCCTCAAACGGACAATTGCATTAATTTGCAAAATGCATATACCAAGAGAATTCTGACGAATTACAACTCATTTAATAATGATGGCAATAACATTTATGGTTATATGACCAACCGTATGGACTCTGTAAATGACAGCAGGCTGTGGACACCGGTACCGCTTGCCGGAGTTCCCGACTATCCGGATGGTGTTGAGCATTTGAAAGCTTCGGCCGATTACAAATTGGTATATGGCAGTAATCAGCAATTACACTTTGTGGCATCTGAACCGTCAGCCCTTATATTCAGGGCAAACATTTATGACTTGAATGGACTCTTACGCGGTTCTTTTCGTGGTGATGAGGCATTTGATATGAGCCGTTTGCCAGGTGGTACGTATATTATTAGTTGGCAAGCTGCCGGAAGGAGCCACTCGGCAAAAATATATAAGTCTGAGTAATCACTTTATCTATAAGAATTCAGTAAGAATGAAAAAATCGTACACACTTATCATTGTGATATTGTTTTGCATGCAAACGGCTGTTCAGCTCTTTGCGCGCAAGCAATGGACAGAAAAGCAAGCATGGGATTGGCAAAAGAAAGTTGGTGTTATCAAGGGGTTCAATCAAGCAGAATTGCCTTATCCCGGAATGACGCGGGAAGAAGTCATTAAGAAGGCACACGAAATAGGATTGAATAGCCTGCGGCTTTGGATTCCCGGACGAGACACAAAAGAAAAGATTGCAAACCTACGTGGTATTATAAAGATTTGTGAGAAATATGACATGACAGTGTCTCCGGTGCTCACTGTGCCTATCCCGGATGTATATTATAGTTCCAACGGGACAGACGAACGTGCCTTGAAGTCGATGGAGACTTATACAAAAGAGATGGTGGGAGCCTTTGCTAAAGAGAAGCGCGTCATTATGTGGGACCTTTGGAATGAACCAGGCAACGTTGACTTCAACCCATCAAACGACATGAATCGCTTTATCCAGCATTTGCGTGCCATTGCAAAAATTACGGTATGGGCTCGCGAAATGAACCCGGTACAAGCGTTGACAAGTTCTATTTTTTGGAGAGGCGATATACTGGAGCGCGATGCTAATCCAACGAGCAAGCTTAGTTGGGAAGTGGAAGGGATGATGGATGTGCATAACTTGCACAATTATGCTTGTTCCAGAGACCATAAAGGCTACATACAAAAGATGATTCATGCACTCCGTCAGATAAGCAACCGCCCTATTGTCAGCACTGAATGTCTGACTCGGACAAACAATTCCGGATTAAGCCGCACATTTGCGACTTTTGAAAAGGAGAATGTGAATTTTTACCTTTGGGGATTGTACATAAATGATACGAATTGGAGCGTTGCTTGGAATCGTAGTGCTTATGACCCTTATGATAAGCCGTTTCACGATTTGCTTCGTCCTGATGGCGTTCCGATTGATGCTCGTGATATAGAGCTGATACGCAACTTCAAATTTGCTAATGGGAAAGACACGGATCCCGGAGCCGAAATGACAGACCAATGGGAACATGAACGAACTTGGCGTTGGATGGCAAGAGGTCCTATCAAAGGTAAAAGATTTGCTTCGCCTCAAGAGGCAATGGCTCTTTTGGAGAAATCTAAAGCAAAAGGATTCAATAGCTTGAATGTTCATTTTGACTATAATTCCTATAAGAATAATGCAGATGGCTTTTTTCAGCAAATTGACCGGTTGCTTGATGTTGCAGATAAGGCCGGAATGACAATTATGCCTTCGTTGGTGACCGATGCAGAAGCCATGCAGGCCGGCTTACAAGAAATTGTAAATTATGAGCATGCTGTTGTAAGCCGTTATTACAATGATGGGCGCATTCAGGCATGGGATCTTTATTTTCATCCCGGTGAACAAAATGTAGACACTAAGAAAGTGACAGAACTTGTAAGGCAACTGTTTCGTGAGATGCGTTATACATATCCGAGCCAGCCTTTAACGGCAACGCCTTATGTGTGTGCCAAGTCGTTTCCTAAGGGCTTCAA
>DJPH01000056.1:0-47576 GCA_002439755.1 Prevotellaceae bacterium UBA6417 | reverse complement strand
CTTCAATCATAGGGCTGCCTTGATGCATGGGCGGAGAAACGGGTGGAATATGCTCGAATACAAGGGCGGTGCAAATGCAGACTTGTGCTATCTCATTTGGAAGCTCAGCGATTTGGTTTCTTTTTCATCAGATCAAAGCGCGGCTCAGACAGGATGGCTTAAGGCTTTGACTTTCAGATATGGGAAGCCGGTTTTCTGTACGAGCTGGAAGCCTGTGGATCAAAAGAATGCCGATGAGACGATAGACAATTTCTCGCGTAGCAATACGTATTGGTATCAGGCCGGTGAAACTGCCAATGTTGATGCCGCGGCATTTCGTTTTCGTGCGATTTGTACGCCGCATTGATTCTGAAGGTCTGCTTACCATCAAAGAAGCCGGTTTCTTTTGAAACCGGCTTCTTTGATGGTGGCTGATAGGTCAGGCGTCTTCACTTTCAGCTTCGTGTTCTTTGATCAGTTTATCCTGAACATCGCTTGGAACAAGTTCATAGCTGGAGAATTTCATGTTAAAAGATGCGCTACCTGCCGTAATGGAGCTTAATGCTGTGGAGAAATTGGATAATTCTTTCAATGGCACTTTTGCATTCAGCTTTTGATATCCGTTTTCTGAGGTCATCCCGATAATCAAACCACGGCGGCCTTGCAGGTCACTCATCACATCACCCATGTAGTCGGCCGGCACATAGACTTCAACTTCGTAAATGGGTTCAAGAATCTTGGGACCGGCTTCTTTGAAGGCCGCACTGAATGCCTGGCGGCCGGCAATCATGAATGATATTTCGTTTGAATCTACAGGATGCATTTTCCCATCATAAACTATGACACGGACATCGCGGGCATAAGAACCTGTAAGCGGACCACGTTCCATCCGCTCCATGATGCCTTTCAGTATGGCCGGCATAAAGCGCGTATCTATGGCACCGCCTACGACAGAATTGATGAATACGAGCTTTCCGCCCCAATCCAATGGTATTTCTTCTGTGCTGCGAGGCGTTATCTTGAATTCCTGCCCATTGAATTTGTATGTCGTTGGTTCAGGCATTCCTTCGTAATACGGTTCGACAATCAGATGTACTTCACCGAATTGGCCTGCACCACCGCTTTGCTTTTTGTGGCGATAGTCGGCGCGTGCGGTTTTCGTGATGGTTTCACGATAGGGTATGCGTTGCTCATAGAGTTCTACCTTTATCTTGTCCAAATTCTCCAAGCGCCATTTCAGTGTCCGCAAATGAAACTCTCCTTGTCCGTGGATAAGAACCTGACGAAGTTCCTTGCTCTGTTCTACGACCCAAGTAGGATCTTCTTCCGACATTCTGTTGATTGCTGCCATCATCTTTTCCATATCTGGCAGGTTGACGGGGCGTATGGCGCGCGTGCATTTGGGATTGGGATACTTGATAAAGTTGAAGCGGTTTTCACA
Organism: Prevotellaceae bacterium UBA6417; assembly: GCA_002439755.1. Lineage (GTDB taxonomy): Bacteria > Bacteroidota > Bacteroidia > Bacteroidales > Bacteroidaceae > UBA6382. The sequence goes on along the minus strand of DJPH01000056.1, from coordinate 46,156 downwards.
GTCTTTGCCATTCAATGTGTTACCTGTGTGAACGTCTTTAAGCTTTACGGCACAACCGATGTCTCCGGCGCAAAGTTCGTCCACCTTGATTCTGTTTTGTCCGGCACAGACAAACAGCTGGGACATTCTTTCCTTAGAACCGCGGTCGGCATTTTGAAGGTCGTCGCCCTCGTGCACTTTTCCACTCATCACCTTGAAATATTGTACTTCTCCAATGTGTGGCTCCATGCCGGTCTTGAAGAAAAACAAGGATGTCGGGCCGTTAACGTCAGGCTCAACTACTTCACCGCGTGTATTATGCACTTTTGGCATTTCGTCAACGAAAGGCACGACATTGCCCAGGAATTCAAGCAGGCGGTCTACGCCCATGTCCTGACGGGCGCAAACGCAGAACAACGGGAAGATGCCGCGGGCTACAAGTCCTTTGCGAATGCCTACGCGCATTTCATCTTCAGTAAGGCTTTCGCTCTCGAAGAATTTTTCCATCAGGCTGTCGTCATGCTCGGCTGCGGCTTCAACCAGAGCCTTGTGCATTTCTTGTGCCTTATCGTGCAATTCGGCAGGAATATCCGTTATTACAGCCTTTCCGCCTGTAGGAGGATAAGTATATTGCTTCATCATCAATACATCAATGATGCTATTAAAGTTCGGACCGGTCTGTACCGGGAATTGAACCGGAATAACTTTCGGCCCATAGATATCCTGCAAGCGTTCGAGCACGGAATCAAAGTCACATTTGTCGTCGTCTAACTGATTAAGAAGGAATATGACGGGCTTGCCCAGCTTCTCTGTATAGCGAAAATGGTTTTGTGTGCCTACTTCCACGCCATGTTGTCCGTTGAGCACTATCACCGCCGTGTCGGTAACATTCAAGGCTGTGATGGCTGCGCCTACAAAGTCGTCCGAACCGGGGCAGTCGATAAAATTCAGCTTCTTGCCATTATACTCGGAGTGATATACCGTAGAAAATACCGAATAGCCATATTCCTGCTCAACGGGGAAATAATCGCTCACTGTATTTTTCATAGAGACGCGGCCACGGCGCGAAATCAGGCCGCTTTCAAACAGAATGGATTCTGTCAGGGTTGTCTTGCCTGAGCCGTCATTACCTAAAAGAGCAATGTTCTTGATTTCATTAGTCTGATATACTTTCATATTCAAATCTATTTAATGGTGGATATTCTTAATTGAAAATTCGAGTGCAAGTTAGTTCTTTATATTTTTAAAAGCAATAAGGCGTAATATGTTATACAGCATAATACCCTTGATTGCTTGGAATAATGTAGGCAAAGGCATAAAAAAAGAGGCAGTGCCAGTTCCGACACTGCCTCCGGGCTTCTGTAAGATCAATGTTCAATTGCCGATGCCCATTTCTGGCTTATGGCTGTAAGCTGCAGTCTGAAGCATACGGGCTAAATCTCTTAATAAAATGACGGTTTCCTCTTTAGGACAGATTTCTGCAAAGGTAAAATCACTCATAGGCCGATATTTTTCTTGTTTTTATTTCTTTGTCTGGTTATATAACGGCCAAAAGCACATAATATTATATGGAAAGGCTGTTTTATCCTTTTTCTTTCAGCCACATTCTGTAAAGCTCAAAGAAATCAGGCATGTTCAGGAGCATGACGGACGGGTCTAATCGTTGTGCCTCCTGTATCACCTGCTCATACCATGCAGGGGTTTTCAAAATGCACCTGTACCAATGAAAGGGTACCGGTCTGGCGTGCAATCTGTCTACCAATACTTTGGCGGCTTTCTTGGGATCGTCATCTACCAAGTCCCAATCGGACGGCAGTATCGGCATATTATTGTGAAGCAGTCGGTGAGGCGTTTTTTGAGGAACAATGCCATTGGGACTGAATTTCGAATAGGCATCCAATGCACGCTTTTGCATGGCCGGTCCGTTGGCATCTATGATGAAGCCGCTGACCGTAAGTCCCCATTTCTTGTAATAATGTTGGCAATGTGCTGCCCATGTGTCGATGCGGTTGGTCGTGCCGCAACGTATGTCTTCGTGTTCGGCAATGCCGGGAATCATGTATCCGGCACCGTTGTCGGCAGCCGCAAAATAATCGTTGGTCGTGGCTGTCTGCCTGATATAATGAAGGGCATGCGGAATGCGTTCCGATAAAACAGGGCTGATGCACCACATTATGGGCAGACGGCCGCGCTCGGGTGCGTCCCAGATATCGGCCGTCCGTTGGCTTACCCACGATGAAGCATCGTAGTCACCCATATAGATAATGATGTATTGCCGGTCGGTGCGCACTTTTCCGTTGCTGTCAACGAGGCCTTTCCGTTGCAATTCCTGCTTGTCAGTCCACCGTTGCCGGTATCTTTTTGTGGGGAAATGCTGCCAGAAAGAAGCATTGGCCAGCGCACCGTAACCAATGGCATCGGCATCCTTGAATGCGTTGTAATGACTGATGAGCTCTGAAAAGTGCCATTCCGTTTCCACATCGCCATGCTTGCCGCCGGCATGTTTGGTGTATTTGTATGCCCATGCCGGAAAACCACCGATATAGCACATTTCGCGCCCTTTCTTCAGTTCGTAGGCTTCTTTCAACATTTCTTTCAGTACGGCCGCGTCAGTACCTACAGTCTGGAGCATATCATCTGTCGCGGCTTCATCTTCCCAAGGCGAAAGGTCGAAAAAGAAACCGCGGCGCGATATGAAAAAGTCGTGGTTTGTAAGCTGATGATGATTCAGTGGAGCGTTATGAACCTTTTTTCTCCATGACTGATCCAAATAATAGCCTGCATAACGCCCATCGCAACGCCCTGTTTTCATATAGGTCTCGATAAACCATAGATAGGGGTCGCACTTTTTTGAACCGGATGATTTGCGGCTGCAGCCCGGTAGCAGTCCTTTGCCTGTAAACACGGGCGAGCCGTCTTTATTCACCAGCCATACCTTTACCGGTATTTTCGGGCCGTTTGTTATCAGACGTGAATACAATGACTCTTTTCTCTTGTCGTAACGTATGGCTATCAAATTGTCTATTCCTGCAATGGACGATGCCACATTGCTCGTCGAAGCGGTTTCGGAGTCATAGACCACTGCGCCTTTCAGTTGGTTTTTGAACATGCTTACGGCCTTTTCTACAGAAGTGCAGCTCATCGTGTCGCGCGAATGCAGCCACATGCCTTTGCTTCGATATTTGTTCCACCAATATGAATCGACGGCAATGTCGCCGTTAACTACATAATTGATGTACAATTGCGGACTGCTGCGGTTAACGATGCCCTGTAGTGTGGCTATGGTATGCAACTTGTCCCAAATGTCCAATACGGTGATACTGTCGGTATAGTCTGCGTTCAATATCGGGCGCATGTCCATATACACAATTCTCTTGTTTCCGGCCATTCCCATTATGGCCGATAGCAAAAAAACGATTATTCCTGCCGGAAGTCTCATGGTTCAATATGTGATGTTCGCGGATTTTTCTGATTCTTCCGGCATGCCGTTTATCTTAACATCGGCCGTTGTCAGAAACGCTCCCTTGCATTTTGAATTTGCTCGGTATGTCTTTCCATTTACTGCGTTCCGCATTTCAGATTTACCATGCAATCCGGTTGTGCGGCCTTCCCGGGAAAAGCTCTTTGCGGAAATCATGGATTCATCAGGGTTGTGATTGTTCTACCAACAGCCGAAAATCTTTTCCTTGCGCATATTTGGCAAGTAAGGCTTGCAGGTCTTCTGCACATGATGTAACGGCATTGCGATTCCCGTCATATCCGTTTATCAGGAACAAGGCATGCTGCGTGCCCAAATCCATTTTGGTGCGTTCGTTATCACTGGTAGGTGTTCCTATTCCGCCTGCCGCATCGCGATATACAGGCAGGAATTCTATATTGATAAAGCCGCGTCCTATGCCTTCGTAGGGTTCGTTGGCAAGTCCTATGCCCAAAATCAGTTTGTCTCCCTGTATTTTATTCTTGTCAAAGCCGCCTATGCTGTAACCATGGCGAATGGATACGAGGTTGTTGATATCAACCAAAGTATTGATATGGTAGAGTTCTTTGCCCTGCAGCAGGCGGCGTACAAGAGCTTCGTTGGAAGGCCGGTAACGGCTCGGGTCTTTTCCCAGGACGCGGTAGGCCTGTCTGGTCGCGGCTATTGAAGTGCGCTGTTTCAGCGTTTCTGTTGTATAGGTTTGCCTGAAGGTCGCTTCTGTCGCCTGTATCTCTTGCCAAAGACAATCATTGTTTTCTGTGTTTCTCACTTCGCCCTCAAGCATGGCAATGCACAGCGTGGGAAACTTCTCCTTGATTTCTGTAGAAATAACTATTTGCATGATGATTATAATTTAGGAGCGTTCAATTTTTAACCTGATGGAAGCACTTTCGCAATCGGCAGAAATGGGAGGGTTGAGCTTTTCCACTTCGATGTCAACGGTGTTGATGCTGTCGAATTCCTTCAATAAGGATTTGGCAACGCGCCAGGCGGCATGCTCGATGAGCTGAGTTGTCGGCATGAACTCGCGTTGGATAACTTTGAACAATTCAGCATAGTTGAGTGTTCCTTCAAGCCGGTCGGCTTCCAAAGCACTTGACTTTATATTGAAACCTATGCGCACATTGACGCGGAATGTGCATCCTACGCACTGTTCCAACCGACTGATTCCGTGGCCGGCATGAAACCGCAAGTTCTTTAATTCAATGGAAGAAGATAACAATTGCATCCTTGATATATGTTGTTATGTCAGGATGCAAAGTTAAACAATAATCATCAACGTGGTGTGCAGTTAAAAGCTTAAAGCTATGCCGAAACTTAAAGAGGAAAAGGCCGGATTATAGGTCCGTTTCAATATCCTGCACGGAGCATAGCGGCAATATAAACCGACATTATTAATGCCGACGACACCATACAGGTCGACGGTAATGGGCTCTTGGTGAATGTTCTTGTCGAATTCTTTATGTTTCTGACCGTCCAGCTTATAACGGGTTTTCATGCTGGCGTATGTGGTGAAGTTGAATAATGGCCCCGCTTGAATCCACAGGAGAGACTTCTTCGATAGGCGGTGATGCCATTCAAGCAGCAAAGGAACGGTAAGGCTGAATGTCTTGATACGCGAGAATTGTATGTCGGCGTTTTCGGGATAGTTGTCCAATAGCAAGTTGCTGCCTTCTTTTACAAAGCGTGTATATCCTGTCATGCGATAATTGCGCCAGGCAAAGCCGAGTCCGGATGCGATGCTGAGATTTTCTGCCAGCATTGGCCCTGAAATCTGTAAGGGGGTAAACCCGATTTCCACGGAACTGCCGAATGTCGAATGTAGACCGTTGTCAGCATTGACCATCGAGGAGAATCCAATGAAGAATTCGGGCAGATGACAGTCGATGTCTTTGTAATGTCGTTTGTTTTTGCCGGATATAAACGGCAGGTCAATGCCCCAATTCGTTCTTTCACGAACGACGGTGATTCCGTTGTCTTTCAATTCGCGGCAGCGTTCCACTCGGAATGTTGCATTTCCCGGCATTCCTTCGACCGTAACTTTCATTTGTCCGTTGCCTTCTTCGACAGTGACACAGTCTGGGTTCCTGACGAGAAGTGTCGTGTCGTTTTGTTCTGAGGCCTGTGCTGCAAGTGTGAGCATTGAGCAGGCCAATCCAATAAAGAAATAGCTCTTCATAATGGTTATGATATTTATTGTTGAAACATTTTCTTTAGATAATCCAGGGTGGTGTTCCCTTCCATGTATACGAGTATACATTTTTCTTCAGTGCGCCGGTAAAAGATATAGCGCAACGGCCGTTTCTTGCCGGTTTCGGGCTTTAGGCAATAGAAACCGTACAGCAGCTTTCCACCTATATATCCGGTTTCTTTGTCTATGGCTTGTCTGGAATCGGCCAGTACGGCGGATTCTATTTTGCCTGTTACAGGCATGTTGCTTTCAAAAGTCATGCTGCGGTAAAGTGACAGGCTATATGCCTTGAGTGGCTTTCCTTTTACAATAAGTGTTGCCACCTGGCGGTTTTTGTTGAACCGCCCGTCAAAGTATGGCGCAATATGCAAATCTTTCTGCGCTATGGCCATAACCGGAAACAGGCAAATCATCAGAATGATAATCACAGCATTTTTTAGTGTGTTTGACATATTCATCCTCCTTGTTCTAAGTTTAGTTATTATCCGTAGCTTTGAATACGGCTCTCATCTGGTTTTCTATGGTCAGTGATTCCGTTTCGTTTCCTACGATTTTCATGGTTTGTTCCATGTGGTTGATTACGAATTGCTCATTGGTATATTCTTGCCCATTGACATAGGCGATATAATCGGGTGTGGTGAGATGGGCGAATGTCCAAAGGCCGATAGCCATGACAATGCTTGCGGCGGCAGCTAAGGGAATCCACCTGGTGGCTTTTGTGCGGTGGCATTTTGCGCGTTTGGTGCAGAGGAAGCCCATTACAGCTTTGTCGGCATTGAACTCACCTCCGTCTGCTGCCGGTGATGCCAGGAAAATCCGTATCAGACGTTCTTCATCATTGGTCGTATCGCCGTTATAATAGCACTCCAACAAGCGTTTAGCTTCGTGTTTGGTTAGCTGTATCTGTTTCATAGGCTGTTTGTTTTCGTGTATAGTTCTCGAATGGTTTTTCGTGCCCTGCTCAAGTTCATACGGACAGCAGGTTCTTCCATCTTCATCTCAATCGCAATTTCAGCGATGCTTTTTCCTTCGATTTCGCGGCTGGTCAAAATGGAGCGTTGCAAAGGCGAAAGGTGTTCGTTAATCAGGCGTTCTACCATATTGAACTTTTCATCACGCGGATCTTCCTGAATGCTTTCATCGCTTTCGCAGGCTGTAGAACTGGCCTCCAAGTCTACGGCATCGATTTTGTGGCGAAGGGTAGAAATGCTGAGATTGCGTACAGTAGTCATGCTCAAAGCTTCTATGGCCTTGGGAGATGATACGTTGCGATAGTGAGTCCAGAGTTGGCAAAAGGCATCTTGCAGCACGTCTTGCGCTTCTTCGTCATCGCGCAATAGACGGCCTGCCAATCCTAACAGCCGCGAACGCAACCGTTCAAATGTGGATACCAATGTCTCGTCGCTCATTCGGATTCCTGATGGTGTCTTCTACTAGGTAAACGCAAACTTGCCAAAAAGTAACATCGAATCATCTACTTTTTTTCAAGGCACAAAGTTAGGCTGTTCTTTTGTGTTAGCGGGTCTGCAATATAAACTTTGTGAAGAAGAGCCCTATTTCTTCAGATTGCCGTAACTTTGTCCTTTAAAAATTATCAATTAGAAGAATTGTCCATATGCTCGAAATTCGCAATCTGCATGCTTCGGTTGAAGGCAAAGAGATTTTAAAGGGAGTCAGTCTCACGATAAGAGACGGGGAGGTGCATGCCTTGATGGGACCGAATGGTTCCGGAAAGAGTACTCTTTGCAATGTTTTGGTGGGAAATCCCCAATATACAGTGACAGAAGGCTCCATCCTGTTTAATGGTAAAGATCTTTTGGCCATGCCCCCCGAAGACCGTTCGCATGAAGGACTGTTTATGTCCTTTCAGTCTCCTATTGAAATACCGGGTGTCAGCATGGTCAACTTTATGCGTGCGGCCATCAATGCCAAGCGGAAATATTGGGGGCAAGAGCCTATTGCTGCTCCTGAATTTCTGAAACTGATGAAAGAGAAACGGCAGATTGTAGAACTTGACGCTTCGCTGACACGCCGTTCTGTTAATGAGGGATTCAGCGGCGGAGAGAAAAAACGCAATGAAATATTCCAAATGGCGATGCTCGAACCTAAGTTGGCCATTTTGGATGAAACGGATTCAGGGCTTGATGTTGATGCCTTGAGGATAGTCATCGAGGGATTCAATAAGATAAGGAAACCTGAAACCAGTGCCATTGTCATAACGCACTATCAAAGGATGCTCGACTATTTGCGTCCCGATGTGGTGCATGTGCTGGTCAACGGCAGCATTGTCCGTACTGGAGATGCTGATTTGGGATATCGGATTGAACGCGAAGGCTTTGATTGGATCAAGTCGGAACTCAATAGGGAATAGTAAGCGGTCATGGGTAGCGAGCAACAATATATAGAACTCTATCGCGAGGCCGCCGACCTGCTCCGCAAGAACAGCTGCAACGTGATGAACGAAAAGCGTGATGAGGCTTTTCGTGCTTTTTGTGATTTGGGATTCCCAACGCGCAAAAACGAGAACTACAAGTATACAGACGTGCAGGCCGCTTTTGCCCCTAATTACGGGCTGAATTTGAATCGCCTGGAGATGAAAGCTGACCCTTATAAGGCTTATCGCTGTTCCGTGCCGAACATAGGAACGGCTTTATACTATATGGTTAATGAGCAATTCCATACGCTTTCCAAATCAAAACATGTTTTGCCTGAAGGTGCATATGTCGGTTCGATTTGTGATTACGACAAGATTCATCCTGGCAAATTGCAGGACTTTTACGGAAAGATTGCCGTGACGGATGGTGATGCTGTAACGGCTTTGAACACGGCCTTGGCTCAGGACGGCTTGCTGATATATATACCGTCGGGGACGAAAGTGGAACAGGTGTTGCAGGTTGTCAACCTGATGCATGCCAATGTAGACCTGATGACCAACAGACGCACTTTGATTGTGCTGGGCGATGGATCAGAGGTAGGACTCTTGTTTTGCGAGCATGTGATGGATAAGGTTCGCTTCCTCACTACGAACGTAACCGAGATATTTGTCGGTAAAGGTGCATGCCTGAATATTTATAGCGTAGAAGAGACAGCTGCCAACTGTACCCTGTTTGATAATTTGTACTTGTCTCAGGCCGAAGGCGGATGTCTGGAATATGTAAGTCTTTCCTTGCGTAACGGCATAACGAGGCGCACAGCCAATTTTTCTTTTGACGGAGAAAGCGGCCATGCCCGTATTATGGGTGCAGTTGTTGCCGACGGCAATCAGAAAGTCGACAATCATCTTCTCTTTGACCACAAGACGGGGAGGTGCAAAAGCGAAGTGCTGTATAAATATGTGCTGGATGGAGATGCTGTCGGAGCTTTTGCCGGCAAGGTTTTGGTACGGCCCGGGGCACAGCAGACCGATTCGCAGGAAACCAATGCCAACCTTTGTGTGTCGCCGACTGCGAGAATGTATACGCAACCCATGCTGGAGATTTATGCCGATGATGTGAAGTGCAACCATGGGAGCACCGTCGGACAAATCGATCAGGCGGCTCTCTTCTATATGGCGCAACGAGGCATATCGCCTGAAGAGGCGCGTCTGTTGATGCAGCATGCTTTTGTCAATGAAGTGCTGGCGCAAATAAAGCTTGAACCTTTGCGTGAGCGTTTGTCCGCGATGGTTGAACAGCGTTTCCGCCATTCGCTCAAGGCATGTGCCGATTGCGGCCTTTGCAAATAAAGTAACAGCTATGTTTGATGTAAACAAAATAAGAGCGGATTTTCCGATTTTGGCAACGCAGGTGTATGGCCGTCCGCTGGTCTATCTGGACAATGCGGCCACCACTCAGAAACCACGTTGTGTGGTCAATGCCGAGGTTGAAGAGTATTATACGGCCAATGCCAATGTGCATCGTGGTGTGCATTATCTTTCGGAAAAGGCAACGGACTTGCTTGAACAGGCACGCGAGACGGTGCGCGGTTTCATCAATGCTTCATCAGTTTCCGAAATCGTTTTTACGCGTGGCACTACAGAAAGCATCAATTTGGTGGCTTCTTCGTTTGGCGAATTGCTTGAAGAAGGCGATGAAGTTATCGTTTCGGTCATGGAACACCATTCCAATATCGTTCCCTGGCAGCTTTTGTGTGGGCGTAAAGGCGTGAAACTGCGTGTCATTCCAATGACCGATGAGGGGATGCTTATACAGGAAGACTACCACAAGCTGTTTAATGAAAAGACCCGTCTGGTGAGCATCGCCCATGTGTCTAATGTGTTGGGAACGGTCAATCCTGTGAAGGAAATGATTCGTTATGCCCACGATCGCAATGTTCCGGTGTTGGTGGATGGTGCGCAAAGTGTTCCTCATTTCAAGGTGGATGTTCAGGAACTCGACTGCGATTTCCTGGCTTTCAGTGGCCACAAGGTATACGGGCCCACGGGCATAGGTGTTCTTTATGGCAAGGAACGATGGCTCGACGAAATGCCTCCTTACCAGGGTGGCGGTGAGATGATTTCTTCTGTAAGCTTTGAGAAGACGCTCTTTGAACGCTTGCCCTATAAGTTCGAAGCCGGAACACCCAACTATGTAGGCAGTCATGCACTTGCCGTTGCGTTGGATTATGTCAAGGCCATCGGCATGGACAAAATCGAAGCCTATGAACGCGACCTGACCCGTTATGCTGCTTCCCGCCTCTCGCAGATAGAGGGACTGCGTTTGTTCGGAACGGCACCGCAAAAGGATTCCGTGGTATCTTTTTTGGTGCGCGACATACATCATCTCGACATGGGCACACTGTTGGACCGCTTGGGAATTGCAGTACGCACAGGACACCATTGTGCGCAGCCTGTCATGGAGCGTATGGGGATAGAAGGAACGGTGCGTGCGTCATTCTCCTTTTATAATACACGTGAGGAAATCGATTCCTTGTGTGATGGTATCGAACAGGTAAGCAAAATGTTCTGAGAAACCATGCTGCTGTCGTGTTTGCATTCAGGTGTGGTTGAAGCCGGTTGCGACGAGGCCGGGCGCGGATGTTTGGCCGGCAGTGTGTATGCAGCCGCTGTTATTTTTCCTTCGGATTATTCCAACGAAGAGATTACAGACAGCAAGAAGCTGACGGCGCGGCAGCGTTATGCATTGCGCAGCATCATTGAGCGCGATGCTCTTGCCTGGTCGGTGGGGGTTGCAACAGCACAGGAAATAGACGAAATAAATATTTTGAGGGCTTCCATCCTTGCCATGCACAGGGCTTTGGACGGACTTGAGGTGCGTCCGCAGGCTATTATCGTGGATGGAAACCGTTTTGCTCCTTATCAAGGACTGCCCTTCAAGACCATTGTGAAGGGTGACGGAAAATACCTGTCGATAGCGGCGGCAAGCATTTTGGCCAAAACCTATCGCGACGATTATATGGAACGGCTTCATGCGGAATTTCCGTGCTATTCATGGGATAAGAACAAGGGCTATCCGACGAAGGCTCACCGCGAGGCTGTTCGCAGCTATGGTACGTCGCCTTACCATCGCCTTTCGTTTAATCTCTTGGGCATAGAGGCTCCCGAGCTTCCTTTCGAAGATTAGACTGCAATTCTTCAGACTTCAGATGAGGCCTTGTTCCTGAAGTTCAAGTGCTGTTTGCTCCAGATCTGCATACCAATCCTTACCGAAACGCGCTATGAGGGGTTCCTTTAGAAATTTGTAGACGGGAATCTTGAGCTTCCGGCCGAGCTCAACGCTGCATTGGCAAATGTCCCAACGGTGGTAGTTGGCACCGAAGATCCCGCCTTTGAACTCTTTGATGCGGATAGGGTAGAGCCAGCAGGAGATGGGCTTGGCTGTCTGGATGCGTCCTTCGCGTTGGGCTCGCTCTATGGCACAAAGGCAGTTTCCTTGTTTGTCGCGGCAGGCAAAAACGCAGTCTTTCCCGTTTACGATGCTCGTAACAAGGTCGCCTTCACTGTCGATGTAGGCAATTCCTTGGCTCTTTATAATGTTTTGGGCTTCTTCTGTCAGGTCGGCCTCTATTTTAGGAACGATTTCCTCGATGGCCATCACTTCGTCTAATGTCACGGGAGCACCGGCGTCGCCTTCAATGCAACATGCACCGTGGCAGGCGGCCAGATTGCAGACAAATTGTTCCTTGAAGCAGTCAATGGAAAGCAGAACGTTTCCTACTTGTACTATTCCTAATGATTTTTGTGCCATGATGGTGCGTGTTTACCAATTGACGGGAGTCTTGCCATGTTGGGCAAGGAATTGGTTGGTCTTGCTGAAATGGTGATTGCCGAAAAATCCGCGGTAAGCCGAGAGGGGCGATGGGTGGGCTGAGCAGAGCAGCAGGTGACGCGAGGCATCGATGAGATCGGCTTTTTGCTGCGCGTAATTGCCCCACAGGAGAAATGCGGCATGGTCGCACAGACGGCTGACCGTGCCGATGACGGCATCGGTGAAAGTTTCCCATCCCTGCCGTGCATGCGAACCAGCCTTATGTTCGCGGACGGTGAGTGTGGCGTTGAGCATCAGCACGCCTTGCTGAGCCCAATGGGTAAGATCTCCGTTTACGGGGGTGGGGACGCCTGTGTCGGATTGCAGTTCTTTGAAGATGTTGCGGAGCGAAGGAGGAATCCTGATTCCGTCGGGCACCGAGAAGCACAGTCCTTGAGCCTGTCCGGCCTCATGATAGGGGTCTTGTCCCAGCATGACGACTTTTACCTCATGAAGCGGACATAGATAGAATGCTGCGAATATATCATCGGCTTCGGGATAGCACACATGGGTGGCATATTCGGCCTCTACAAATGAGTGCAGAGATTGAAAATAGGGCTTGCTTGTTTCGCCTGACAGGGCGTCTGACCAATCAGACGGCAGTTTGAATGACGGAATCATGGCGCAAAAGTACGAAAATAAGCACTAACTTTGCACATCCGTAATCAAAACATCTCAAATAATGAAATACTTGATAGTTGGCACAGGTGGTGTGGGCGGAAGCATAGCCGGTTTTCTGGCTTTGGGAGGGCTCGACGTGACATGCATAGCGCGCGGCAGACATCTGGAAGCGATTCGCGAGCATGGCCTGCACCTGAAATCAACGTTGAAGGGCGACTGCGTTCTGCCCATAAAGGCTTGCACGGCCGAGGAGTATGATGATAAGGCCGATGTTATATTCGTGTGTGTAAAAGGTTATTCGGTAGAATCGGTCAAGGACGTGATAAGGCGTGCGGCTCATTTGGATACGTTGGTCATTCCCATACTTAATGTCTATGGCACCGGGCCGCGCATCGGACGCCTTGTTCCTCATGCAACGGTTCTTGACGGCTGCATCTATATCGTGGGCTACGTCTCGGGAGATGGCGAAGTTTCGCAGATGGGGCGTGTCTTCCGTCTGGTTTTCGGTGCGCGTCCGGAACAGGGCGTTGCCCGCAGCCGCATGCAGGCCGTAGCCGATGAATTGGTGAAATGCAGCATAAAGGCCGAAGTTTCCGATGACATCAACCGCGATACATTCATCAAGTGGTCGTTCATTTCGGCCATGGCTTGCACGGGAGCCTGTTTTGACTGCGCGATGGGAACTGTGCAGCATGAGGGTGAAGCACGCGAAACATTCCGTGCCCTTTCGCGCGAAAGTATGGCTGTGGGGCAGCGGCTGGGCGTTCGCTTTCCTGAGGACATGGCAGTGTACGGGCTGCGAGTCATAGATTCTTTGGACCCGCGTTCGACGGCCTCCATGCAAAAAGACATGGCGCGCGGGCATGCTTCGGAAATCCAGGGATTGTTGTTTGATATGATAGATCTGGGCGACAGGCTGGACGTAAACATGCCCGTCTACAAAAAAGTGGCTGCTAAAATAGGCGAATCTCTTTCATAAAGGCAGTAAAACAGCTTGTTACGGACTATTGTTGCCACCTTTCAAAAGCAGCCCCTTAGTATAGTGGCCGAAAATCGCCGATTTTTACATCGAAAATCGCCGATTTTTGACAAGAAATCGCCGATTTTTCGCCAGGAAATCGCCGATTTTCAGGCCAAAAATCGCCGATTTTCGGTTGTTTTGCTTCGGGGAAATTTCTTTTTGCCGGCAGGAGAGGCAATTTGTACCTTACGTTACGGATAAAACGGGGCTTCGGCTTCCGATGTTGTTGGCGCGGATGGATATACGAAGAGCGCGGATTCGCTAAAGAATCCGCGCTCTTGCTGTATTGTTCTTATGAGAGGCTGTTACTTGATGGCAACTTTTTTCTTGCCGATGATGTAAATGCCTTTCTTCAGATTCTTGCGGGCATCGGTGGCCTTGACATTCTTCTTCAAGAGCTTGCCGTCGATGGAGTAAACATTGACCTTGTCGGAAGCCTTGGCAGCATCGATGACGTTGATGCCGTTGATGAGGCCGCCTTCAAGTGTAAGCACGAGGTCGGTGCTGCCTTCGCCCGTCTTAACCTTGGCCGGGTCGATGTAACCGCGTTGGCCGATGATGGAAACGGCCTCGCCTGTGGTCACCTTCAGACCGTCGTTTTCGATATAGCCGAAACCTGACTTTTGGATGGTGAGTCCTTTCAAGGTACCGATCAGACCGTTTGCTTCATGTTCGGTCGAATCTACATTGGCGGGAATCTGGAAGAAGAAGTGGTCATACAGACTCGTCTCTTCGTTATACTGCGTGTAGTCGCCATATGTCATGATAAACGGCACACCTGCTTTCACATCTTCCTGAACGGTAAGTTCGAGAGTCGTTGTGTTGCTTGCCTCGTCAACCTTCAAGTCTTTGACGGCATAGGTGTTGATACCTTCGTTCAATGACATCAGAGAGGTTGCACCGGCCGGAATGTCGAACGGCAGGGTCTCGATGCGGATGCTGTTCTGCTTGATGAGGATGCCGGCAACGCTTTCTTCATCAACAGGAAGGAATGTCCAGCAAGAAGCTCCGTCGAGGCCGGTCGGCCATGGCACGATGATGCTGCCGTCGTTCTGTGCATGGAGCTGGTAGCCTTCGGGGTTGGCATCATTGATGGATACCATCTGGAGCTGTCCCTTTCCGATGTAGTCGATGCGATAGGGCGAGGGCTGTGTCTGCAGCAGAAGCTTGTAAGTGTTGCCTTTGCCGAGGATTGGCCCGAAGAAGTGCGATGTACACATGTTCTGAATGCCGTAGTATTCGGTGCCTTCGATGGGAACGAGGCGCCACATGGCATAGGCATCTTCTGTATAGGTGGATTCTCCGGTTTCGCTGTCGTATTGGCCGAAGCTGATGTCCGTTCCGACGTTGGTGCTGTTCAGGAACATGGCCTTGTTGGCACAATAGGCGAGGTTGGACTTGCTGACGATGTAGTACCACTTATTAGGCTCTACCTTGTTCATGTTTTCCATGAGTGTCTGGTAGGCTGTATTGATGTCTTCGATGGCCTTTGTCACAGAAGCCTTGGTCGGCTGGATCGGGTCGATGGAATTGCGTGCGGTTGCAACCGAAGCCTCGAATGCATCCAATGCTTCCTGGCTCTTTACACAACCGATGGCTGCCTCGTCCACGATGGTGTTGAAGGCATAAGCGTTCATCTTGCTGGTGAGCAGCACGAGCTGCGTGGTGTCTACATAGGATTCCAACAGTTTGTTCATGGCACCGCGCAATTCGTTGATGTCGGCCTGCCATACCTGATGCCAACCCATTGTCTCACCCTTGTCGATAAGGGCTTTCAGGGCATCGGCTGCAGCTTTCACTTCGGGGTTGTAGTTGTATTGTACACGTTGTGGGTCAACACCCGAGTACATCTGGAACTCGCTGAGCGTGAAGAAAGGCATGCCCGTCGTTCCGTTGGTGCGTCCGCTTGTGGTACCGATAACGGAGAAGCGGATGTAGCGGTATGTATTGTCCATTTCGATGACAGGCGATGTGTAATGTGCTTCCGCCGAGTTCGGGATGGTGGGTTCGTCCACTTCGCTGACCAAGGTCCATTGTGAGTCTTCGCTGTTGGGGTCGCTGCCCAGGTCGGGATCGTTGGTGGCGTAGATGTTGAACTTGTTGGGCGTGTCGCAATAGCTGCCGTTACGGCCTGTGAATTCATAGAAGAACGAATTTGTGGCGTTGCCTTTCAGATCGATTTGCAGGTTGTGATAGATACCGTCGCCCGGGCCTGCTGCGCTGTAGATGCTGTGGAAGTAGGTCGAAGTTGTTCCGTCAATCAGACCTGCGAACGATCCTTCACTTGGTTCCTTGGCGTTGCTGCTGAGCTGGCAGTTCTTGTCGTCATCGGTGGCGTTGGTAACCAAGGTGACTTTCGAGCCGAGAGCTTCCGAGTAGGTTTTCTTGGTCGAGTCGAGCAATGCGGCAAATTCTGCATCCAGGGCATCGCGGTCTACGTAGAGTGCGCGTACGGCTCTTGTGGCAGCCAGCAACTCGGTGGTGTCGGCCAGGGTGGCTGTCTTGTTCGCTACTTTCTCTTCATCGGCCTTTACAAGTGCATCCAATGCATCGCAGGCTTCTTTCATGCCGGCAAGCGTGTTGTACTGCGAATTTGCGGTCGGTGTGGAATTATAAAGTTGGAATTCGCTGAGAGTGTAGTACGGCAGGCCTGTATTGGAGTTTGTCCTTTTTGAAACAGTGTTCAAAACCACCATACGGAAGTAACGGTAGGGCTCTTCAAAGGTAATGGACGGCGATGTATAGATGCTGTTTATGTCGGTGGGGAAACCGCTGTCAAAGTGAGCCACTTTCGTCCAGCTCTCATTGCTGCTGTTGGCATCCTTACCCAAAGTCTCGTCGTTGGTGGCATAGATGTCTACATCGTTGGGAAAATCCATGTAAGAACTGTTTCTTGGCTGCATCTTGAAGAAAATGCCCGATTGCGGTGTCAGCATGTCCACTTGCAGGTTGTGATAATCCACAGGCTCGGACATGCTGTAGGTGGAGTGGAAATAGGTGTCGAACTTCTTGTCAATCAGGTTGGCAAAAGTTCCTTCATTGGGCTCTTTGGCATTGCTGCTGATCTGGCAGCTCTCGTCAGCGTCGTTGGCGTTCGTGATGAGCGGTGTATACTCGTTGGCCAGGTCGCGTGCGGCTTTGGCATCGACAATCAGGGCTTTCAGCTTAGCGGCTGCGATTTCTTTCGGACCCAACTCGTTGGCACGGTCGATGACTTCCTGGTCGGTCACCGGATTCAGTATCCATGCAGAACATGTTCCTACACCGGCCTGCCATGCAACAATGCGTCCGCCGGTTCCGGCTCCGCTATTGTGGCTTTGGGTGTGATAGGATCTGGAGTTCTCGGTGTTCGCGATATTCCATTGCCCCGAATGCAATAAGGTGAATGTCTGCGGAACGGTCTGTGTTGCCGTCATAGGAACGAGCGCGCTTACACCATCTTTTGTGCCGATGAATTCACCGCTTGCCACGTTCTGGATGCTATAGTTGCCGTCTTCGAGTTTCGTGACTTTGAAAAGCTGCAGCGGATTGCCGTCGAACGGACCCCACGACAGTTCCTTGTCGGCGTTGATGCACATGGCCATCTCTACGTCTTGCAGTTTCTTAAACTCTCCGTAAGCGTTGATGAAATAGTAATAACCGTCGCTCATGGGGTTAGCGTGCTCGTGGATGGCAGCATAAGCATTCAGCAGTTCTGTGCGCAACGAGATGTATTCGTCGTCGGAAGTACCGTTTTCGATGGCATCGAGGGCCCTCTTGGCAATATCGTCATAGGGAGCTTTATACTGGGCAAGCACTTCTGTCGTGTAATAACCCGGATTTGTTCCCTCGGGGAAAGTCTCGTTGAGGTTGTTGATGCTGTCCAGACTGTTTTTCAGAATCTGGCCGTAGTTGGGACCGGTCTCTACTTGCTTGTACAGTGCGGCAATCTGTTCTGCCGTCAGGGGTGCATCGTAGATACGGGCAAGGGCTACCTCACCGTTCCATGCCGTGTTGCCGGTTTCACCGCTTGGATCGGCACCGATGCCGAACCAGTTGCTGCCCGCTGTCGGGAAAGTGAAATCGCCCGGTGCATCAACGGTGGCTTTCAGCTCTCCGTTGACATAGACATAGGCCTTGCCTTCTTCTTTGTTCCATACACCGACCAGATGATAGAAGATTCCCGGTTCGGGACGTACACCTGATTTTACCCAGTGATACGAACCTCCGGTGCAAGGAAGGAAAGCAAATTCGTTGGAACCGTTGGCGCCGTTGGCTTTCGTGGAAACCATCAGACCGGTACCACCGCTCTGATGTGAGGTAAACGGCTTGCATTCCGAATCGGGCAGACTGCCGAGCGTATAGTCGGCCATTACCAATGTTTCAAGGGTGTGACCATTGGCAAGTGCGTCCTTGAACGTCTGGTTGTTTTCATAATCCACCTTGTAGTAGGTCTGTCCGGTGCCGCCCCAAGGGTTGAACAGCTTGGGGATGATGCGTTTGTAACTTTCGCTGTAGTAAGTCTCTATCAGATCCTTACCAAACACCTGAATCGGATTGTCCATCGGCGAAGCATCGTAGGCCGAACCATCCTCATTGAAGACAACATCCAAAATATCCGCTTTGGGAACGTTGTCGTCCGCCTGGCTTACTCGCGGTATCAATGTGGCGAGCAGAGCCAAACTTAATGTAAAAATAAATTTTCTCATATGTGTTGGTTTTAATAATGAAATAATCGAGTCCTTTTCTATTGCCGCCTATGCGGACTGAATGACAAATGTTGATTGCAAATATAAGACTAAAAACGCTTACGGCAAAATAATTCATAAAAAAAGAGGGGGGGGAGTCACTTTTCCATAAATAAGATTGTCATGGCAAACTAAAAGACCTTCTTTCCGACTTTTTGCATCGGGAAGAAGGCCTTGACATACCTTATTATATATACAGGCTAAAATTCTAAGCTGACATGGTTTTTCTGATTTTTGCCGCGGACTTCGATTTTCAGCTTTTTACCTTGCTTTGACACAATCGTAACGGTTCCGCTCTTAATGGATGGTCCGCCGCCGATGATTACCGGATAAGTGCTCCCGTCGGTGCCGTTCGGATAGAACACAGCTTTGTGGTTGTGGGCTGCGATGGCCACATTGAATGGTGCCTTGTCGAGCATGGGCGACCAGAGCTTCAGGCATGGATTGTAGTCGTCTCCGTTGCCGTAGATGGGTATGTGGCTGATCAGCACCCTATGCTGTGCTTTTTTAAAGGCTTTGCTTTTTATTTCCTGCCTAAGAAAATCGATTTGCTCCGCTCTCAATCGGGTGAAGTCGTTCAGTCCGGCATAGACGGAGACTGAGTCGGGTTTGTCTTCGCCGCAGTCGAGCATAACGAAGCGTGTTGCTCCCCAGGTAAAGGCTCCGTAGGTCTTTTCGTTGTAATAGCCTATGAGGTGGTGCATTCCGGCTGAGTAGAAATTGCGTATTTCGTGGTTGCCGCGCAGGAATATGACGGGTTTTTCTGCCCCATTCACATAATCCGCCAGATTGTGAATCATGTCGATGGCATGCCGGCGGTCGCGCGGCTCGGGCAGACAGTCGCCGTTGAATATGACGAAATCATAGTCTGTTCCATCAAGGAGACTTCTCAGGTAGTCGAAGCACTCTTTGTTCTCGTGCAGGTCGTTGAATATGACGCATCTGAAGTCGCTCATGGCTTCATCCGGAGTCTTGAAACTGTAGAAGCGGGTGGTCAGTGTGTCGCCGAAATGGTTCTCATAGGCTTTCTTCGAGACCAGTTCAACGGCACAAACGCGGTAGTAGTAGCGTGTAGCCGGCTTTAGTCCTTCGAGACGTATTCTGTTGGCGATGTCGTAGCATATTTCCTGCCCGTTGAGCAAGGCGCGTGCGCGTTTCGTATGCAGGGAATCCGTGCCATATTCCACCCAGCAGTGGCAGACGCTGTTGGTCTGGAACATAACGTCCATAGTTGTAGGCGTGGGCACTTGCAGATAGGGTTGCGTGGTCATGAGTTTTTGCGAGGGAGTCGGCAGAATGAGCGAAACAAAAACCGGACGGTGGTCGGACGCTGTCTTCTCGTCTATGACTTCGGCGTGTTCAACAACAGCTGCTTCGCCGGCATAAGGCCGGTAAGCGGCAAATTCGCCGTTGGCATCTCCAATGCGGCGCATTTGCTTGTCGCCTTTATAGATGGCAATGTAGTCAATGCACGTTTTGGGCTTGTCGGCGGGGAATGTATAGGCGTTGGTGTTGGTGCAAATCTGGAATTTCTTTGTCAGAGTGCGAATCAGTAAGCTGTTAGGGTCATCGTTCCAGTCGCCTGCCACCAGAAACGGCTTCGTATGGCTCGCGGCCTCGCGCTCTATGATGGCAGCCGAGGTCAGACGTTCATCTTCTTCGAGCGACAAGTGGGTGCAGGCGAATACATAATCGTCAAACTCGGCTACCAACAGCATGCGTGCTTCATCTTTTCCCGGAAGGGGTATCCGCTTTACTTTGATGGGGCGTTCCTTGCTGAGAATGCCGATGCCGTATTTGCCGCCTTGCAAGTCGATGCAGGGACCGTAGGTGGTGTAATAGGGGGCTTGCTTGACCATTTCTTCCAAGGCATAGGTGCCTTTTGCGCGTGTTGTCACACTGTCGACTTCCTGTATGGCAACAACGTCTGCGTCCAGCCGTTCCAATAATGAGCCGATGCGTTGAAAGTCCAGTTTGCCGTCCAGGCCTTTTCCGTGGTGGATGTTGTAGCTTGCGATGCGGAGCTTTAACGGATAGGCATCTTTGGCTTGTATCGCTGTCAACGACAGGCCGATGAAGCATAATAAAAGGAGGATTCGCCAGCGACAGGCTTGAAAAAACAGATGTGGTGTGGTCATGATATGTGTTTGTTGCATTGATATTCTTTTCACAGCGACAAAGTTAGCGAGTAAAAGGCGAAAACCGCAATAAAAGTCCTTAATATTTGCCCTGTCCGTTAACGACGGATAAGGGGCTATGCGCTGTTTGTTGCACATAGCCCCTTGTAGGTTTCTGTTTGGGCCTAATCGAAAGCGTGGTTACTCAACTTCCACGAAATTGCATTGATCCAAGCCTTGGCCTTTCCAGTCACTATCTGCCTTGAACGCACTGGCCATGTCTTTCTTGACTTTGAAAGTTACGTTGCTCGGAGTTCTTCCAAAAAGAATGTTGTCTTCTATTTCAGGCACTGAAGTGCATGTCGACAAGTCGATGGTGAGCTTTACATTATCCTCGGATTCACGGGCGAAAGCGTAGGTGTAGATTTTAGTAATGTTTCCTTTAACGATTACTTCTTTCAAATTGTCGCAGCAGTAGAACATGTGGGAGTTTATGTAGTTCACTGCTTCCGGTACAGTAACGCTTTCTATTTTCGTGCATAAATGAAACAGATCGGTACCGATTGTTTTGACAGAATTTGGAAGTTCAATGCGTCCCGCAAGGGCTGTACTGTTGAATGGGTCATCACTAATTATCTCTAAAGCTGTAAGGTCTGCCCAGTTTGTCACAACAAGCTCAGAGTTAAAGGCGAGAGCTTGCATTCCGATTTTCTTTAAAGTCTTGGGTAGCGCAATCTCTTTGATGTAGCTGGCTCTCACTAATGCTTCTGAAGGAAGTTCTTCAGTTTCGGCTTCCGACAAATCCAAATTGATGAGAGATGACGGTTTGTATTCTTTCAGCGTGGCAAAATCGTTGCTGTTGATGGGGCCGCGAATCTTGAGCTCGGAGCCGGTGTTTAATGCTTCGTCGATAAGTTCTTTTGTCAGTTGGCCGGCTTCCAGCAAGGACACGGTGTGTGTGGTGGCATCGGCTGAGGTTGTCATGTCGGCTTCTCCGCCTGTGATGGTTTCGCCTTCTGTCCAATCTGAAAGCGTGATGCTGCCGGCGATAACAGTTTCTTTGCCGACCGTCAGCTCCAAACGGTGCTTCTTGCCTTGCTCCAAAGTGACATCCGAAGGCGATGTCCATACATATTGTTTGTCATTGATTTTTAACGATACCCGGAAATAGTTGGCGGTAACGGTCTGAGGAATGAGAATGCACGAATATGTGGCGTTGGCGTTGCGGTTCTGTTCGGTTGCTGCGGCGAATGTACCCGTTTCGGCCGATACGGGGTCTGCTCTTCCGGCACCGGCGGCCTTAACAACGGGCTCTTCTGCTGTAAAATTGCAAAAACCGTCGAGAATGGAACCGCTTACTTTCATGTCGGTGATGATGTTGTCGGCGAGCAGCCCGTTGCTGTTGAATTCCGTGCCGAATTTGACGTGTATGTCCAGCAGGCTGAAAGCATGTTTGAATGTGATGGGTACCGAGGAGTTGTTGTCCAAATCTTTCTTGGGAACAAATCCCGTTTTCTTATAGACGAGAAAGTCGGAAGAATAGTCTGATTTGTCGGTCTGGTCGGCTTTCACGGAAACCTGATAGGATGATTGATTGGCGAGGTTGCCGGTTTCGTTTGGGTCGTAAGGGAAACAGGCGACGATATTTACCGGTTGTGTGGCATTTTGCCAAAGCAATTGTTCTTGGGGTTCCCATACTCCGCCGTCGTTACGCTTGACTTCTACATTTTTATATGTGTAGGTGGTGCTGGCTTCATTATTGATACAGAAGCCGAAGCTCGAAAGCAGGTCTGCATTGCTGCCGAGGGTAGCCCTTGTCGTGGCATCGCTCAGGTTAACCGTAAAGCGTACTTTGCCATCTGTCGGATAGTTGGTGGGGGGGGTAAAAGCTTCGTCGCTTGAACAGCCCGACAAGGTCAAGACTGCCGATAGTACCATTGCAAAGATGTTGGTTTTTCTCATGTGTTATGCTTGTTTTGTTTGAGGATGCAATATCTTGACATCAATAATAACTACAAAAGTAGGCAAAAACAACGAATTTCATATCCGAAAAGCCGGAAAGTTGTTGGAATTCATCGTTGTTTTATCCGTATTCGGGTCTTTTGGCTTTCTGCCGGGCCATCAATTCTGCGGATTTACTGCAAATGTGCGACCTGTGTCAGGCTATTCGTAGCGATTTTATGTGATTTTTGAGCCGTAGACGCCGAAAAATCGTCCAAGATTTGGCAGATAATGAAAAAGTAACTACTTTTGCATCGAATACAAAGTGAATTAGTCATAGTAAAATGATAACAATAGATAGTTTGAGGTTCGTTTGTGTTCGTGCTTTGTAGAGATTACACGGTACGCAACTTTATTTGCTTTTTTAAAATTACGTGGATTCTTTCGGGAATCCACTATTTTTTTGCCTGTCTTTTTGGTGCTGTTTTGATACAAATAGTAAACAAAACGCAGGGTTTCTGTGTCGTTTTTCAAGTATTTCAGTGATAAATCGAACAAAATTTCTGTTTTTCTTGTCTGTGAATGAAAAACTGCTTACTTTTGCAACGCATAAGGATAAGACTTGGCAATGCCGGGTCGAAAAAAGTTGAATAGTAGAAAAAGAATAGTATATGTGTGGAATCGTTGGGATTTTCAATATAAAGGGGCCGACAGGTGCACTGCGTGCCAAGGCCTTGAAAATGTCGGCTAAGATACGTCATCGTGGTCCCGATTGGAGTGGCATCTATGAAGGTACGACAGCCATTCTGGCTCATGAACGGTTGTCGATTGTCGATCCGACATCCGGTCGCCAGCCTTTGTTCAGTCCGGACAAGAAACAGATTCTGGCTGTGAACGGAGAGATTTACAATCATATGGATATCCGGAGACGTTATGCCGGGAAGTATGAGTTTCAAACCGGTTCCGATTGTGAAGTAATACTTCCTTTGTACAGGGAAAAAGGCGTCGGTTTTTTGGAAGACTTGAACGGAATATTCGCCTTTGCCCTGTATGATGAAGAAAAAGACGATTTTCTGATAGCTCGCGACCCAATAGGAGTTATACCATTATATATAGGACGTGATGCCGACGGGAAGATTTACGTGGCAAGCGAATTGAAGGCTCTTGAAGGGCAGTGTGATTCCTATGAACCGTTTTTGCCGGGTCATTACTATCTGGGAAGTGAAGGCAAGATGGTTCGTTGGTACAAACGTGACTGGTTTGATTATGACAATGTCAAGGACAATCCGTCTTCGGTCGAGTCTGTACATGACGCCTTGGAAAGTGCGGTCAAGCGCCAATTGATGTGCGATGTGCCGTATGGCGTTCTGCTGTCAGGCGGATTGGACAGTTCCGTGATTTCGGCGGTAGCTCAGAAGTTCTCTTCAAAACGGATAGAGACAGACGGCAGGTCGGGTGCCTGGTGGCCTCAGCTTCATTCATTTGCCGTTGGTCTGAAAGGTGCGCCCGATTTGGCTAAAGCGGCCGAAGTGGCCAAGTATATCGGGACGGTTCACCATGAAATCAATTATACGATTCAGGAAGGCATAGACGCATTGCGGGATGTAATCTACTATATAGAAACCTACGATGTTACGACGGTCAGAGCATCAACGCCCATGTATTTGCTGGCTCGTTTTATCAAGAGCATGGGCATCAAGATGGTATTGAGCGGTGAAGGTGCCGATGAAGTGTTTGGCGGTTACCTGTATTTCCACAAAGCTCCGTCGCCCAAAGCTTTTCATGAAGAAACTGTCAGGAAACTCGGCAAGTTGTATCAATATGATTGTTTGCGTGCCAACAAAAGCTTGGCAGCCTGGGGCGTTGAAGGACGTGTGCCTTTCCTTGACAAAGAGTTCTTGGATGTGGCCATGCGCTTGAATCCGGCCAGCAAGATGTGTCCCGGAAAAACCATCGAAAAGAAAATTGTGCGTGAAGCATTCTCCGATATGCTGCCTGAAAGTGTCGCATGGAGACAGAAAGAGCAGTTCAGCGATGGTGTAGGCTATAGTTGGATTGATACGCTCAAGGCAATGACTTCGGCAGCAGTGTCGGACGATGAAATGGCACATGCCTCGGAACGTTTCCCAATCAATCCGCCGCGTAATAAAGAGGAATATTTTTACCGGACCATCTTTGAGGAGCATTTTCCAAGCGAAAGTGCAGCTCGCAGTGTGCCGAGTGTTCCCAGCGTCGCTTGTTCGACGGCCGAAGCCCTTGAGTGGGACAAGTGTTTCAAGGATATGAACGAACCGAGTGGCCGTGCAGTGAAAGACGTTCATCAATATGCAGATTCTGAAGTTATACGCTAAATGTTTTTATCATACTGAAAACCGGCGGAGTAATTCTTTTTAAAATGATTCAATCAAGACTTGTGTAAATTCTACTTATTGTGTTCTGTATTGGTTACAGAATTTATAATTAGCCGGTTTTAGAATTGGGAGATGCGATGTGTTATCGCGTCTCCTTTTTATGTACAGATAAAAACTCCATTGAAAGTTTTCTTATCCACACCAGTTATAAATATCTGATGAAGCTCTTGAAAATCGATGCTTATCATAGTCACGAAAATGCATAAGTGTAAAAAACCGGTCATGCCGTTGGAGTCAAAAAGGTTGCTGCGGCAGCTCGGTTTTTGTATGTCTCGTCCAAGAACAAATGCCGAAGCAGTACGGATGTTCGCAATCGTTTACTCCACTTGGATTGTTTCTTACAAATCTCTTATAATGAGATTTTTGCTATTGCTGATGAATGAAGGAGGTTTTGTCTTGCTTTTTTTATTGAAAAATGTGGTGAATTGTGGAGAATTGCGTACTTTTGTTCGTCAAAAGCGTTACATCGGAAGCAACATGCGATTTATAGGAACAATAGAAGCAAAAGTGGATCAGAAAGGACGTGTATTCCTTCCTGCCCAGTTCCGTAGGATATTGCAGGCTGGTAATGAAGAACGCTTGATTTTGCGTAAAGATTTGTATGAGGATTGTCTGGTGATTTATCCCGAAACGGTTTGGAACCATCGGTTGGATGAGTTGCATGCGCGTCTCAGTGTATGGAATAAGAAAGAACAGCAACTGTTTCGCCAATTCGTGAAAGATGTTGAGTGGCTGTCGTTGGATGGAAATGGCCGTTTCCTGATTCCCAAACGTTATCTGAAGATGGCTGCTATCATTCAAAGCGTTGTTTTTATAGGAATGGATGAGACTATCGAGATTTGGGCCAAAGAGAAGAATGACAGCGAGGCCGAGAATGTGAATCTTGAAACGGAAATGGAACGAATAATGATGTCGGGAATATGAAAAATGCCGGAACCTATCATGTACCAGTACTGTTGAAAGAGAGCGTGAAAGGACTTGCTATTTGTCCTACAGGTATATATGCCGATGCCACTTTCGGCGGTGGAGGGCATAGCCGTGCCATATTGGCCGAAATGGCCGGTGGAGGCCGGCTGTATGGCTTCGATCAGGATGTAGACGCTTTGGCAAATGTTCCTGATGACGAACGTTTCGTCTTTGTGCATTCAAATTTTCGTTTTATGGCCAATTGGATGCGTTACTACGGTGTGTCTCGGTTAGACGGGATTTTAGCCGATTTGGGTGTTTCGAGCCATCATTTCGATGAAGCCGCCAGAGGCTTCTCGTTTCGGCAGAATGGCCCGTTGGACATGCGTATGAATCGGGACGCAACCGTTTCGGCGGCCGATGTTGTGAATACATATAGTGAAGAGCGTCTGTCCCAACTGTTTTTTTTGTATGGTGAGATGCGCAATGCTCGCCGTCTGGCTTCAGCGATTGTGCAGCGACGAAGGGAAAAGGAAATACGGACGGTGGACGACTTTGTTGCGATAGTTTCACCGTTGTTGGCGAAGGCACGGGAAAAGAAGGAAATGGCCAAGGTTTTTCAGGCGTTGCGGTTGGAAGTCAACCATGAGTTGGATGCTTTGTGCGAATTGCTCGATGCCGCGATAGCACTGCTCAAGCCCGGCGGCCGTTTGGTGGTCCTGACATATCATTCGTTGGAGGATCGTATAGTAAAGAATTATATGCGGTCGGGAAATGCCAATGGCAAAGTCGAGAAAGACTTTTATGGAAATGTCTTGAGTCCGTTAAAACCGGTTAATAACAGAGTGATTTTGCCTGATGCCGAGGAAGAAATGGAAAATCCGCGGAGCAGAAGCGCCAAGTTGCGTATAGCAGAGCGGGTGGAATTCAAGAAAGGAGGCGAAGATGACTAACAGGAAAACTGATGACAGCTTTTTGGATGAGTTGCTTCCTACTGCGGACGAACTAAAGGACGAGGTTCCTGAAAGCCCGTCAGAAGACATCCGGCAGGAAAAAGATGATGGAATAGGCAATACAACAGATGTTCATGCAGAAGAGCAGACCAGTGCTCAAAAGATGATGGACGCCTTGACCGACGACGATGATGAAAAGGTGAATCTGTCGTTCGGGTCGGTTTTAGGCGGGGATATATTGACGGCTGCATGGATAAAACATCAGGTGCTTTTTATTGTTGTGATAGTATTGATGATCATAGCCTATATAACGAACAGGTACATGTCGCAGCAGTCGATGATAAAAATAAATTCCTTGAAAAAGGAACTTGCGGAAATCAGGTATGAATCGATGACCCGTTCTTCGCAATTGTTGCAACGTACGAGGGAAAGCAAAGTGATAGAGTTTCTGAAAAACACGCGTGACAGCATGTTGAACATCTCGGCTCAGCCGCCTTATGTAATCAAAATAAACGAAGAGCCCGAATGAAGAGATTTCCTAACAAACAAGTAATAAGCCGCTTTCATGTAATAGCGTTTTTGTTTACCTTGATTGGAATTCTGATTTTAGGTAAAGCCGCCTATATCATGTTTATGCAACGTGACCAGTGGAAAGCACTGAGCGAGCGTTTTGTAAAGGAAAATGTGGTGGTAAAGCCAACTCGTGGAAATATCTTTTCGGCTGATGGGCAGTTGCTGGCAACTTCTTTACCTGAATATAAGATTTACATGGATTATGTCGTGGTGGAAAGCGACAGTGCGAGGCAAGTAAAAATCCAAGCCGAACGCGATTCTCTTTTGAGGGTCAAGATGGACAGTATCTGCATAGGACTGAACCGGATTCTTCCCGCCAAGCCGGTGGGGTGGTATCGCTCGCGTATTGAAGAGGGAATGGCAAAGAAAAGCCGCCATTGGCTGTTATACCCGAAGCGCATATCATTCATCGACTACAAGGAAGTGAAATCATTGCCGTTGTTTAATAAAGGAGTGAACAGAAGCGGTTTCCATGCAGAAGAATTCAATGAGATAAAGAAGCCTTTCGGCTCTTTGGCTTCAAGAACTATCGGTGATTTGTATCCCGGGAAAGATTCAGCCCGATCAGGGTTGCAACTGGCATTCGATACGCTCTTGCGTGGAAAACCCGGACTGGTGCATAAGCAAAAAGTGAGAAACTGCTATTTGCCAATCGAAGATGTGCCGCCGGTGAATGGTGCCGATCTGGTGACAACCATAGATGTGAAAATGCAGGATTTCTGTGAAAAAGCCATTGTCGACAAGCTCAAGGAAGAGACGGTTAATGGAGAAGTGGGCATTGTCATCTTGATGGAAGTCAAGACCGGTGATGTGAAAGCCATAGTAAACATGACCCGTTGCAGCGATGGCGAGTATCGCGAGGTGAGGAACCAAGCTGTAAGCAACTTGATGGAGCCCGGTTCCGTATTTAAACCCATGTCGTTTATGGTGGCCTTTGACGACAAGAAAATCCGTATGAACGAATATGTGGATTGCTGCAATGGCATAAAGATGATGTATGGCAGGAAGATGAAAGACCACAACTGGCATCGCGGAGGGTATCAGATGCTCAGTGTCTCGGAATGTCTGGAACAATCGTCAAACATCGGTGTCAGCGTGCTGATAGACCGTAATTATCATAATCATCCCGAACAATTTGTCAACGGACTTTACAGGATAGGCGTGGCCGAAGACCTTCATCTGGATATTCCCGGCTATACACCTCCGCGAATACGCCGTCCGAATAAAAACCGGAGCAATTGGTCAAAGACTGCATTGGCCTGGATGAGCATCGGTTATGAAAGCCAGGTTCCACCCATTAGCGTTTTGAATTTCTATAATGGCGTGGCCAATAACGGGCGGATGATGCGTCCGCGTTTTGTCACGGCCGCAATGCGCAACGGCGAAGTGATTCAAGAATATCCGCCTCAAGTGGTGCGTGAGCAAATGTGTTCTCCTCAAGCGCTGAAAAACATTCAGATATGCTTGGAGAGAGTTGTCAGTCGGGGACTTGGGAAAGGTGCCCGTTCCAAACTTGTCAAGGTGGCAGGGAAGACCGGAACGGCACAAGTCTGGAACAAAAGCGGCCGGTCGGGTGACTATCTCGTATCTTTTGCCGGATATTTTCCTGCGGAGGCTCCGGAATACAGCTGCATAGTATGCATACAGAAACACGGTTTGCCGGCATCGGGCGGAGCGCAATGCGGCCCGGTATTCAGACAAATTGCCGAAATGATAATGTCGCATACCTTAAAAAGAGATTTGGCATCATTGGCAGATACACTTCATCCGCATCTTCCAACGGTGGAACGCGGTAATCTGCGATATGCCGATAATGTCTTAAAGGATTTGAATGTGGCAAGAGCAACAGATTGGAGCGACTCGGAAGGCTTCGTCTGGGGACGTGCCGTGACCGAGCGGCAGGATGTCAGACTTTTCCCTTCAGAAATAAACAAAAAGATCGTCCCGAATGTTGTAGGGATGGGAGCACGGGATGCACTCTATCTAATGGAAAAGATGGGCTTGCGCGTGAGGATGAGCGGTGTCGGAACCGTAGTGCAGCAGTCCTTGCCTGAAGGACATCGTTTGATAAAAGGAGAGACGATTCGTTTGAAATTGCAATCAGAATCTCAAAATAAAAAAAAGGAAGTGACAGCCGTTCGCCCGGATTCATTGCACAAGATACTTCCGGCAAGTGCCGCTCATAAAGACAGTGCAAATCAAAGAGCGGTGCAACCCCGAAAAACTGTTGAAAAGAAGCCTGTAAAGAAAGACGTGCAGGCAGCGAAGGCGCATACAAATAAGAATAATTAAAAGGAAACAAGATATGGTACTGACAGATGTTTTCAAGAATGTGAATGTGTTGGAATATATAGGGGCAACCGATATTCAAGTGACAGGCATAAACATCGATTCCCGCTTAGTGAAAAAAGGCGATTTGTTTGTAGCGGTATGTGGCACTCAAACCGACGGCCATCAATACATACCCATGGCTATCAAGCAAGGTGCCGTGGCTATTGCCTGCCAAAAGATTCCCGAAGACCGACCTGCAGATGTGACCTTTATAAAACTTGCCGACACAGAGGATGCAATAGGGAAGATTGCAACAGAGTATTACGGCAATCCTTCCAGCCGTCTGAAACTGGTTGGCGTGACCGGAACGAATGGCAAGACAACGGTTGCAACATTGCTGTATGAATTGTTTACGGCATTGGGCTTCAAGTGCGGCCTTTGTTCGACAGTCTGCAATTATATAGGTGAACGAGCCATTCCGGCAGACCATACAACGCCCGATCCGATTACGTTGAACAGGCTTTTGTCGGAAATGGTTGACACAGGTTGCACATATGCCTTTATGGAATGCAGCTCTCATGCCATACACCAAAAACGTATAGGAGGCTTAAGTTTTGCCGGTGGCATATTTACTAACCTGACACGTGACCATCTGGATTATCACAAGACATTTGAAAATTATCGCAATGCCAAAAAAGCTTTTTTCGATGGTCTGGGGCCTGATGCGTTTGCCGTTACCAATCTGGATGACAAGAACGGAATGATAATGGTGCAAAACACCAAAGCCGTTGTGAAAACCTACTCCCAGCTGCGTTCGGCAGATTTCCATGCAAAGATTTTAGAAATGACTTTCGAAGGGATGGAATTGGACATTAATGGTATTGATGTCCATGTTCCATTGGTCGGAAAGTTCAATGTTTCCAACCTGCTGGCAATATACGGGGCTGCCGTCATGCTTGGGCGCGAACCACGAGAGATATTGACGGTGCTGAGTTCCTTGCGTTCTGTTTCGGGACGTTTTGAGGCTTTGCACTCGCCCAAAGGGTTTACGGCAATAGTCGATTATGCCCACACGCCGGATGCCTTGATAAATGTGCTGAATGCAATAGATGAAATATTGTGTAAGAAAGGCGAAGTGATAACCGTGTGTGGTGCAGGAGGCAATCGTGATAAGGGGAAGCGCCCTCAGATGGCTTATGAAGCGGCTCGCTTAAGCGATAAGGTTATCATAACGAGCGATAACCCACGCTTTGAGGATCCTCAAGACATTATCAATGATATGTTGGCCGGCCTTAAAGAAGACCAAAAGAGCAAGGTTGTGTCGATTGCAGACCGTCGTGATGCCATCCGCACGGCTTGCATGATGGCCAAAAAAGGTGATGTGGTTCTGGTTGCAGGAAAAGGGCATGAGAATTATCAGGAGATAAAAGGTGTCAAGCATCATTTTGATGACAAGGAAGTGTTGCGTGAGATATTCAAGATGCAATAAGTCCTGAACTGAGTAAATCCGAAAACTATGCTGTATTATCTCTTTAGGTTCTTAGACCAGTTTGGCATTCCCGGTGCGGGAATGTGGACTTATATTTCGTTTCGTTCGTTATTGGCATTGATTTTTGCCTTAGCAATCTCGGCTTGGTTCGGCGGTCATTTCATCCGTTTCATGAAGCGCCACAACTACACGGAAACCCAGCGCGATGCTTCGATAGACCCTTATGGGGTGAATAAAGTCGGAGTTCCTTCGATGGGAGGCATCATCATTGTCGTATCAATGCTGGTACCTGTATTGCTGTTCGGCCGATTGCGAAATATATATCTGATTTTGATGATAATAACGACTGTCTGGCTGACGATATTGGGCTTCTCGGATGATTACATCAAGATATTCAAGAAGAAAAAGGACGGCCTGCATCCAAAAGTAAAGCTGTTGGGGCAATTGGGATTAGGGCTTTGCATAGGATTGACATTGTACTTAAGTCCCGATGCCGTTATTCGTGAAAATGTCGAGGTGACAAAGAACGGGCGTGTGGCATCTGTGGTGCATAAGACAGACCCGGTGAAGTCGACCAAGACAACCATCCCGTTTTTTAAAAGCAATAATTTGGACTATAGTGAAATAATGTCGTTCTGCGGCAAATATAAGACCTTGGCCGGTTGGGCACTGTTTGTCATAATGACGGTCATCGTCGTAATGGCGGTATCTAACGGTGCCAACTTGAATGACGGCATGGACGGCATGGCAGCGGGCAATTCTGCCATCATAGGCATTGCTTTAGGCTTGTTGGCTTACGTTTCCAGTCATATCGAGTATGCTGGTTATTTGAACATCATGTATATACCCGAATCTCAAGAACTGGTAGTCTTTATCAGTGCATTTGTCGGTGCTTTGATAGGTTTCCTGTGGTATAATGCTTATCCCGCCCAAATATTCATGGGCGATACGGGCAGTTTGACCATTGGTGGAATCATCGGTGTCTTGGCTGTGATAATTCATAAAGAGCTGTTATTGCCATTGCTTTGCGGAATCTTTTTTGTGGAGAGTCTGAGTGTTATTCTTCAAGTAGAATACTTCAAAATGGGCAAGCGCAAAGGTGTGAAGCAACGCTTGTTTAAGCGGACGCCCATACATGACAATTTTCGTGTGCTTCCTTCACAGTTAGACCCACAATGTACCTATAAGTTTCGTAACTGGCCTCGCGGATGTTGGCATGAAGCAAAGGTTACGACACGTTTTTGGATTGTCACGGTGATATTGGCAGCGGCAACAATCATAACATTAAAAATCAGATAAACAAGAATACAAAATGAGTAGAATAGTTGTTTTGGGCGGTGGCGAAAGTGGTGTAGGTGCCGCTGTGCTTGCGCAGAAAAAAGGTTTTGATGTTTTTTTGTCTGATGCGGGGACGATAAAGGACAAATACCGCAGCATGTTGGACAAGTATGGACTTTCTTGGGAAGACGGCGGCCATACAGAGGAGTTGATACTCAATGCAGATGAAGTGATAAAGAGCCCGGGCATTCCCGAAAATGCACCTATGGTAGTGAAGCTAAAAGAGAAGGGCGTACACATCATCAGTGAAATTGAATTTGCCGGCCGCTATACCCATGCGAAAATGATTTGCATAACCGGAAGCAACGGAAAGACAACTACAACTTCCTTGATATATCATATATTCAAGGCTGCCGGCTATAATGCCGGTCTTGCCGGCAATATCGGACGCAGCTTGGCGTTGCAGGTGGCAGAGGAAAACTATGATTACTATGTGATAGAGCTGAGCTCTTTCCAGCTGGACAATATGTATGACTTCCGTGCCAATGTGGCTGTGCTGCTCAACATAACACCCGATCATCTTGACCGTTACGATTACAAGATGCAGAATTATGTGGATGCAAAGATGCGCATCATACGCAATCAGACAAAAGAAGATGCGTTTGTCTACTGGCAGGATGACCCGATTATTTCGCGTGAACTGAAGAAGTATCATATAGAAAGCCGCCTTTGTCCGTTTTCCGAAATCAAGGAGAAGGGAGCCATTGCCTATATCGATGACGGAAAATATGAAATAGAGTATCCGATGCCAATCAATATGGAGCAAGAGGACTTGGCTCTTACCGGCCGTCATAATATTTATAATCAGCTGGCAGCCGGCATTTCAGCTGAGCTGATGGGCATCGACGGCAAGATAATTGTTCAGAGCCTGAAAGATTTCAAGGGAGTTGAGCATCGTCTTGAGAAAGTTACCAAGGTAAAAGGCGTTTTGTATGTAAACGATTCAAAGGCAACAAACGTGAATGCCTGTTATTATGCGCTTGAAAGCATGAAAACACCGACCGTCCTGATTCTGGGCGGAAAGGACAAGGGCAATGACTATAATGAAATAAAAGACCTTGTAAAGCAAAAATGCCGTGCGTTGGTTTATCTGGGTGCCGACAATTCCAAGCTGCATGCTTTCTTTGATTCGTTGGGATTACCGGTGGCTGATACGCATAATATGAAGGATTGCGTAAAAGCCTGTTACAATTTTGCGCACGAGGGGGATACAGTCTTGTTGAGCCCATGTTGCGCAAGCTTTGATCTGTTCCGCAACATGGAGGATCGCGGTGAGCAGTTCAAGGCGTTGGTAAGACAACTTTAAAGAACGGAAAGATGGGGATGTCTATTGAGAAAGTGTCTCATCGTTATGCAAATATCTTTCAGGGTGACCGTGCTATATGGATGATATTCTTCTTCCTTTGCACCATTTCTTTGATTGAAGTGTATAGTGCTGCCAGCAACCTGTCATACAAGTCGGGAGACTATTGGACACCTGTCTTGCGGCATGCCCTGTTTCTTTTTATCGGAGCCATTGTGGCAGTGGTGATTCACAACATACCTTGCCGCTGGTTCAAGTTCTATCCCGTGATAGTCATTCCTGCATCTTTTGTGATGCTGCTGATGGCCATGTTTGTCGGGGTCAAGGTCAATGAGGCTTCGCGTTGGCTGTCAATTTTTGGTGTTCCCTTGCAGCCGTCAGAGATTGCCAAGGGAGGTGTTGTCGTCGGTACGGCTCTTATCCTGTCGGCTCTTCAGACCGATAAAGGGGCTGATCGCCATGCTTTTAAATATATTATGTGGATTACGCTTCCGATAGTCCTTCTGATCTTTTCCGAGAATATCTCTACGGCGTTGCTGCTGTTTACTGTGGTGGTGCTGATGATGTTCATCGGTCGGGTTCCTTTTGCCCAGTTGGGCAAGTTGTTAGGCGTTTTGGCAATAATTGCCGTGTGCGGCATTTCGGTCTTGACTCTGGCAGACAAGAGCCAGTTGGGCAGCATTCCTTTCGGCAACCGTCTGGCTACGTTGAAAACGCGTGTCATGACTTATGCCGAAGGCAACAGCAAGCCTTTTTCCGTCCAGGACTTTGACATGAACGAGAATGCCCAGATAGCTCATGCCAACATCGCTATTGCTACGAGCAATGTAATAGGAAAGTTTCCCGGCAACTCTGTAGAGCGCGATTTTCTGAGCCAGGCTTTTTCCGATTTCATTTATGCCATTATCATTGAGGAGATGGGCATTTTCGGAGGAGCTTTTGTAGTGCTTTTGTATGTGGTGCTCCTATTCCGAGCGAGTAAGATTGCCAATCGTTGCGAGCGCAATTTTCCTGCCTTTCTGGTTTTGGGCCTTTCCTTGCTGATGGTGATTCAGGCTATTATCAACATGGCAGTTGCCGTAGGTCTTTTCCCTGTGACCGGGCAGCCGCTGCCGCTTATCAGTCGTGGCGGAACCAGCACCATCATCAATTGTATTTATATTGGCATGATTCTCAGTGTAAGTCGCTTTGCCAAGAAGCGCATACCCGAGAGTGCTGCGGTGAAGACCAATATAGTGGAATCCGAGTTTACCCGCGACGAGGGCATTCAGTAGTGTGATTAAGGCTGTTGCTCTTCGGCTTCGTCTTTGGTCATAAGTACCTTGGCGATGCGGTTGCCGTCCATTTCTACGACTCGCAATGTGAACATCCTCCATTTGCATTCTTCGCCGACGGTGGGTATATGGTCCAATATGTCGAGTATCAGTCCTGCGAGTGTCTTGTATTCTCTCTGGTACAAATCTTCTTCGTCAAAGTATTCTACAAAGTCATAAAAGGGGCATTGTCCGTCTATAATCCAGCTTTTTTTGTCGGCGCGTTCTATGATGTCGGGCACTTCGGCTTGGTCTTGTATGGTTCCCACTAAGCCTTCAAAGATGTCGCGGAAGGTGATGATGCCCAACAAGGCTCCGAACTCGTCGCAGATGAATGCTATGGACGAGTGGTGCTTTTTCAGGTGTTCCAGAGCTTTGTATACGGTGATGTGTTCCGGGAAGTAGATGGGTTTTTGGATACACGACTTAAGGTTGAAGTCTGCTTTGCCCAGTTGCATGACCAGGTCTTTCAGGCTTACAACGCCGCAGATTTTCTCGATGTCGCCGTCGATCACCGGATAGTTGGCAAACGGTGTGTCGTGAACGATGCTTTCCACTTCCTTGGAAGTCATGTTGATGTCGAGGGTCACCACTTCCGTCCTGTAGGTCATGAGGTGGTCAACTGTTTGGTCGCCCATTACCATTGCGCGTTCCATGATGTCTTGTTCCACCTCTTCCACTTCGCCGCTTTTGGTGCCTTCCTGTATGATTGATTTGATTTCTTCTTCGGTAACTCCCTGTTGTTCTTTCTGAAGGTGGAACAGTTTGGCCAGAGCCGACGTATTTACAGACAGCAGCCATACGAAGGGTTTGGATAGGTTGGCAAAGAACAGCATGGGTGGTGCGCACAGTTTGGCCATGGTGTCGGCCAGGTCTATGCCTATGCGTTTGGGGAAAAGTTCGCCAAGTTCACACTGCAGGTAGGTTGCGGCAATCAGGATAAGGACCTTTGATACGAGGGGAGCCGATTCGGCCGACAGCCCGTTGGCGATGAGCCAGGCAGTGAAGTCGCTGCTCAGTTCGGCACCCGAATAGATACCGGTCAGGATGCTCACCACAGTGATGCCTATCTGTGCCGTTGAAAGAAACTTGTCTGTGTCGTTGCTAAGGTCGAGAGCCATCTTTGCGGTGCGGCTTCCTTTTTTCGCTTCCATCTGGAGCCTTGTCTTGCGGGCTGAGATAAATGCTACTTCAGACAGTGAGAAGAATGCATTGAAAAATATGAGAATGAGTATGATTGCTATGTCAACCATGTTTGGCCTTTTAGATGTTGTATGCTGCAAAATTACAACATTATGCCGAATATGTCTGACAATTAGTGCTGTTTAGTGCTTCAACTTCGGCAAAAAATGGTATTTTTGTCTGTCCGGATGCTTTTGGCCGGGCGAATTTTGACTGACATTTTGATTATAATCCATGAGAGTGAAGAGCAGTGTCCTGCTGGCATGTAGTTTTGCGATTGCAGGTTTCCTTTTTTGCGTAGTGCCGGTTCGTGCGCAGCAAATGAAGTTTGGTGACACGTCGAGGACCGGAGTTCCCTTTTCCAAAGACCCGCATGTGGTGAATTTCGGCGGCAGATACCTGATGTATTTCTCTATACCTCCGCGCAAGGGCGACAAGGCATCGGGATGGAACATCGGCATTGCCGAGAGCCACAACCTCACTGATTGGGTGAAGGTGGGTGAGCTGACTCCGGCTCCCGGTGCCGAATATGAGAAGAACGGCCTTTGCGCTCCCGGGGCTTTGGTGAGGGACGGCAAGGTGCATTTGTTCTATCAAACTTATGGCAATGGCCGCAAGGATGCTGTGTGTCATGCCGTTTCTGACGATGGCATCACTTTCGAGCGTGACCCTTCGAATCCTATCTTCGCACCTTCGGGTGACTGGACCTGCGGCCGTGCAATCGACGCGGAAGTGTGTGAGTTCAAGGGACGTTACTACCTCTATTTCGCCACACGTGACAAGGATTTCAAGGTGCAGCAGATTGGCGTTGCCACTGCCCCGAAGACTACGGACTTCCGGCGTTCCGACTGGACTCAGGCTGTCGACGGCCCCATTCTTGCGCCTTCGTTGCCTTGGGAGCGCAAGTGCATCGAGGCTCCTTCGGTGCTTGTCAGGGGCAATAGACTATATATGTTTTATGCCGGTGCCTACAACAATGAGCCGCAACAGGTGGGTGTGGCTGTGAGTAAGGACGGCATCCGATGGAAACGTTTGTCTGATGAGCCCTTTTTGTCAAACGGAAAGCCGGGTGAATGGAACGAGAGTGAGTCGGGCCATCCGCATTTGTTCAAGGACAAGGATGGCAAGACCTACCTGTTTTTCCAGGGCAACAAGACCAAAGGCAAGGACTGGTTTTTGTCGCAGAAACGGGTTTATTGGAAGAAGGGCAAGCCTTATCTCAAGCCGTAGTGTGTGAAAGTGCCCTTATATAATCAGCGGGCTGCTTGATAGATTCAGGCAGCCCGCTGATTATGTTGTGGTGGGGTTAGGCGTCGATGTTGGCAAATGTTGCGTTCTGTTCTATAAAGTCGCGGCGTTGCTCTACGTCGTCTCCCATCAGCATGGAGAATATATGGTCGGCTTCGGCTGCATTGACCAGTGACACTTGTTTCAGGAGTCGTGTGTCGGGATTCATGGTGGTTTCCCACAACTGCTCGGGGTTCATCTCTCCAAGTCCTTTGTATCTTTGGGTGGTAATCCCTGTTTCCGA
Source organism: Prevotellaceae bacterium UBA6417 (assembly GCA_002439755.1). Lineage (GTDB taxonomy): Bacteria > Bacteroidota > Bacteroidia > Bacteroidales > Bacteroidaceae > UBA6382. The sequence continues at coordinate 8,566 of DJPH01000056.1, read as the reverse complement.
CCCGTCGCCATACTGTTGCATGAAGCGTTGTCTGTCGGCATCGGTATAGCAGTATTCCTCGATGCTGCCTTTCTTGCACCTATACAGGGGTGGTGTAGCCAGGTACACGTAGCCTTGTTCTATGAGTTCTGGCATGTAGCGGAAAAACAGGGTGAGGATAAGGGTGTCTATATGTGAGCCGTCGACATCGGCATCGGTCATGAGTATAACCTTATGGTAACGAAGCTTTTCTAAGTTGGCTTGCTTGCTGTCCTCTCCGTCTACTCCGAATCTGACGCCTAAGGCTTGTATGATGTTGTTTACCTCATCGCTCTCGAAGGCCTTGTGCCACATGGCTTTTTCTACGTTGAGTATTTTGCCTCGAAGCGGCAGTATGGCCTGGAAGGCCCTGCTTCTTCCTTGCTTTGCTGAGCCGCCTGCCGAGTCACCCTCTACAAGGAACAGTTCGCATTTTGCGGGATCCTTGTCAGAGCAGTCGGCCAGTTTGCCGGGCAGGCCCCCACCGGCCATGGGGTTTTTGCGTCTTACGGTTTCGCTGGCTTTGCGTGCTGCTATGCGCACGGTGGCGGCCAATATCACTTTGTCAATAATGATTTTGGCCTCGCGGGGGTGCTCTTCCAGATAGTTCGATAAGGCTTCTCCTACGGCCTGCTGTACGGCACCGGCCACTTCGCTGTTGCCGAGCTTGGTCTTGGTTTGTCCCTCAAACTGGGGTTCGGCCACTTTGATGGAGAGCACGGCTGTGAGGCCTTCGCGGAAGTCTTCGGGCGAGATTTCCACTTTGGCCTTCTCGAATGCCTTGGTGTCTTCGGCATATTTTTTCAATACACGTGTAAGGGCTGTGCGGAAACCCGTCAGGTGTGTGCCTCCTTCTACGGTATTGATGTTGTTGACATATGAGTGGATGTTTTCGCTGTATGAGTTGTTATACATGATGGCGGCCTCGATGGGGATGCCTTGCTTCTCGGTCTTGAGATATATCACGTCGTCGAACAGATGTACGCGGTTGGCATCTACGTAGCGTACAAATTCTTTCAGTCCTTCTTTCGACAGGAATACATCTTGCTTGATGTTTCCCTCAGCGTCCTTTCTGAGGTCGGTGAGTGTGATTTTCAATCCGGCATTCAGGAACGAGAGTTCCCGCATACGGTTGGCCAGTGTATTGTAGTCATAGTTGACTGTGGTGAAGATGGTGTCGTCGGGCCAGAAGTGTTGGCGTGTGCCGTGTTTGGTGGTTTCGCCCACTACCTTCACGGGATATTGAGGCTTGCCGTAGGCATATTCCTGCTGGTATATCTTGCCGTCGCGGTATACTTGTGTAACCATTTTTTTCGACAATGCGTTTACGCAGCTGACGCCCACTCCGTGGAGTCCGCCACTGACCTTGTAGGAGCCTTTGTCAAACTTGCCGCCGGCGTGGAGCACGGTCATGACCACTTCGAGAGCCGACTTGTGCTCTTTGGGGTGCATATCAACGGGTATGCCTCGGCCGTCATCCTCAACGATGATGGAGCCGTCCTGGTCTATGGTGACTTCTATGTGGGTGCAGTAGCCTGCAAGTGCCTCGTCGATGGAGTTGTCAACCGTCTCGTTGACCAGGTGGTGCAGGCCGCGTGAGCTGATGTCACCGATATACATGGCAGGACGTTTGCGCACTGCCTCCAAGCCCTCAAGCACGCGTATGTTTTTGGCGGAATAGTCCGCTCCTATTTTCTCAAAATCTTCCATGATTTTCTTGTGTTTCTAAAGTTACAAAGTTAGTGATTTTTGCCGAAATGGCAGGGCTTTTTCATCGATTTTTTGCAGGCTGTCGGGGTAGGTTCTGCCTTTGTGGCTTTCGTGCTATGGCTGTGAGGCGTTTGCCGTGTTGCAGGGCTGTGACGACGGTGTGTGTCTTTACAGGTTGTTTCCTGTAGGTGAAACACATTGTTTCCTATACATGAAACACATTGTTTCCTGTACATGTCACACGTTGTTTCCTGTACATGTCACAGGTTGTTTCATGTGCATGTCACAGGTTGTTTCATGTGCATGTCACAGGTTGTTTCATGTGCATGTCACAGGTTGTTTCATGTACATATCACACTCTGCGATATGTACATATCTGTGGCCGGGGTGTGTGGCTTCGCTGTTTGTTTTCCGGCTTGGCCGTGCAAGGGCTCTTTGGCAGGCCGACGTGCAACAAGAAAGCGGCATGGAAAAGAAGCCTTGAGACTTTTCCCGTGCCGCTACGTGTCTTTGATTACCGGTCTGTGTTATTCTATGGTCCAGGTGTCGTTGGTTCGGAGCAGTTCGGCAAAGTTGTGATAGTTTTTCTTTGCCTTCACTTCTTCTATCTGGTCTTCAACGGCCTGGTCGTATGTAGGAGCTTCAACGTCGCGTATCACTCCCAGGGCTATCGGAAAGTCGGGACCTTCCATCAAGGCCAGCTTCAGTTGCAGGGTGTTGTCCTGGCAGTGGGCATCGTGAACGAGGATATCTTTTTCCGTGATGCCGTTTTCGCCTATCTTGACCACCTTGAGGCTGAACCCGTCCTGCACGAGGCCGTACTCTCTGTTTTCACCGAAAATCAACGGTTTTCCGTGCTCCACGTAGATGGCGTTCTTGGCTCTGCCTTCTTTGCTGTAGATGGCATCATAGGCTCCATTGTTGAAGATGACGCAGTTTTGCAGTATTTCGCAGACCGAGGCTCCTTTGTGCCTGTAGGCAGCCTTGAGGATTTCGATGGTCGAAGGTGCATCGGTGGCCACGGCACGTGCAAAGAAGTGTCCTCTGGCTCCGAAGCATAGCTCGGCCGGACGGAAGGGGTCTTCAACGGTGCCGTAGGGGCTCGATTTGCTCACGAAGCCACGGGGCGAGGTGGGTGAATACTGACCTTTGGTCAAGCCGTATATCCTGTTGTTGAGCAATATCATGTTGATGTCGATGTTGCGTCGGTTGGCGTGGATAAAGTGGTTGCCGCCTATGGCCAGCCCGTCGCCGTCTCCGCTTATCTGCCATATGGTCAGTTGGGGGTTGGCTATCTTGCATCCTGTTGCAATGGCGGCTGCACGTCCGTGAATGGTATTCATGCCGTAGGTGGCCATGTAGTGGGGCAGACGCGACGAGCATCCGATGCCCGAGATGACGGCTGTATTGTTCGGGGCTACACCGATTTCGGCCATAGCCTTATGAAGCGACGCAAGGAAAAAATGATCCCCGCAGCCCGGACACCAGCGTGGCTGTCCTTTTTTGAAATCTTGTGCTGTGTATGCCATAGTGAATTACTTGTTTATGATATCGTTGAATGCGGCCACCAATTCGTTGACTACGAAGGGTTGGCCTTTGACCTGGTTGAACTGATAGGGCACAAAGCCGTCTACCTTCATGCGCAGAAAGGCTGCCAGCTGTCCCATGTTTTGCTCTGCAACCACCACCTTGGGGTATTTCCCGAGCACTTCGGCCGTGTTTTTGGGCAGGGGGTTGATATATTTGAACTGTGCGTGAGCCACCTTTTTGCCTGCGGCCTGTAGGGCATGCATGGCGGCACGCAGGTGACCGAAGGTGCTGCCGAAGCCTACTATGAGCAGCTCTGCGTCGTCTGCATCGCCGGCTACTGTAAGGTCGGGGACTTGTATCTTGTCGATTTTTGCCTGACGAAGTCTGGTCATCAGCTCGTGATTCTCGGGATTGGTCGAGATGACACCTGTGGCATTGTCCTTTTCAAGGCCGCCCAGGATGTGCTCGAATCCCTCGCGTCCGGGCACGGCCCAATAGCGCACACCATCGCTGTTGCGCATATAGGGAGTCCACTTTCCTTTCAATTCTTCGGGAACATATGGGGGGCGTATGTCGGGATATTTGCTCAGGTCGGGCAGCTTGAAGGCACCCGAGCCGTTGGCCACATAGGCATCGGTGAGCAACACCACGGGGGTCATGTGCTCCAATGCCATCTTGCAGGCCTCATAGGCTGCGTCAAAACAGTCGGTGGGCGAGAGGGCGGCAATGACAGGCATGGGAGATTCACCGTTGCGGCCGAAGAGTACTTGCAGCAAATCCGTCTGCTCGCTCTTGGTGGGAAGGCCGGTTGCAGGGCCTCCACGCTGGACATCGAGCACCACCAATGGCAGTTCCATGATGACGGCCAGGTTCATGGCCTCGCTCTTCAGGCAGATGCCGGGACCCGAGGTCGACGTAACGGCCAGTGCACCGCCAAATGCCGCACCTACGGATGAGGCACAGCCGGCAATCTCGTCTTCACATTGCACGGTGGTAACTCCCAGCGACTTGTGCTTCGACAACTCGTGAAGCACATCGGTGGCCGGCGTAATGGGATAGGAACCCAGATACAGCTTGAGTCCCGCCTTCTCGGCAGCGGCAATGAAACCATAGGCAGTGGCCTTGTTGCCCGTTATATCCATGTAGCAACCGGGTGCCTTGGTCTTGCTCTCGATGCGGTAGACGTTGGTGGCCGTACTGTGGGTGTTGTGACCGTAATCATAGCCGGCCTGTATCACCTTTATATTGGCATCGGCTATTGCAGGCTTCCTGACAAACTTCTCCTTTAAGTAGTTAAAGGCAATGCTGATGTCGCGGCTGTAAAGCCAGCATACCAGTCCCAGGGCAAACATATTCCTACACTTCAGCATGGCTTTCATGTCCATATCGGTGTCTGCAAGGCAGCTCTTTACCATCTGCGTAATGTGGCAGGCAATCACGCGGTCTGCGTCAATGCCCATTTCGGCCAGCGGGTCATCGGTAGAGAATGCGGCCTTTTCCAGATCCTTCTTCTGGAAAGAGTCCAGGTCAATGATGATGGTGGCACCGGGCTTGGCCTTGCTGTATTGCGTCTTCAGAGCAGCCGCGTTCATGGCAACGAGTACATCACACTGATCACCGGGTGTATACACCTTGTCGGCTCCTATGTGTACCTGAAACCCCGAAACTCCCGTTAGCGAACCTTGCGGAGCACGGATGTCTGCCGGATAATTGGGGAAGGTGCTGATGCTGTTTCCCACTGTGGCGGATATGGTGGAGAATATGTTTCCTGCCAACTGCATACCATCGCCCGAATCACCCGAAAAGAGGACAATGACATCCTCAATAGTCTTGATTGTCACATCTCCTGACATAATATGTTTTCTTTATGTATGGTTATTAACTTTGTACAGCCTATGCCACTCTTGTCTAAAACAATGAAGGCCGAACTCTCGGTTCGACCTTTATGGTTTCTTTTTCTTTGCAGAATGCACCTGTAGCTGACTTATGCCAAACTACGAACATGAAGTGCAAGACTCGATACGATGTTGGCTGCCTTGTTCTTGTGGATAATGTTGGTCTTGGCCAACTTGTCCAACATCTTCTGTACGCTTGGCAGGAGCTTTTCAGCCTCTTCCTTGTTATCCAATGCACGCAACTTGCGCACGGCATTGCGGGCCGTCTTAGCATAATATCTGTTGTGGAGCGTACGAGTCTTCGTCTGACGAATTCTTCTAATGCATGAACTGTGATTTGCCATATTGATATTGTTATTTAGTAGCCCGTAGCAGAATCGAACTGCTCTTTAGAGAATGAAAATCTCTCGTCCTAACCGATAGACGAACGGGCCATCGCCTGAATGCTCCGATGCGGCATTCAACGGACTATTTCCGTTTTTGCGGTGCAAAGGTAGATGTTTTATTTTATTTGGCAAAGTGTTTTACTGATATTTTTCCTCTTTTTTATTCGCGATGCGTTTTTTCGTACCTTTGCAGGCAGAAACCATAGGTGGAAAAATGTTTGTCAAGTCGCGCGCGTTGGTGCTCCATACCTTTAAATATAATGATGCCGCTTCGGTCTCGGTACTTTTCACCGAAGAGAAGGGGCCGGTGTCGTTTCTTGTCAGGGTGCCCAAGACGCGCAGGGGAAGCGGACGCCACAAACTGTTTCGTCAGCTCAACGTACTGGAAATAGAGTGGGAGCCGCACGAAAGCCGTTCGCTGCAGCATGTGCGCAATGTGTGTGCCATATATACATATGTGTCCATTCCCTTTGACCCCGACAAAATGGCCATCTCCATGTTTATAGGTGACTTCCTGTATCACAGCCTCAAGGGAGAGCATGCCGGGAGGCCGCTCTTTGAATACCTGTTTTCCTCGTTGCAATGGCTCGATGCTGCCTCTTCGTCGTTTGCCAACTTCCATCTGGTGTTCCTCATTCGCCTGTCACGTTTCCTGGGTTTCCTGCCCAACGTCAGCGACTATGTGCCGCATAGCAGCTTTGATCTGCTGAACAGCTGCTTCACGCTCTCGCCTACGGTTCATTCACACCTCCTGGGCGAGGCCGAAGCGGCAGGCATACCTCTGCTGCTGCGCATGAACTATGACACGATGCACCTCTTTCACTTTAGCCGGGAAGAGCGCAACAGGTTGCTGGATGTCATCAATGAATACTATCGCCTGCACATACCCGACTTCCCGAAACTGAAGTCTTTGGAGGTGCTCCGCCAGCTCTATGAAAAGCCCTGAGGTGCTTATTCGATGATGGCACTAAAGCCACCGTTCCTTACCATCTTGATGTTGAGTATTGAAGACTTGTCAACATCTTTTGTCTCTATCACATAGTCCATGGCCTGCCATCCTGCGTTGAAGCCGTCACTCACAAGGGTCATCTTGTGCGAGCCGTCACCCAGGAAGTCCAAAGGTATGTTGAACGAACGCTCTTGCTCCTTTCCGTTGCAGATGCCTGCCACAAACCATTTCTTACCGTTGCGCTTGGCTACAATCAGATATTCGCCAATGCTTGCTTGCAATGCACGTGTCTCATCCCACGTAACTGGTATTTGGGTCAGGAAGTTGGTGCAGTCGGGATTCTTGTAGTACTGGGTGGGTGAGTCGGCAAGCATCTGAGTGCCGGTCTCCATGATGGTAAACAGAGCCATGCTGTAGGCACGCGTACCTATGGCAGAACAGTTGGGAGCAGACCATTTGTCGTATTCCGGCTGGGTGTTGATCATGGCTCCGGGGGTGAAGTCAACGGCACCTACGGCATTTCTGAGGAAGGGAATATACAATGTGTTGTCGGGACGGCAACCGCCCATTTGCTCCAATCCCAATACGCCTTCATAGGCCAGCAGGTTGGGGTAGCGGTGCTCCAGCCCGGCAGGCTTCATGGCTCCGTGGAAATCCACTATGATATGATGCTTGGCTGCCTCCTTGATGGTACGTTCATACCAGTTGATCATCCATTGGTCCTGACGGTCCATAAAGTCTATCTTCGTACCGGCCACGCCCCATTTCTCATAGGTCGCGAACAGCGTGTCAAGGTTGCGCTCCACGCAAGTCCACGTGAGCCACAGGATGATGCCTACACCTTTCTCCTTTCCATATCTGATACATTCATGCAAATCCAGATTGGGGTTGGGTGTGAAAGGCTCGTATGTGCCCTTAGCCCATCCTTCATCCATGATGATATACTTGATGCCGTATTTGGACGCAAAGTCGATATAATACTTATAGGTCTCCGTATTGCATCCCGGTTTGAACTTCACATCGGGTCCGTAAATGCTTTTGTGGTTCCACCAGTCCCAGGATACCTGACCCGGCTTTATCCAGCTCACGTCTTCGAGTTCGCATACCCCTGCAAGCTGCGCTGTCATGGTTTGTTCGACAAGACCCCTTGAGTCGGTGATGACAATATACCGCCATGGAAAGCTGCGTCGGCCGGATGTGCGGGCAGCATACTTGGCCAGTTCCTTGACGTGCGTGCCACGGTCGCCTGCCACTTCCCACTCCTTATAATAAGGTACGAGACGTCCCGTGATGCATCCCTTGTCACCATTGCCGCACAGGTAGAGCCCCGGGTAGTCGCGCAAGTCACTTTCGGAGATGAGCAATTGCAGGTCGCCCTTTGTGGAAGAAAGGCCTACGGGGAGCACTGCCATATTTTGATCCGCTTTCCAATCGGTCAGACGGCAGTTGGTATAGGGACTTTCTGATGCCGTCCCCCATCCGCCGGTGCCTTGGTAGTGGACATTCATTTCCGCAACAGGCTTGATGCAGATGTTTTCATCAATGACATAAACCGAGTCTCTCTCGTTGAGAATGAAACGATAGGCCACTGCGTTGTCGAATACCCTGAAAGCCATCTTGTAGTTGCCTTTCAGGGAAATCACGGCTTCGGTGTAGTCGTTGTGTATGGCTGCCTGTTTGATGGGAACGGCCGGCCTCAGTTCTTCGCTTATCCTTTTTGTCGTGATGCCCTTTATCTTGGTGTCTTGCCCCAAGGTCTTGCCCGACAGTATCATCTGTATGGCTTCTTGGCTGAAAATGTCTTTTCCATTCAGGGTGGCAGTATACGACAGGCTTCCGTTCCTGTCGGTCAGTGAAACGGCTATTTTCCCGTTGGGCGATGTGATTTTCACCTCTTTGGCCTTTATGGCTGTTGTCATGGCCAGTGCAATGATGAGCAGTAGCAGGTTCTTAATTCGCATTGTATGGTTGTTTTAGAAAGGCAAATATACTTATTATTCTTGGAAAACGCGGGGTTAAACTAACGTAAGTTCGATGAGATATAATCGTCTGTAATTTTGGTGATTAGCGAAAATTGT
>DJPH01000026.1:956-25094 GCA_002439755.1 Prevotellaceae bacterium UBA6417 | reverse complement strand
AACTCGCTTACGGTAACGAACTCCGTGAGTTTCAGCACCTTGCTTTCCTTCTGCTCCTCCTTGGCCTCCTTCTGCAGTTTTTCCTGCACAGCCTCTCGCTTCTCTTTACGGTACTTAGCACCTTTTTTGTTCTGACTTTTATTAGTCAAACGAGCAAGAGTCTCTTTTACTTGACGTGCTACAGCCTCATCATCAACCTCAATCTGGCGTTGGTTGTTTCCCTTATTATTATTCTTGTTTTTGTTCTTGTTTTTCTTCTTACCGCCACCATTGTTGTTCTGGTTGCCGCCATTATTGTTGTTCTTGCCATTATTGCCCCGTGCCGACTCGGCATTGATGTCTACACGTTCCTTATTGATGCGTACACGCTTCTTGCGTTCGCTATGCTGTTGAGCTAACTTGTCCTCACGTTCCTTACGGCGCTCTTCCTTGGTCTTTTTCTTAGGACGAGTGCTCTGATTAATAGTAGAAAGGTCTATTTTTCCAAGGACCTTAGGCTCATTGGCTGCAAACTTCTGCTCACTCTTCAGCGTGAAGACTGTGTTTGTCGAGGCAGACTGCTTACCGGCAACAGGCTGCTTTCCCATCTTGCCTTCCTCAACCTCAGACTTGCTTTCAGGCTTAGCCGCCACTTTTCCGGGCTTGTCTTCTGCTCTTTCAGCCTTTACTTCCGACTGCTTTGCTACAGCTTCTACAGCACCTTTCTTGATTTTTTCTACTACAGGAGAAACCTGACGAGGTTGTTCCTCCGTCTTAGGAGTTTTGTTTACTGGCGCAGGACTGACGGCAGCAGTCTCTGTTTTCTTTACCTCTGTCTTTTTAGGAGCAGCAGACTGAGCAACAGCAGCCTTGCCTACCTGTCCCAAGTCTATCTTACCCAACGGCTTATATTGCTGCTGGTGACTTGACTCGAGGATACTCTCAGCACGGTTGTTCTTAGGTTCTGGTGCACGTTTCTTCTCTTTTGTCTTCTTCGTGAAGAGCTTTTCAGCCTGGTTACGAACTTCCTTGTCCTGACTAAAGGCATCATTGAGTGCTTTATATTGTTCATCGCTCAACTTAAAGTTCAGTTCGGCTTTCACCTCCCCCAATTCTTTTCTTTTTTCCAGGAATTCAACTGCCGTCTGAAGTCCTATGTTTAATTCACGTAATGCTTTGTTTAATCTGATGCTCATATTTATACTTTCTATCTCCTTCTTTTTATTTATTATTTCTCGAACTCGGCACGCAATACTTTCAAAACGTTGTCAACAGTCTCCTCTTCGAGGTCTGCCTTCTCTATCAGCATGTTACGTGGAGCCTTCAGCACCTGTTTGGCGGTATCGAGCCCAATACCCTTGATGGCATCTATCACCCACTGGTCTATTTCGTCAGAGAACTCATCCAAATAGATGTCCTCATCAGCATCCGCCTCATTGATTTCACGGAACACATCGATAGTGTACTCGGTGAGCATAGAGGCCAGCTTGATGTTCATTCCACCACGACCTATAGCCAAGCTCACCTCCTCTGGCTGCAAGTAAACTTCGGCCTTATGGTTTTCCTCATCGATATTAACCGAAGTAATCTGGGCAGGAGCCAGTGCGCGCTGGATAAAGAGTTTGATATTGCTCGAGTAATTGATAACGTCGAGGTTTTCGTTGCAAAGTTCGCGCACGATGCCATGCACACGGCTTCCCTTGACACCCACACAGGCTCCGACAGGGTCTATGCGCTCATCAAAAGACTCCACCGCAATCTTGGCACGTTCGCCTGGCATGCGTGCTATGCGTCGGATGGCAATGAGACCATCATTAATCTCGGGTACCTCCGCCTCGAGGAGTCGCTGCAAGAAGATGGGAGCAGTACGGCTGAGTATAATCTTTGGATTATTATTCTCGTTGTCAACTCTCAGAATAACGGCACGTACGGTTTCACCTTTGCGATATACGTCTGCAGGAATCTGCTCCGACTTAGGCAGAATAAGTTCATTGTTCTCATCGTCCACAATGAGCACCTCGCGCTTCCACACTTGATAGACCTCGCCAGAAATAACCTGTCCCACACGATCCTTGTACTTATTGTACAACGAATCATGTTCCAGTTCGAGAATCTTGGATGCCAAAGTCTGACGAAGGTTCAGAATGGCACGGCGACCGAACTTATTAAAGTCAACCTTTTCACTCACATCCTCGCCTACTTCATAGTCAGCCTGGATTTTGCGGGCCTCAGTCAATGGAATCTCTTTGTTTTCGTTCTCCACCTCGCCATCGGCCACAACCACACGGTTGCGGTAGATTTCAAAGTCACCCTTGTCGGGATTTACGATGACATCGAAGTTTTCGTCACTACCGAAAATCTTGGCAAGCACATTGCGGAAGCTTTCCTCCAGTACGCTCACCAACGTAGTACGGTCGATATTCTTGGTTTCTTTAAACTCGCGGAATGTATCAATCATACTCGCAGTTTCTTCTTGCATTTTCTTTACTGCCATAGCTTATTTGAAACTTATTACGTATTTTGTATATTTTACCTTGTCCATCTGATAGGTATGCAGCACGTCCTGCTTTACAGGGCGTTTCTTACCTTCCACCTTTACTTTCTCCTCTACACTCACACTGAAGTCGTTGCCATCTACAGAATGCAAAATGCCCTTCACCTTTTTTCCATCGGCATCGAGCACCTCCACTTCTTTTCCAATGAAGTTGATGTACTGCTGTGGCACCTTGAAAGGCTGTCCGAGTCCTGCCGACCCTACTTCAAGTTCATAGTCCTCCTCCTCACGATTCAAGTGGTCCTCTATAAATCTACTCAGAGCCACGCAGTCCTCTATCCACACGCCATCGGCATGGTCGATTTCTACGACAATTTTGTCGTCTGGACTAATCTCAATGCTTACCAAGAAATATTCCTTGTCTTGGAGCCATTCGTCAACTAATTCTTTTACGACGTTTTTATCTATCATATATTTCTTATTAAAATAAAATGAGGAACTCTTTGTGAGCCCCTCATTCCACTGAACGTTGCAAAATTACGATTTTTTTTGCTTTCGACCAAAGTTTTTTGAATATTTTATTCTACAACATGCACATTTTTAATCAATTGTGTACCATTTTGCCTTCTTTTTCGTTGGGACTCAAGAGTTTTTTATATTCTTCGGGTGCATTGAGCAGCCGGACAGCCTCCTTCACCTGCTTGTCATAGCGCAAGGAGTTACGAATGGCTCCACCCTGATAATAGTATGCAGCCACGATGTCATTTTCAAGCAAGCGCTTGATGTACTGCTTATTAAATTCGAGATCCTTCGCCACATTGTGACTCAGTTTCTTGGCGAGGGCATCAAATTCAGGCTTCGCATCGTCATAATACCCTTCGAAACGAGCCAGTTTCACCAAGTCTCTCAGATACTTCTCCGTCTCTCTGTCATACTTGAAATCGGCTTTCAGCACACGAGCCTTGAATTCCCCATAATCCGCATCGGTAAGAGCGAAGTCCTTGGCTGGGGCTATCGTAGGATGCCGTGCTATATAATCCACTTCATAGTTGAGCATCAGCTCGTTACTGTCACGTGCCCCTGCCAGATAGTAAGCTATATTGGGCAACGAGTCGGGCTTCACCTCCACGTCGGGCTTCACGCCTCCGCCATCTCTCACCTTGCGTCCTCCAACCGTATAAAACACCTTAGTAAGTGAGTCGGGTACATGTTCTACATATCCGCCTTTGGCATGTTTGTAATTGAGAGCCTGCACGCATCGTCCGCTGGGAATGTAATACTTGCTCATGGTAAGTTTCATCTGTCCATTGTAAGGCAAGTCCATCGTAGTCTGAACGAGGCCTTTCCCATACGTGCGCGTACCTAATATAACAGCACGGTCATAATCTTGCAGGCATCCACTTAGGATCTCGGCGGAACTGGCTGTATTTCCGCTTACAAGCACCACGATAGGCATCAACGTGTCTATAGGTTCTACTGTGGTCTTGTATTCATTGTTGGCACGTTGCAACTTTCCCTTCATCGTGAGGACAATCTTATCCTTGGGCAAGAACATATTGACAATACCCACCGCCTCGCTCACCGAACCGCCTGTATTGTTGCGCAGGTCGAAAACGAGTTTCTTGGCACCTTGCTTTTTCAAGTCGATAAAGGCACGACGCACATCCTTGGCGCACTGGTCGGTGAAAGAATTGAAATTGATATAGCCAACTCCGCCATCCAGCAATCCATAATAAGGAAGAAATGGCATCTGTATGGTGCGTCGGGTGAGCTTCAACTTCAGCACCTTCCCCGTACTTGGACGCTTCACCTTGATGATAAACGATGTACCAGGCTCACCACGAAGACGGTCGCTCACGTAACTCACCTCCTTACCCTTCATGGTAGAGTCATTAATGCTTAAGATGATGTCGCCCTTCTTCAGCCCTGCTTCCTGCGCTGGCATTCCTTCGTAAGGCTCGCTGATAACCGTATAGCCCAACTGATAGTTGTATCTCACCACAGAACCTATACCAGCATACTTACCCGTAAGCATGTTCTTGAGTTCTTTTACTTTTGACTCCGGATAATACTCCGTGTACGGATCAAGGCTACGCAACATGGCATTGATGCCATTCCCTATCACCTCGTCAGCATCGAGAGTATCCACATACATCATATCCAAATTTTTATAGATAGATGTAAAGACATCCATGTTCTTAGCAACCACGAAATCATGGTCTTTCTCCTTTTGCGCCCATGCTGGCATGGCGAACACCACCATCACGAGCACCATTACATATAATTTATTAACCATCTATATTATTTATTTCCAAATATGACAACTGACGCTTATGCACGTCTTTCGGCTACAAAAATACTCATTTATATCCTAAAAAGAGACTCAAAAATAAAAAAAATAATGTTTTTTCATCAAAAACACATTTTTTTCCAAAAAAAATTTGGTAGAATAAAAAAAAGTCACTACCTTTGCAACCGCAAATGAGAGATTATTTGCACCAATGCTTCAATAGCTCAGTTGGTTAGAGCACCTGACTGTTAATCAGGGGGTCGTTGGTTCAAGCCCATCTTGAAGCGCCGGAAAGGGGTTGCGTGAGCAACTCCTTTTTGGTGATTTAGCGGGTCAGAGATATCCCGGATTCAACTTGTACAATTACGGTTTTGCCTTACAGTTGAACGAATCAAGTATTGCAATAATTTTCAGGGAACAGATAGGAAAGACGGAAGAGAATATTTATAGCCAAGAGCCATGATACTATCCGGATGTCTCTTGGATAATAGGGGCTTTCCGGATAGTATCGTTTGATTTAATCTATTTCAAATTGGCTTCTTCAAGTCCGTAGCCGAATTTTTTGTCAGCGGCTTTTAAGAATAGACCTACAATGAGCGAAAGGATGGCTATGCCTGTGAAAATGCACATGGGCAGCGTGTAGTCGTAAAGATTTGTTTCCATACCATTGCTCGTCTCTGTTCCGATGATGCAATAATGGTCAAGAACATTTCCTATGAGGGCAGGTATACCCCAAAGCCCAATGTTCTGTATGAAAAAAATCAAGGCATAAGCTGTTCCCAATTGCTTTACAGGGAATATCTTTGCTACGCTAGGCCACATGGCGCTCGGAACCAGAGAGAACGAAATGCCTAATATGATCATAAGACCGATGGCAACCCATGGTGCGTGGATGAATGGAATGGCGTAGATGCAGTGAACGAAGATCAGCATTGCAGCTCCGAAAATCATGATGGAAGCAGCTTTTCCCTTCCTGTCAATCATGCCGCCGAATACAGGTGTTAGAAAGAGAGCACCCAATGCCGGCAGACCTGCGAATGTGCCTGCCAAATCTTCATTGACATGATATTTCGTAATCATTAGTTCAGTTGCATATTTTTGAAAGGGAAATATGCAACTGTAAAAAAGTACGCACAGCAATGCGATTAGCCAAAATCCGGGGTTTTTGATTACTGCCACCACATCGTGGAAAGAGAATTTTTCTTCGTCTGTGGCAACAGCCTCGCTTTCAATCTGCCGGTTCAGCTTGCAATCCATGAAAGAGAAAGCCACAAAAGCAATCAATCCGCCTACCAACAGACAGAGGCCGATGAATAGCGGCATGGACAACCCCCATTCTTTGGCGATGGGTATAGCTGCAGCATAGGCCACCTGGCTTCCGATACGTGCCAAGGCAACCTGTACACCCATGGCTAAGGCCATCTCTTTTCCTTGAAACCATTTTGCGATGATTTTGGTTACAGTGATTCCCGCGACTTCTGCTCCAACACCGAAGACGGAATAGCCTGCCGAGGCCCAAAAAACATCGGCTTTCATTCCAAGGAATATGTCAGTCGTGCCTCCATACTGCGTGATAGCTATATATTCGCAGGCTGTTCCACCTACCATCAGGACAGCGGCCAATATACCTGTGAAACGGATGCCAAAACGATCCAGAATCAAACCTCCCCAAATGATCATTAAGAGAAAAACATTCAAGAAGCTATAGGCTCCTGTGAATGTGCCGAATTCTCCACTTGTCCAATGCAGACGACCTTCAAGCATGCTTTTCAGCGGAGCCATGATGTCGTTGACATAATACGCCGCCATCATCGTGAACGCTACGATGAACAGTGCAGACCAACGGGCAGCGGCAGAATCATTGATTCTTTTCTTGATAGCTTCTGTCATGGTGTAGGGATTTGAACTGAAGAGTTATTTTACTAAAATGACCAGATATTTGCTGACGCTCCAGAATTGCTCCGGGTTAGTGATTCGGAGCGTGTATTGCTTTTGTGCATCGCGGTCGAGAGTATAACTGCCTGATGGATGAGACGTAAGCAGTTTTGCACTGTTGGAGTAGAGCTTGATAGATTTGGTGACGCGAATGTCTATTTTAGTGAAGTAGTCCTTATTAAATGTGTTGCTTTTTAGAACATCACCCTTTTGAAGTATGCGCTGGTCCTTTAATTCTCGCTTTGTCCCAAACACATACCAGGCAGCATTCAGCTCCTTGTCTTGCCGTTCTACCGTTTGTCTTTTTTGCTCATTCTGGTTTGTCAGACTTGATACACTTTGGTTGAGATCCTGGATCTGTTGACCTTGTTCTGCTATTTTCAAGTCTTTTGCGCGTAGATCCTGCTCCAGTTGTGCAATTTGTTGTGACTTCTCTTCCATTTGCCTGTTGAGCTGTTCGATAGTGGCCTTCAGCTTTGATGCGTTGAAAGTGCTTGATTTAAGCTGTTCTTGCAGCCTTGCGATGCGTTCCTTGTTGAGTTGCATTGTGCGGCGGATAAATGTGATATTTTCCATGATGTCTTCCTTTGACATCTTTCTTTCCGGATTCGAACGTTCCAAATTGACCCTTCCCTCTGCTTCATTAATTTCGCGGAAGCCTTCCTGAATGTCGTTGAACGTTGCCATAATGTCATTGAGCTCAGAGTCTTTCTGATTAATGATTTGAGCCATGGAATCTCGTAAGGCTTTTATTTGGTTGTCTTTTGTTTCTGTCTTCTGTCCGCATCCGCTTAATGCGATGATGCAAATGGCAAGTGCTGTAATCTTTTTCATATTTACAATGTTTTGGGTTACTCTTGATGGTGGCTCGCATCAGTTTTTCCACTTAGAACTATCACGAATTCACCTTTGGGCGGATATTCTTCAAAATGAGCCTTTACATGCGCTATGCTTCCTTTGATACATTCTTCGTGAATCTTGCTGATTTCTCTGCATACGGCAATTTCGCGTTCTGCACCGAAGACGTCAATGAATTGTGCCAGCGTTTTGATGATTCGGTATGGTGATTCGTAGAAAACCATGGTGCGTTCTTCTTCTTTTAAGCGGGACAAACGTGAGGCTCTTCCTTTTTTCTGGGGCAGGAATCCTTCAAATACAAACTTGTCGCATGGAATGCCGGAGCAGACAAGTGCAGGAACAAAAGCCGTAGCACCGGGAAGGCATTCTACTTTTATGCCTTCTTCGACACATTTTCGTGTAATGAGAAAGCCTGGATCGCTGATGCCCGGTGTTCCAGCATCACTGACAAGAGCCATGTTTTCTCCTCCTTTTAACCTGCTTGCCAAATGTTCCACTTCTCCATGTTCGTTAAATTTGTGGTAGGATTGAAGCTTGTTCCTGATGCCGAAATGAGATAGCAGAAAGCCCGAAGTCCGAGTATCTTCAGCTAAGATTAAATCGACTTCCTTAAGGACACGCAAGGCTCTAAGTGTGATGTCCTCCAAATTACCGACCGGTGTAGGCACGATGTATAGCATTGTTGCAAAAATACGGAAGTTCTTGTACATTCAAAAATTTCACGGTATAAAATTGCATAAAAGTGAAACTATCTTCGTACTTTTGCTGACAAACATATGCATAAGCCATAAAACCATGTTGGAAAAGAAGATAACATTTGACAGTTTCATTCGTGGAATGCTCGTTTTTGCGATGATTGCCGCGATTCTGTTGCTGATCCGCTACCTTGAGGATGTGTTGACTCCTTTTTTTGTGGCATGGTTCATTGCTTATCTTATTTATCCCGTGGTTACATTCGTACAGTACAAGTTGCACTTCCATTATCGGATACTGAGCATCTTTATCACTTTGGCCTTAGCCGGAGGATTGGTTTACGGCTTCTTTGCCCTGACGTTTCCGCAGGTTGCAACTGAGCTGGAACACTTTAAGGAAAGTCTGGTGAAGTTTATCCAAGTGGGAGCTAACAACAACAGCATATCACCGAAGGTCGAAGCTTTTATTCACGAGCAGGCTCGATTGATAGATTTGGACAAGATCTTTACACAAAAGAACATCCTTGATGTAGTCAAGGAAACTGTGCCAAGAGTGTGGAATGTTGTCTATCAGACGGCAAATTTGCTGATAACATTGTTTTCTTCCTGTATAGCTCTCCTATACCTCTTCTTTATATTGGTGGATTATGAGAAGTTGTCAAGTGGCGTAATCCGCTTGTTTCCGAAGCGGAACCGTAAGTTCTTGAGCTCTTTGTTTACAGACTTGCAGCATGGGATGAATAATTATTTTCGTGGTCAGGCCCTTATTTCGGTTTGTGTCGGCATTCTTTTTTCAGTCGGTTTTGTAATTATCGGCTTTCCGTTGGCTATTCCGTTAGGTATTTTTATCGGTGTTCTCAGTTTCGTGCCTTACCTCCATGCCCTTGGCCTTGTTCCGACCTTGTTGTTTGCTTTGATTAAGGCTGCTGATACAGGGCAGAATTTTTGGGCAGTATTGGCAGGTGCGCTTGCTGTTTTCCTGATTGTTCAGATTATTCAAGACATGGTGCTAACGCCGCGTATTATGGGAAGCGCCATGGGGCTGCCTCCGTTTCTAATTTTGCTGTCGCTATCTGTTTGGGGTTATTTATTGGGAATAATCGGAATGATTATAGCCCTTCCGCTGACAACGTTACTGATTTCATATTATCAGCGGTATGTTACGAAAGAAATGAATACGTCAGAAGAAGATGAGGCGAACAAAACATAAAAATAAGCTCCATTGGAGGAGATGTTCTCTCGGGCCAATGGAGCTTAGAATATGAGATTGCGTACTAATTCTGATCGAATTTAATGGTCATCGAGTCTGTTGGAAGTTCAATTTCTTCTTCGGTTTTCGGCTTCCCCTCTTCAGCGCGCGCTTTGATGGCGTTCAATGTCTCAAAGTCGCGTTTGTAGGTAGGACTGGCTTCAACCATTGAAATGACATCATCGTTGTCAAGTGTAAACGGACTGAACTGATAAATCTTGTAGTGACGCTTCTGTGAGGTCTTGCCCGTCTGATTATAATATTGGTTGCGACGTTCGCGAAGTCGTTCTTCTTCCTGTTCATCAATTTCATTATCGTTGCGTTGCTTCCCGACATCCGTTAGCACATCGCTTAGGCCGAATCCTGTTGCAAGTATTGTGATTTTTACTTTCTTTCCTAATGAAGGGTCTGTTCCAAGCCCGAATTTAGTTTCTACGTAGGCATCAAATTTGCTCATGAACTCATGAACTTCATTCATTTCCTCCATCATCAGCGATTCTCCCTCTTTCTCTGCACAGAAAGCGATGTTCACAAGAATCTTTTTTGATTTGAAAATGTCACTGTGATTGAGCAATGGCGAGTTGAGTGCTTCTTCAATGGCTTTGCTTACACGTCCTTCTCCTTCACCGTAAGCCGTACTCATGATGGCTACTCCACCGTCTTTCAAGACAGTGCTTACATCGCGAAAGTCCAAATTCATGGTTCCGCGCAGCGTGATGATTTCTGCTATGCTCTTTGCTGCTATGCTCAGGGTGTCGTCGGCTCTGGCAAAAGCGTCAAGCACAGTGAGGTTTGTGTATATTTCGCGCAATCGTTCGTTGTTGATGACGAGTAGGGCATCCACGTGCTTTTTCATTTCTTCGAGGCCGTCGAGAGCTTGGTCAATTTTGCGGTTGCCTTCAAAGCAGAAGGGAATTGTTACAATGCCTACTGTCAGGATGTCTTTGGCTTTTGCTTCACGGGCGATGATAGGTGCAGCACCTGTTCCAGTCCCTCCGCCCATTCCGGCTGTGATGAAAACCATTTTTGTGCCGTCGTCAAGCATGCGGCGTATATCTTCTATGCTTTCTTCTGCAGCTGCACGTGCGCGCTCGGGACGATTGCCGGCACCGAGTCCTTCGCTTCCGAGCTGTATATGTACGGGGACAGACGAGCTGTCAAGAGCCTGGCGGTCTGTGTTGCAGACAACGAACGACACATCATGAATTCCTTCATTGTACATGTGGTTGACGGCATTGCCGCCACCCCCGCCCACTCCGATTACTTTGATAATTGTCGGCTTTTGTTTGGGCAGGTTAAACTGGATGGTATCAGTCTTTTCGTCTTCCATATAATGAATGTTTGCAGTATTATGCCAAAAGGCGTTTTACAACTTCGGAGATGGCTTTCCCGTCGGCTTTTCCAGCCAGTTGCTTGGATGCTGTGCCCATGACTTTTCCCATGTCTTTCATGGAAGAGGCACCGGTGGCGGTAATGATTGCTTTAATTTCTGTCTCCAATTCCTCGGCAGATAATTGTTTGGGGAGGTAGCTCTCGATTACTGCGGCTTGTGTCGCTTCTTCTTCAGCAAGGTCTTCGCGTCCTTTCCCCTTGTAGAGAGCCTCGGCATCGCGTCCTTGTTTTGCCAATTTGGTGATGATTTTTAGTGCGACGTCATCGCTCAGCTCATCGTTTGCTCCTGGTGCCGTTTTGGCTTCTATAAAGTATTTTTTGATATTGCGCAATGCTTCCAGCCTTACTTTGTCTTTTGCTTTCATTGCAGCAATAATATCTTTACTAACTTGTTCAAATAGTGCCATGGTTTATGATCTTTAATATGTTGTCTGTATTTAATCCTCGTCACCGACTATGACAGTTGAAATGTCCTTGATTTTTTTAATGGCTTTCTTGAAAAGTGAAGGGCCTTTGTGCTTGTTTTTTCCTTTTTTCGGACGTTCTTCTTTGTTCAATCCGGTTTCTTGTGCAGGAGCATTCGCATTAACCTCATGTTCTTCGCTGCCTGTTCCTTTCGGAGTTTCTTCAATATCAAAAATATCTGCTTTGGTAACTTGTTCCTGAATCAGCGGACTGGTACACGACTGTGTTCCTTTTGTCAGGAGGCTGATGACGCTTAATAGTTGCCCGTCAGTGTTTTTGCTTAGGTTTTTTGCAAAGTGTATTGTTTGACGGGGATTCTTTACAATGCGTACTTTATCAAATCCCGTGATGTTGGTAAACGCTTTGCTCAGATTCTTAAGATTTGCACCGCCACCGGTGAGCCAGGCTCCGGCTACAAGCGAATCACGCCCGAATCCTGATTCTGCAATTTGTGCCTTGACATTGTACAGGATTTCTTCCATACGTGCTTCGATTATATCATAGAGCTTTCCTTTTGTAATGACTGAACTGTCGGGCAGTGTGTAAATGACTTCTTTCGATTGGTCTTCGGTCAAGTCTGTCGCTACAATTCCATATCTGAGCTTGAGGCCTTCAGCTTCTGTCTCCTCAAGTTGACAGCTCATGATGTCCTTTGTGATGTTTGAACTTCCAAGTGGTATGACACTAAGAAATCGCAGCAAGTTTGCTTTATAGATGGAGATGGTCGTTGTGTCCGCTCCGAAATCCACCAATACGCAGCCTGAGCGTTTTTCTGTGTCAGACAGCACTTCATCGGCAACGGTTAACGGTATGAGCTTGTCTTCAACAATGTGAATGCCGACATTGGCAAAGCAATTGTCAATATTGGTTCGCATTGCTGAACGTGCAGTAATGTTCAAGTATCGTCCTTCTATGTAGTCGCTCAATACACCGACCGGGTCGATTTGTTTCTGTGTTCCGACGCTGTATTCTTGCGGTATCACTTCCAATATATCAAGGTCGCCAATGTTGGTATTGACGTTTTCTTTCATCAAGTCATCTACGATTTGTTTTGAAATTGGCTTTTGCTCATCAAAGCGCTGCATGATGGAGTTGTGTGTTGAGTGCAGGCTTTGTCCGCCAAAACCAACATAGACTTGTGTAACGGATCTTTTCAATTGATCTTCTATGCGTTTTTTTATTACGCGGACGCATTGAGTTGATTTGTCCATGTTGAAGATCATTCCTTTCCGGATAAATGCTGACGAAGGTTCTTGTGCTACAGCTTCGATTTGTATGCTGCCGTCGGGCATTTTTTTCCCGCCAATACCGGTTGCGTGTGACGAACCCAGTTCAATTGCAATGATAAATAAATCTTCTGCCATATGTGGTTATTCTTTTTTCGTACAAACTATTTGGTTGCTGAATTCCATGTCAATTCGATTGTATTTGTTCCATCCCACTTTGTTCAGAACTTTGGAATAAAACAGTCTGAGCCGTTCTAACTTTTGTTCAACCTTGACGGGAGGTCCCAGATGGATGATGTGACTGCCTACGCGAGGAATCACTTCAACAGCTCCGTTATTTAATACATGCAGTTGTTCTATCTGACTGTTCCAGAAAGCGTCGGTTTGTAAATACCGGCCGATTGAGGCTAAATATTTTTTCGCAAACCGAGGCGTTATAACGCCTGTCGCAACGACAACATCTGCCGGAAATTTGTTGCATGGGATACGTTTTCCCTGGCTATCAATAAAGTAATTGCTCCCATCTGCACTGATAATGCGCATGACAGGCAGTCTTTGGCTTACTTTTATGTGTACGGCATCATTGGCTGTCTTATAGCATTGTGCATCCAAGATGAACTGGTGCGATTCGAGGGCTTTTTCCATTTCGGCCAATTGAATCTTGTTCATGGGAATTCCTTCCGGATATAAATGTTTTTTCTCTAATAGTCTTTTTACTTCGTTTCCGGAAATGAATACTGCTTGCGCACTGTCTGTCACCTCTATGTTGACATGTTTGCACGCTTCGGTATTATCACCTTTGCTGAATTTGGTTACAGCCAAGATGATATATGCCAAAAGGGCTATTCCTATGAACAATTTGAGGAGAGATTTCATTTGTTCCGGTTTATGCTCTCGGTGCTAAGATGGATTCAAATTGTGGCATATAGTTGTCCAAATCTCCTGCGCCTAATATGATGAGTACATCAAAGCTGTTCTTTTTCACGAAGTCAACGGCATCTGCTTTTTTTATGAGATGACGTTCCATTCCCGGCCGCAGATTGTCATAGATGAGTTTGCTTGTGACTCCTTCTATGGGCTGTTCGCGAGCAGGATAGATTTCTGTCAGAATCACTTCATCCAATAATGAAAGGCTTTGCGCAAAGTCCTTATAGAAATCTCGTGTGCGGGTGTAGAGGTGGGGCTGGAACATGGCTGTGAGCTTACGTCCTTTGAAT
Organism: Prevotellaceae bacterium UBA6417; assembly: GCA_002439755.1. Lineage (GTDB taxonomy): Bacteria > Bacteroidota > Bacteroidia > Bacteroidales > Bacteroidaceae > UBA6382. The sequence goes on along the minus strand of DJPH01000026.1, from coordinate 11,297 downwards.
ACTTCGCGAAGCGACAGTATACAATTCTTTATTTCCGCCGGATGATGTGCATAGTCGCTTAGCAGTACAAGCTTTCTTGTCTTTATCTTGAAGTCGAACCGGCGCACTACACCTTGGAATGATGCCATTCCTTGTTTGATTTCTTCGGCTGTGACTCCGCTCAGTTGTGCCAATGCCATGGCGGCAATTCCATTTTCAATGTTTATGCTTACCGGAACACCTAATTGGATATTGTCGATGTTTTCAAACGGCGAAACCAAATTGAAGACGATTTCACCGTTTCCGATGCGGATGTTTTCTGCGTGAAAGTCTCCTTTATCTCTGCTGTAAGTATATTTGTGCACTCCCTCTTGCAGAGCGGGCTTCATGGCTAAGTCTGTATGGATTATCAATGCGCCTCCGGGCTGTATGAGCGAGCTGTATTTGCTGAAGCTTTCCAGATAGGCTTCGCGTGTGCCGTAAATGTCAAGATGATCCGGGTCGGTGGCCGTGATGACGCTTGCATAAGGCCGCAACCAATGGAAAGACCGGTCGAATTCGTCAGCTTCGATGACTACATAGTCGCTCTTTGCTGAGTACAGGTAGTTTGTGCCATAGTTTTTCGAGATTCCTCCTAAGAAAGCGTTGCAATCTACATGGCTTTGGTGCAGGATGTGTGCTGCCATGGTCGATGTCGTTGTCTTGCCATGGGTTCCTGCCACGCAAAGTCCTTTGAGCGATCTGGTCAGCGTTCCTAATACTTGTGCTCTTTTTTGCAGTTCAAACCCGTTTTCTCTGAAAAACGACAGTTCGCGGTGGTCATTGGGTATGGCCGGAGTATAGACTACCAAGGTATGGTCCTTGTCTTTGAATGTATCCCGGATTTCGTCCGGGTTGTCCTCATAGTGAATCTGTGCTCCTTCGTGTATCAGGGCATCGGTAAGTGCTGACGGTGTTCGGTCGTAGCCGCCTACGGGCAGCCTTTTTGCCAAAAAATAGCGAATCAGGGCACTCATGCCAATGCCACCTGCTCCTATGAAATAAACTGATTTTATATCTTCGACTTTCATTGCTTGTATTTCCTGGGTTTGTGAATGGGGGGGGTCAGTTTGAATGTTGAGCCTGTTTTTTTTCTTTAGCCAGCCTGATGACTTCTTCCGCTATTATTCTGGCAGCATCCGGATGTGCCAGGCTGATGATGTTGCGGCTTAGTGCTACCAAACGCTCGGGCTCATTGACTGTGCTGACGGCTTTTGGCAGCAATGCCATTTGTGCTTCTGAGTCTTTGATATAGATGGCTGCATCTTTTTTGACTAACGCCAATGCGTTTTTGGTCTGGTGGTCTTCGGCAACATTGGGCGATGGGACGAGGATGCAGGGCTTGCCTAACAGGCATAACTCGCTGATTGAACTGGCTCCGGCACGCGATATGACCAAATCTGCAGCCTTATAGGCTTTTGCCATGTCGGCGATGAAGTCGCTTACATAGAGATTGTCGGGCTTTCCTTTCTTTTCAAGTTCTTCGCGTATCTGTTCGCTGTAGAATTTGCCTGTCTGCCAGATAAATTGCACGTTTGATTGCTTGATGAGGCTGAGGTGGGTCAACACGCTGTCGTTGATGGTCTTGGCACCGAGACTGCCTCCGATGATAAGGATGGTCTTCTTGGAGGGGTCGAGACCGAAGCTTTTAATGGCTACTTCGCGCGAAACATTGATAGACAGGAGTTCCTGGCGTACGGGATTGCCAGTCAGTATGATTTTTGAGGCAGGGAAAAACTTTTCCATGTTGTCGTAGGCTACACAAATCTTGTCGGCCTTTCGGGCAAGAATCTTGTTGGTAACTCCGGGGTAGCTGTTTTGTTCTTGAAGCAGTATGGGGATGCCTGAAGATTCGCACGCACTCAACATGGGGCCGCTGGCATATCCGCCTACGCCTACGGCAACCTGTGGCTTGAACTCATGCAGGATTTTTTTTGCCATCATGCGGCTTTGGGCTGCGCGGTAAAGTACCTTGATGTTTCTCATCAGGTGTTTACGGTCAAATCCCGAAACGGGCAGCCCTTTTATTTCATATCCGGCTGCCGGAACACGTGTCATTTCCATGCGCCCTTCAGCTCCTACAAAGAGAATCTTGACGTTCGGCCTTATGGCTTTCAGTGCGTTTGCTATTGAGATGGCAGGGAATATGTGTCCGCCTGTTCCGCCGCCGCTTATGATTACTTTAAGTTCTTCTTCCATACTGATGTGTCTACTTTCTGTAATTCAGCAAAAATAGCAATAATTTTCCGTTTCGGCCCGATAAATCTTTTTTTTCTCTTGAAAAATCTTCTGCCGTTATGCTTCTGCTCTTGCATCGTGATGGTGAGATGCTCTTTTGCCCATCGTGGCTCTTTGGTCGGTGTCAGCCTTGATTTTCTGCGTTTGCTTTCTGATTTTCTGCGTTTTGCTTTTGTTTTTCTCCCTACGAAAAAACGGCATTCCGATGAGCCTTGATGCTTGTCGGAATGCCGTGCGGCGTGTTTGCGGGAAAATGTGTCAGCAGACTTTTTCGAGGCGCTTCATGATGCTGAACATGAAAAGCGCGCTGAGGAGACAGAGGGCGATGAATACTCCCCAAACTACCCAAAGCGGCAGATTGCCCCATAAATAGCCGCCTACGCTGACCAGCAGGTTGCCGATGGCTGTGGCTACGAACCAACCGCCCATCATCATGCCCTTGTATTTTTGGGGTGCCACTTTACTAACAAAGCTGATGCCCATGGGCGATAGCAGCAGTTCGCCGAATGTAAGGATAAGGTAGGTCGAGATGAGCCAATTGGGTGAAGCGAACGTGGCTGTGCCATCGCTGATGGCCTGGGCCTGTTGTGTCGGGCTCAAAAGGTCGGCCGACCCGATGGCCATCACGAGATATGCAACGGCGGCCACTAACATGCCGAGGGCAATTTTGCGAGGAGCCGACGGTTCCTTCTTTTTCTTGGCCAGCCAGCCGAACAGGGCAATGCTGACCGGTGTAAGTGCCACTACAAAGCAGGGATTGAATTGCTGGAATATCGGGGCATTTACAGCTACCGGTCCTTCAATAAGCGAATACTTCCATACCAATGCAGCTGCCGAGGCAAGAATAATGATGCCGGCGATGCCTTTGCCTTTTCCTGTTTTGCTTTGGAATAGAGCGAAAAGAGCATAGATGATGACGATGCAAAGCACGAGATTGGTCACGTCAAAAGCCATGCTTTGGATGCCCGAAGAGCTTTTGGCCGTGAATTCATCGGCAAAGTAGGTTAATGTAAGGCCGTTTTGATGGAAAGCCATCCAGAAAAACAGTACAACGGCAAAAACAAGGCAAAGGGCGATGATGCGCGCCTTTGTGTCGTCGGCTTGTGGCTTTTGGGCATTGTTAAGTATTGCTTCGGCTTTCTTCTTGCCGCCTTCGGCGTGACGGAATGTTGAACGGAAACAGTAGTAGATGGCAATGGAAACGATGAGCGATGCGCAAGCTACTGCGAAAGCGAAATGGTAGGAATCGGCCACGCTTACGTTTAATGTCGTTTGTGCCCATTCCATGATTTTGACGGCTGCAGTCGGTGCAAACAGGGCACCAACATTGATGGCCATATAGAAGATGGAAAATGCAGAGTCGCGCTTGTCTTGGAGTTCCGGGCTGTCATAAAGGTTTCCTATCATTACTTGCAGGTTTCCTTTGAACAAACCTGTTCCGGTACTGATGAGCAGCAGGGCTCCGAGCATGCAGGCCAGGGCGACAGAGCCGCCTCCCAAGGGAATGGAAAGGAAAAGATAACCGAAAAACATGATAAAGATGCCGATGGTGACCATTTTTCCGTATCCGAACTTGTCGGCCAGGATGCCGCCGAAGAACGGCAGGAAGTATACGAATCCGAGAAACGTGCTGTAGATGAGGCCGGCAGTTTCATGGGCGAGCCCGAAATTGGCTCTCAAAAATAAAACGAAAACGGCAAGCATCGTATAATAGCCGAAACGCTCGCCGGTGTTAGCTAAACTTAGCGCATAAAGTGCTTTAGGTTGTCCTTCAAACATGATGATGATATTTTAATTTTTTGTGTTCGGGTTTTTGCCTGTTTTGTGGTGTCTGGCAGAAGTGTTGACTTACGATTTTGAATTATTACGCTTGCAAAGTTAGCAAAATGCTGTAAAAACATCAACTCTCGATGAGGCTTTTATAGTCAACGGGATAAAAAGAGAGAAAAGCGATTGTCTTAAAAAAAGTTTTTGTAATGGGATATTCTTAACAATATAAGAGGTGTTGCTGGAAAAAAGTGTACTTTTGTAGTTCAGATAAAGAAAATGCCGCAAGAGAAAGGACTTATTGTCGATATCGACAAAATTTTGCGCGACAAGGCTGGAGCAAAGGCACGATATGTGCCGCGTTTTGTTGTTGCGTGGCTGAAACACATCGTTCATCAAGACGAAGTAAATAAATTTTTAGATGCCCACAAGAGCGAAACCGGTGTAGAGTGGCTGAAGTCTTGCGTAAAATATTTAGACATGCACTTGACAGTTGTCGGAGAAGAAAATCTTCCGCCCAACGATGGCCGTCTCTATACGTTTGTATCCAATCATCCGCTTGGTGGGGGTGATGGCGTTGCATTGGGGGCTCTCATAGGTTCTCATTACGATGGGAAGATTCGTTATCTGCTCAATGATTTGCTTATGAATCTGCCGGGATTGCGTCCTGTAGGAGTACCTGTCAATATCACCGGCCGCCAAAGCCGCTCGTTTCCCCAGTTGGTTTATGATACGTTCCATTCAGATATGCAGGTACTGATGTTTCCTGCCAGAATATGTTCGCGCCGCCATAACGGAGTAGTAAAGGATTTGCCCTGGACCAAGACTTTTATCACAAAAAGCGTGGAAACGCAACGCGATATAGTGCCGATTCATTTTAGCGGTGAAAATTCATCATTCTTTTACCGTTTGGCTAACATCAGCTCTATGCTGGGATTGAAATTCAATATAGCTATGTTGTTTCTCGTTGACGAAATGTATAAGAACGTCCACAAATCATTTGAAATCAGAATAGGGAAACCGATTTCCTGGCAAAAGTTCGACCATTCGCGGCCGGCATCAGAGTGGGCAAAATACGTAGAAGACATCGTATATCATTTGTAGAATAGAAAAACGACCTTTGACGATGGAAAAAATAATTGATCCGATTGACAGAACTTTGTTGAAAAAGGAACTTACGCCCGAACGCCGGCTTCGGCATACAAACAAAAGCAACAATGAAATCTATATCGTGACATGGCAGGATTCTCCTAATGTCTTGAAAGAGATTGGACGGTTGCGCGAAATAGCATTCCGGGTGGCCGGTGGCGGAACAGGGAAAAGTTTGGATTTGGACTATTTTGATACATGCGACCATCCATACAAGCAATTGATCGTATGGAATCCGGAGGACGAAGAGATTGTTGGCGGCTATCGCTACCTGCCCGGTGATGAAGTTGCGATAGACAGTGACGGACAGCCTGTTTTGGCCACATCCCACATGTTCCATTTCAGCAAGGAGTTTATGGATAATTACATGAAGCAGACGGTTGAATTGGGACGCTCTTTCGTTACGCTGGAATACCAGAACACACGTAGGACTGCAGCAAAAAGTCTGTTCGCTCTCGATAACTTATGGGATGGGCTCGGTGCTTTGACCGTAGTAATGCCAAACCTGAAATATTTCTTCGGTAAAATGACCATGTATCCGTCGTTCAATAAAACAGGGCGTGACATGATATTGTATTTTCTGCAAAAGCATTTTCAAGACAAGGACCATTTGGTTACACCTATCAATCCTGTCAGGCTGGAAACCGATACGGACAAATTGAAAGCGCTTTTCAAGGAAGACTCTTTTAAAGCTGACTACAGGATACTGAATGCCGCTGTGCGCGAATTGGGCTTCAATATACCTCCGCTTGTGAACGCCTATATGGGGCTGAGTCCTACGATGCGCGTTTTCGGGACAGCTGTCAATGAATCGTTTGGTAATGTTGAAGAGACAGGAATACTGATTGCCATTGATGAAATATTGGCCGAAAAACGTGTGCGCCATATAGATTCTTTTGTGCGTGAGCATCCTGATTCCATCAATGTATTAAAGGATTTGTTGACTTCACCGCTTACACGCGGTTAAACCGGCAAACAAAAAACAGAGCGGGCCGCCATCGTCAGCGATGGCGGCCCGCTCTGTTCCTTACGATTACAAATATTTTTTGATGGCAGGAACTATGATGGACTCCATAATGTCATATCCCGCTTCAGTGGGGTGAACCCCGTCATTGGAATATTTGGGATTGAGCGTCTTCCCATCGCTGTCTACCAAAGGTGTATAATAATCTACATAGGGTATTTTGTTGGCTTTGGCATAAGCCTTGATGCGCATATTAAGCGCTTTGATCTTTGCCGGTGCATCTGTGATGCTTTTGTTCCATCCAAAACCGGCAGCAGGCAATACGGAAGTTAAGATGACTTTGATTTTGTGGAATTTGGCAATCTCAACCATTGTAATGATATTGCCCATGGTATGTTCTTCATTGTAAGTGCAGGAATTTTCTGCTACGTCATTTGTTCCGGCATTGATGACAACTAATTTCGGTTGCAATTTCACTACATCTTCTCTGAAGCGCAGCAAAAAGTTATACGAAGTCTGTCCGCTGATGCCGCGGCCTATGTATCCATATTTCTTGAAAAATTCAGGATGCTTTTCCGCCCAGCCTTGTGTGATGGAATTGCCGAGAAACACAACGCGTTTCTCGCCTTTCTTCGGTGCCGGCAGTTCAGCATTGCTTTGGGCATATCGCTGTATGTTGCCGTAATCGGCTTTCGGCTTTTGTGCATGCAGGCTCATGCCCGATAGTACGATGGCTAAAACAAGCAGAGAGTTTTTGATAATAGTTGTTCTCATGAATCTTATGTGTTTGAAAGCTTAACTCAGAGTTTGGGGCGTGCCGATTGATTGGATGGCTGCTTTTTCAGAACGTAAGGCCAATCATTTTTCCAAAGTATGCGGTCAAGCAATACCATGCGTCCTTCTTCGGGCTTGGATTTGCTGTAGGCATGATAAGGCATCCATGTATCACCGTTCTTGTCTTCAATGATTTCAGCATTATGTCCGGTGCCGGCCCATTGGTCGTTGCCTTTTATCAGGATGTCGTGCTTATTATCTAAAAGCCGTCCGCCATTGCTGGAAAAATAGGGACCGAACAGGTTCTTTGAACGGGCATAGACAGTCGTGTAGGTACTTTTTGCTCCTTCACAGCAACTGCCGGTCGATCCGAAGAAATAATAATAACCGTTGCGTTTATAAATGTATGTGCCTTCGTAGGCGTTTCCTGCGATTTTTATTTTCTTTGCTCCCTTTTTGATACTCAGTCCGTCATCGCTCAGCTCAATGCCGTAAATCCCGTAGAAGCTGCCCCAAAACAGATATTTCTTTCCATCGTCTTCAATATAGAAAGGATCGATGCTGTTGGTGACGCCTACTTCATAGCTGTAAAACATTTTTCCGCCCGGGTTAACGAATTTGTAGGGGCCTTGCGGCTTGCTGGAATAGGCAACTCCGATGCCGCAGCTGTCTACTCCTCCCCATACCGAAGAAGCAAAGTACATGACATATCTGTCTCCTATTTTGTTTGCATCCATGGCCCAAACCGCATTTGTTCCTTTTACAAACGATGGAGCTCTTTCGAAAGCATAGCTCAATCTTACCCAATTGATGAGGTTCTGTGAGCGGAAAACGCTACCGCCTGTGCCGAACAGATAATAAAGGTTGTCATCGCCTTTGATGATGGTCGGGTCGGGAGCATCACTGGCTATGATGGGATTGGAATAATAAGTGCCACCTTGTGCAACGGAGGTCAGCACTTGTGCCTTGATGGCAACTGTTTTTGCCAAGAACAAGAGGCATAAAGCCAAAGTCGTGTGTGTGAGTCTCATGGATTTATTTGATAAGTACTTTGAATGATTCGTCTTTTGTGGTTACGATATATACACCTTTTGGCAATCCATTGTCAGGGCTTATGTTGCGTCCCTGCAGGTCGCTGATTGTATAGTCGTCTGTTCCTGCAACGATGATATGCCCGTTCAATGTTGACACCTTGGTCTTTTGGCCTGTTTGGCTTTTAATGGTCGTTGGGTCTTTTTTTGCATCAATGATTTTCCATGCGAATCCTGTTTTTTTCGCAGCCTTGGCCGAGTAGATGCGTTCGGGGCTCTTTTTCAGGTCGGCTGCGTTCAGGAAACGTACTACGCCATATTCGTCAGTTGTGCTGAATGTAACCATGTCATCGCCAATCTCGGTGATAGTCCACTTCGGACTTGATGATAACGCGGGCGTGCTTGCTGTATAGTAGTATTTGTTGTCTACCAAAGTCGTAACTTGTCCTATATATCTTCGTGAATTGCGATTGCGGATATAATAGAGCGAATTGTCATTGTCATCTGCCGGAATCAAATCCCATTCTTGGCGTTTGTTGTCCGCATTCCAGTCTTCTATCAGGTAATCGTCGGCACCGTTCGTGTTTGAATGGTCTTGGATGCACTTGCCTGCAAAGCTCGGCTTTGCGCTCATGATGCGATAATAGGTCTTTTCTTCTTGGGCTCCTGCCGAAAGTCCGTAATAGAAAAACAGCAAGGCTATGAGTGGATATTTCTTCATAATAGAGCAAATCTGTTTGGTATCGCAAAGTTAGGTGTTTTTTGCGGTACATGTACTTTTGATGCCAAGATTTTTGCCTATAATTCTTCGATATATTGCCAAAATTCGCTTTTTCTTCTTTGATAATGATATATGTCGTTTTGAATGTGTACTTTTGCCGAAAGTTTAACATCGAAATATATTATAATGAGGAAGGTAGTAGGTGTTTTATGCCTCATGTGGGTAGCTTTGAATTCATATGGGCAACGGATTTTGAACTTGGACAGTTGCCGCAATTTGGCGATGCGTAGCAACAAGCAGCTGCTGATTTCGCGAAACAATTTGGAGGCTGCGCAGAATGAGCATAAGGCCGCGCGTACGAATTATTTGCCGAAGGTCGGTTTGACAGCCGGCTATGTGTGGAATCAGAAGTCTGTTCATTTGCTTTCAAAAGAAACACGCAATCAACTTGCTTCTTTGGGGACATCGGCTGGAGCCGGCCTTTCGGAGATAGCACAGAATATGGCTTCCCAGTATCCCGAACTTGTTCCGCTTTTGGAAAGTCTCGGAACACCGTTGGTCTCTACATTGAATGGCTTGGGCAGCCGGGTTGTCGATGCTTTTAAAACCAGCACTTATAATATGTATGCGGGCTCTTTGATGCTGACACAGCCTGTTTATTTTGGAGGGCGCATCAAAGCATATGACAATATCACCAGATACACAAGCCGTTTGTTGGGTGAACAACATGATCAAATGCTGGAAGAGATTGTTTACAGTGTCGATCAGGCTTATTGGCAGGTCGTTTCGTTGGCCGGTAAGAAGCGTTTGGCAGAGGGCTACGTGAAGATGCTTGACAAACTGGATTCTGACATTCAGAAGATGCATCAGGAAGGTATAGCAACCAAGGCGGCTACACTCACAGTCCGCGTCAAACTTAACGAGGCTGAGATGTCGCTTGTAAAAGTCAATGACGGCTTAAGTCTTGCGCGGATGTTGCTTTGCCAGATTTGCGGGCTGCCTGTGAATGCCCGGATTCAGCTGGCCGATGAAAATAAGACAGAATTGCCTGTTGAGGTTTCTTTGCAACGTCCTGATACCTTGACTGCATATAGCCGTCGGCATGATTTGAGGGCTCTTTCCGAAGCTGTGAAGATTTCCGACGAGAATGTAAAGCTGGTCAAGGCTTCCAATTTGCCGGTATTGTCGGCTTTTGGCGCGTATAATTTGAGCAATCCGAATGTGTATAACGGCTTCCGGAACAAGTTTTCCGGCAATTTCAGTATAGGCGTTGCTCTGCATGTACCCATTTTGCAGTGGGGTGAGGGACGCTATCGTTTGCGTGCCGCTCGTGCATTGGCTCAGAACCAACGCTATCTGTTGCAGGATGCGAAAGAAAAGGTGAATCTTCAAATCAATCAGGCCAGATTTAAGGTTGATGAAGCGCAGAAGAAGTTGCTGATGGCTCGAAAAAACCAGGAAAAGGCGGATGAGAATCTTCGTTATGCCGATGTCGGTTTTCATGAAGGCGTTATAGCGGCATCCGATATGTTGGAAGCTCAAACGGCATGGTTACAGGCTTGTTCGGAAAAACTGGATGCCGAAATTGATGTAAAACTTACGGGAATTTATTTGCAAAAGTCTGTGGGCGGACTGTTTGGAAACAATTGAACTGATTTTTTATTTTGAAACATCATAAA